>NZ_VMQU01000111.1 GCF_007714205.1 Mycobacterium helveticum | reverse complement strand
CCCCCCCCCCCCCCCCCCCCCCCCCCCCCCCCCCCCCCCCCCCCCCCCCCCCCCCCCCCCCCCCCCCCCCCCGGGCGGCGGGGCCGCCCCCCCCCCCCCCCCCCCCCCCCGCGGGGGGGGGGGGGGTTTTTGGCGTCTGCTCGCGGAAACCGGCGGGCGGCTATTCCTCCAGCCAGTGCTTGGTACGCGGGTGCATGGCCAGCACCACGCTGGCGACCGGCAGCAGGGGGAGGGCATGCACGATCCACGCGACGCGCGCGCCCGCGATGAACACGCCGCCATAGGTGAGCACCGCGACGACCGCGCCGGCCACGATCAGGTACCGCCCGAGCGGCCGGTGCTGCAGCAGCATGATCACGCCGGTGACGGTGCTGACGGCGAACACCAGCGCGAGGAATGCGATCGCGATGCAGAACAGCCGGTCGGTTCTCCACCAGCCCGCGATCAGGTCCGTGGCCACGACCGAGGTGGCCCACCCGCTGACGATGCTGACCGCGCACGCGGCGACGGCGGTCCGGTCACTGGGCGCATCGCCCGGTGCACCCGCAAATCCCGCCCGGCCCCCCGCGGCGGACCCCGCCTGGTACGGCGGGGGCGGTTGGGGGGCGAACTGGCCGGTGGGCGATCCCGGTGCCCTGGGTATCGGGCCGGTGGGCGCACGCCGGATGATCCGCGACCCGGAGTCCGACGACGGTGCGTCGGGCTCGGCTGGACGCTGACGGGTGGGTTCGTTCGGTGAGCTCACCAGATCAACCGGTGTAATTGGCCAGGTTCAGGCCCCGCTTGGCCAGCCACGGCACCGGGTCGATTCGTTGGCTGCCGCCCTGCAGCACCTCGAAATGCAGGTGCGGTCCGGTCGAATTGCCCCGGTTGCCCATGGTGGCGATCTGGTCGCCGGCCATCACCCGCTGGCCGACGCCGACCAGCGTCGAATTGATGTGACCGTAGAGCGTGACCGTGCCGTCGGCGTGGCGCAGCTTGACCAGCGCGCCGTAGCCGGCCGCCGGGCCGGCCTCGACGACGACGCCGTCGGAGACGGCGAAGATGGGCGTTCCGATCGAGTTGGCGATGTCGATTCCGGCGTGCAGCACTCCCCAGCGGTACCCGAAGTTGGAGGTGAATATGCCTCTCGTCGGCATCACGTAGAGCGGCTGCTGCAACCGCGCCTCGCGTTGGGCGCGATCATTGGCGAAGGCAACGCCTTTGGCGAGTTCTTCGTTGTGGACGGCGACGTTTGCCGCGGGCTGCACGGCGATCACCTGCGCTCCCCGGGTGGTGCCGGCCCCGGCCCCGCCGGTGAGCGACGACGCGTTGGCGGTGAGCACGGCCGTGGTCCTGGGGGTGTCCGCCTGGCTGGTCGCGGTGTGCGCCGCCGCGGCGGCCGCGCCGGCGGCCATCGCCGAGATGAGCAGGCGGCCCCGGGCCGCGCTGGTGGGTTGCTTGCGGTGCTGGCCGCCGCGGCGCGCCAGCGGGATCACCTGGGTGGCGTCGGGGTCCTCGGGGCGCAGGACGTGCCTGATCTCGGCGCCGGGTTCGATGTGCACCCGGAGGTCAAGCCGGCGGGGGGCGGCGAGCAACAGCGGGCTCAGGTCGTCGCTCGCGTCGAGATCGTCGAGTTCGGGCGCCAGCAGGACACGCGCTCCGTTGTCGAAGGCGGAGTCGTCGCGGAAATCCAGTTCGGCGAGGTCTCCGAAGTCGTCGGCGAAATCCAGGGCCTCGAAGTCGAAGCCGTCGAGCGGCAGGATTTCGGTCACTTCGTTGCGATGTGGATCCACCCTGCGGTGCGTGTTACCTGAGGCCGTTGCGGCGGGCGTACGAGCTAAACGGTGCTGGGACAAGCTGGAACGTCCTCGTATCGTGACCATAACGTTATCTGGACCCCCGGACGTTATCCGTTGACGGAAGCCACTGGCAACCTCGCGACACGATCCGCCTCATTTTGTGATCTGGCTCACCTTCGGGGCTGCGGCCGAAAAGGCCGTGACCTGCGCCACATCGGTGGACGCGGCGTCAGGTCCCGTTTGGGGTGTGGATACAGTGCCTCCGTGCGCGTTGCCACCGTGCGCGTTGCCGATTCGGCTACCGCCGACGGACAGGCCTAGCAGCAAGCCGAGCAAAGACAGTGAGCCCATGGACCTTTTCGAGTATCAAGCCAAAGAACTTTTCGCCAAACACAACGTACCGACCACGCCGGGTCGGGTGACCGACACCGCCGAGGGTGCCAAGACTATCGCGACCGAAATCGGTCACCCGGTGATGGTCAAAGCCCAGGTGAAGGTCGGTGGCCGCGGGAAGGCCGGCGGGGTGAAGTACGCCGCGACGCCCGAGGACGCCTACGAGCACGCCAAGAACATCCTGGGCCTGGACATCAAGGGCCACATCGTCAAGAAGCTGCTGGTCGCCGAGGCCAGCGACATCGCCGAGGAGTACTACATCTCCTTCCTGCTGGACCGGGCCAACCGCACGTATCTGGCGATGTGCTCGGTCGAGGGCGGCATGGAGATCGAAGAGGTCGCCGCCACCAAGCCCGAGCGGCTGGCCAAGGTCCCGGTGGACGCCGTCAAGGGGGTCGACCTCGCGTTCGCGCGCTCCATCGCCGAGCAGGGGCACCTGCCGGCCGAGGTGCTCGACGCCGCCGCGGTCACCATCTCCAAGCTGTGGGAGCTCTTCGTCGCCGAGGACGCCACCCTGGTCGAGGTCAACCCGCTGGTACGCACCCCCTCGCGCGGCGAGGACGACCCGGCCCGGATCCTGGCGCTGGACGGCAAGGTCACCCTGGACGCCAACGCCGACTTCCGCCACCCCGAGCACGCCGAGTTCGAGGACCGCGCGTCCACCGATCCGCTCGAGCTCAAGGCCAAGGAGCACGACCTCAACTACGTCAAGCTCGACGGCCAGGTCGGCATCATCGGCAACGGCGCGGGCCTGGTCATGTCGACGCTGGACGTAACCGCCTACGCCGGCGAGAAGCACGGCGGCGTCAAGCCCGCCAACTTCCTCGACATCGGCGGCGGCGCCTCGGCCGAGGTGATGGCCGCCGGGCTGGACGTGATCCTCAACGACGCCCAGGTCAAGAGCGTGTTCGTGAACGTCTTCGGTGGCATCACCTCGTGCGACGCGGTGGCCACCGGGATCGTCAAGGCGCTGGAGATCCTCGGCGACGAGGCCGACAAGCCGTTGGTGGTGCGCCTCGACGGCAACAACGTCGACGAGGGCCGCCGCATTCTGGCCGAGGCCAACCACCCGCTCGTGATCCAGGCCGAGACCATGGACGCCGGCGCCGACAAAGCCGCCGAGCTGGCGAACAAGTAAGGGAGCCAATCATGTCGATCTTCCTGAACAAGGATTCCAAGGTGATCGTCCAGGGCATCACCGGTGGCGAGGGCACCAAGCACACCGCGCTCATGCTGAGGGCGGGAACCCAGGTGGTGGGCGGCGTCAACGCCCGCAAGGCGGGAACCACGGTGTCGCACAAGGACGCCGGCGGTAACGACGTCGAGTTGCCGGTGTTCGGCACCGTCGAGGAGGCGATGAAGAAGACCGGCGCCGACGTGTCCGTCGTCTTCGTGCCGCCGAAGTTCGCCAAGGACGCGATCATCGAGGCCATCGACGCCCAGATTCCGCTGCTGGTGGTCATCACCGAGGGGATCCCCGTCCAGGACACCGCCTACGCGTGGGCGTACAACCTGGACAAGGGTGAGAAGACGCGGATCATCGGACCGAACTGCCCGGGCATCATCACGCCGGGCGAGGCGTTGGCGGGCATCACCCCGGCCACCATCACCGGATCCGGCCCCGTCGGGCTGGTGTCCAAATCCGGGACGCTGACCTACCAGATGATGTACGAGCTGCGCGATCTCGGCTTTTCGACGGCCATCGGCATCGGCGGCGACCCCGTGATCGGCACCACCCACATCGACGCCATCGAGGCTTTCGAGAAGGACCCCGAGACCAAGATCATCGTGATGATCGGTGAGATCGGCGGCGATGCGGAGGAGCGTGCGGCCGACTACATCAAGGCCCACGTGTCCAAGCCGGTCGTCGGCTATGTCGCGGGCTTCACCGCCCCGGAAGGCAAGACCATGGGCCATGCCGGGGCGATCGTGTCCGGCTCCTCGGGCACCGCGGCGGCCAAGAAGGAGGCCCTCGAGGCGGCCGGCGTCAAGGTCGGCAAGACCCCGTCGGAGACCGCGGCGCTGGCCCGCGAGATCCTGAGCGGCCTGTAGCGTCGCGGACCGGCGGCCCGGGTGTGCACCCCGCACCGTCGTGCGGTAGATAGTTACGCTATGAATCTCGATCCGCACACGCCCGTCGTCGTGGGGGTCGGCCAGTCCGCCGAGCGCATCGACGGCCCCGGCTACCGGGCGATGTCGCCGGTCGAACTGGCCGCCGCCGCGGCCCGCGCCGCCCTCGTCGACTCATGCGGCGACCTCGACGCGGTGGCCGCGGCCGTGGACACCGTGGCCGGTGTGCGCCAGTTCGAAATCTCCGGGCCGGTCGCCAAGGCCGTGCTGGGGCGGTCGAACAACTACCCGCGGTCGGTGGCCGGCCGCATCGGCGCGCGGCCGGCTCGGGCGGTCCTCGAGGTCGTCGGCGGCCAGGGGCCGCAGCATCTGATCAGCGAGCTGGCCGCCGAGATCGCCGCGGGCCGTTCGCACGTCGCCCTGGTCTTCGGGTCCGACGCGACGTCCACGTTGCGGCACTTCGCGCGGTCCGACAGCAAACCGGACTTCACCGAGACCGTGGACGGCGACCTGGAAGACCGCGGCCACGGCATCGAGAAGCTGATCTCGCGCTACACGGTCATCCACGGTCTGACCAGCGCGCCGATCCAGTACGCGCTGCTGGAGAACGCCCGCCGGGCCGGCACCGGGCAGGGGCCCGTCGAGTACCGGCGAACCATGGCCGAGCTGTTCGCGCCGTTCACCAAGATCGCCGCCAACAACCCGTTCGCCGCAGCGCCGGTCGAGCGCAGCGTCGACGAACTGGTCACCGTGAGCGAGAGCAACCGGATGATCGCCGAGCCCTACCCGCGGCTGATGGTCGCGCGCGATCAGGTCAACCAGGGTGCGGCCGCGCTGCTGATGTCGGTGGAGGCGGCGCGGCGGCTGGGGGTGCCCCGGGACAACTGGGTCTACCTGCACGGGCACACCGACCTGGAGGAACAACCCCTGCTGGACCGCCCGGACCTCGGTCGCTCCCCGTCGGCCGTCCTGGCGGTGCGCGAGGCGCTCGCGATGGCCGGCATCGGCGTCGACGACGTCGCCACCTTCGATCTGTACAGCTGCTTTCCGGTGCCGGTGTTCAACATCTGCGACGGCATGGGCATCGCGCCCGACGATCCTCGCGGCCTGACCCTGACCGGCGGCCTGCCGTTCTTCGGCGGCGCCGGCAACAACTACTCGATGCACGCGGTCGCCGAGACCGTCGCCCAGATGCGGAAGATGCCGGGCCGGTTCGGTCTCGTCGGTGCCAACGGCGGCATCCTGAGCAAGTACTCCGTCGGCGTCTACTCCACCACCCCGGTCCCGTGGACGCCGGACCGCAACGCGCAGTTGCAGGCGCAGGTCGCCGCGTGGCCGACCCAGCCGGTGAGCGAGAACGCCGACGGTCGCGGCATCGTCGAGACCTACACGGTCCGCCGCGACGACGGGCGCCCGACCGGCATCATCGTCGGCCGGCTCGACGACGGCAGCCGGTTCCTGTCCACCACCGAGGACGAGGAACTGATCGCGCTGCTCATCGACGGCGACCCGCTGGGGCGCGAGGTGCGGGTGCGCTCCTTCGACTACGGCAACCGCTGCACCCTCGCCTGACGCGGCCCCAGACCGCGGCGCCGGGCGCGACGCGACACATACACCACGCACACGGCACGCCGGGCGGGTTCGCGCCGGTTTACGTCTGGACGCGGGCTCGCGCGTCAGACCACGTCAGACCAGGGCGGCGAGCTTGCCGGCCAGCCGCTCCACGTAGGCGGTGACCTCGTCGTCGGGGCGGTCGGGCAGGCCGAACAGCACCTCGGTGACCCCGAGTTCGGCCCAGTGCGCCAGTTTCTCGGGCACCGGCTTGAAGTCCAGCGCCACGATCTGCGGGGCACCGTCGCGGCCGGCGGCCGCCCAGATGTCCTGCAGCTGCTTGACCGGGCCGTCGATGTCGAAGTCGCGGGGCGTGGTGATCCAGCCGTCGGCGCTGCGCGCGATCCACGTGAAGTTCTTCGCGGTGCCCGCGGCGCCCACCAGCACCGGAATGTGCGGCTGCACCGGCTTGGGCCAGGCCCAGCTGGGCCCGAATTGGACGAACTCGCCGTCGTAGGCGGCCTCTTCCTGCGTCCACAGCGCCCGCATCGCCTCGACGTATTCGCGCAGCATGGTGCGCCGCCGCCCGGGGGGCACGCCGTGGTCGGCGAGTTCGTCGGTGTTCCAGCCGAACCCGACGCCCAGGCTGACCCGGCCGCCGGACAGGTGGTCGAGGGTGGCGATGCTCTTCGCCAGCGTGATCGGGTCGTGCTCGACGGGCAACGCGACCGCGGTCGACAGGCGCACCCGCGAGGTCACCGCGCACGCGGCGCCCAGACTCACCCACGGGTCCAGCGTGCGCATATAGCGGTCGTCGGGCAGTGACTCGTCGCCGGTCGTCGGGTGAGCCGCCTCGCGCTTGACCGGGATGTGAGTGTGTTCCGGCACGTAGAACGTCCGAAAATTGTGGTCGTCGGCCAGCTTGGCGGCCGCCGCCGGGGAAATGCCGCGGTCGCTGGTGAAAAGCACAAGCCCGTAATCCATGCCGAGAATTAGAACGTGTTCTACCTATGCAGGGCAAGCGGACGGTGGTGACGACGGGCCGGTCGTACCGGCGCAGCAACCCGAACGTGCGCTAGCGTGGTTGATCGACCGCGGGGCGATGCGAGTGCAGGGCAATCGGCGTTGATGAGGGCGCCGGCACGGCGCCGCATTGCAGCAGTGGCCTGGCGCCGCGACGGACTGGAAGCAACAGGAGGAGTCATGACCTACTCGCCCGGTAGCCCCGGTTACCCGCCCACGCAGCCCGGCGGCTCCTACCCGGGCGCCACACCGTCGTTCGCCAAGACCGATGACCACAACAAGCTTCCGGTCTACCTCACCATCGCGGTCGTGGGACTCGGCCTGGCGGTCTATCTGCTGAACTTCGGTCCCACGTTCATCATCGGCGCCGAACTCGGTCCGAGTGCGGGCGGACGCGCCGGCGACGCCGGTTACGCGGTCGACGTGTCGGTGCTGGCCGCGCTGCTCGCCGCGGTGTCCCTGCTGCCCAAGGCGAAGCGAAACCTGGGCGTGGTCGCCGTGATCGCCGTGCTGGGTGCGCTGATCGTGATCACCGAGATGATCAACACGCCCGCCGGCTACGAGATCGGCTGGGCCCTGTGGCCCCTGCTGGCGTGCAGCGCGCTGCAGGCGATCGCCGCGGTCCTCGCGGTCCTGCTGGAGGCGGGCGTGGTCACCGCACCGACGCCGCGGCCCAAGTACGACCCGTACGCGCAGTACGGCCCGTACGGCCAGTACGACCCGTACGGGCAATACGGCGCGCAGCAGCCGCCCGGCGGGTACTACGGTCAGCCGGGTGCGCACCAGCATGGCGGAGCCCAGTCGCACAGCCCCCAGCAGCCCCCCGGGTACGGATCGCAGCAATACGGCGCGGGTTACTCGCCGAGCCAGAGTCCCACCCAGAGCGCGTCGACCGGTGGATCCGGTTCCTTCAGTGCCCCACCCGCGGCGCCGCAGGGTCCGTCCACGCCACCGACCGGTTTTCCCAGCTTCAGCCCGCCGCCCATGGCCGGTGCGGAGGGCGCCGGATCCCGGGGAGGGGCGGCCCCGGGCGACTACTCCTCCCAAGGCGGGGATCAGCAATCCCCCGACCAGGGGCAGCAGCAGTCGCCGTCGTCATCCTCTGGCCCGGCGTCGGGCTGACCGCGCGTTCTCGCGCTTAGTCGGGCACGTGCGCCCAGAGTGACACGGGTGGAGGACTATCGGGCGGCGGGCGCCCGTCAGGGGCGTGACCTTCTCAGGGTCGCGTTCGAACCCGGTGTGGTGGCGCTGGGCGTCATCGCCGCCCTCACGCTGCTCGAGTTGCTGATCGCCAACAGCGACATGACGGGCGCCCCGGGCGCCATCGCCAGCATGTGGCTCGGCGTTCACCAGGTACCGGTTTTCATCGGCGGGCACGAGCTGGGCGTGATGCCGCTGTTGCCCGTGCTGCTGATGGTCTGGGGCACCGCGCGCAGCACGGCACGGGCGACATCTCCGTACTCGTCGTGGCTGGTGGTTCGCTGGGTTGTCGCCTCGGCGCTCGGCGGCCCCCTGTTGATGGCGGCGATCGCGCTGGCGGTGATCCACGATGCGTCGACGGTGCTCACCGAGCTGGAGACGCCCAACGCGCTGCGCGCGTTCGTCAGTGTGCTGGTGGTGCACGCCATCGGTGCGGCGATCGGCGTGTGGTCCCGTGTGGGCCCACGGGTGTCGGCGGTCTCCTCGCTGCCGCCGTGGCTGGGTGACTCCCTGCGCGCGGCCGCGGCCGGTGTGCTGGCGCTGGTCGGGCTGTCCGGCCTGGTGACGGCGGGTTCACTGGTTGTGCACTGGGCCACGATGCAAGAGCTCTACGGCATCACCGATTCGATATGGGGGCAGTTCAACCTCACCGCGCTGTCGGTGTTGTACGCGCCCAACGTCATCGTCGGGACGTCGGCGGTCGCGGTGGGGTCCAGTGCCCATCTCGGCTTCGCGACGTTCAGTTCGTTCACCGTCTTCGGCGGCGACATCCCGGCGTTGCCGATCCTGGCCGCGGCCCCCACCCCGCCGCTCGGGCCGGTATGGGTGGCACTGCTCATCATCGGTGCCTCGTCGGGCGTGGCGGTCGGCCAGCAGTGCGCCCGGCATGCGCTGCCCCTGGTCCCGGCGACGGCCAAGCTGCTGGTCGCCTCGATCGCGGGGACTTCGGTGATGTCCTTGCTGGCCTTGGGCGCGAGTGGTCGGCTGGGCAACTTCGGCGGGGTCGGCGTGGACCAGGGCACGCTGGCGATCGGTGTGCTCTTCTGGTTCACGGTCGTTGGCTGGATCACGGTCGTGCTGGCCGGCGGCGTCCGGCGTCGGCCCCGGCGGGCCAAACCCAAACCCGTGCCTGCCCAAACGGCCGCTGAACCGGCCGATTTCGCAGGGCTTCTCGTCGAGAGCGAGGGCCCGGCCGCGGACTGCGTCGAGGAGGGCAGGTCCGTGGCGCCTGCGGGCTCTGTCGACTCCACCGACTCCCTCGAGGCGGTGGACACCGACGTGGCACCGCCCGAAGAGCCCGGACATCAGCCGTACTGATGCACGGCCGGCATCGTCGTCCGACGGGGTGGGATTGTCGGGCTCCTCCTCCGGCCGTGCTGATGCACGGCCGGCATCGTCGTCCGACGGGGTGGGATTGTCGGGCTCCTCCTCCGGCCGTGCTGATGCACGGCCGGCATCGTCGTCCGACTAGGCTCTGCGTGTGCTTGAACCGCTCCGCGTGCCCCCGAGCGCACCGGCGCGAGTGGTGGTGCTGGCTTCGGGCACCGGTTCGCTGCTGGCGTCCCTGCTCGAGGCCGCCACCGGCGACTACCCCGCCCGGGTGGTCGCCGTCGGCGCCGACCGTGACTGCCCCGCGGTCGATATCGCCACAGCGGCGCCGGTACCGGCATTCGTCGCCCGGCTTGCCGACCATCCCGGCCGCGACGCATGGGACACCGCCATCACCGACGCCACCACCGCCCACTCGCCCGACCTCGTCGTGTCGGCCGGCTTCATGAAAATCCTGGGGCCGCAGTTTCTTTCACGCTTCTACGGCCGTGTCATCAACACGCATCCCGCGCTGCTGCCGGCGTTTCCCGGTGCGCACGGCGTGGCCGACGCGTTGGCTTACGGCGTGAAGGTCACAGGCGCTACGGTGCACCTGGTGGATGCCGGGACGGACACCGGGCCGATCCTGGCGCAGCACGCCGTCCCGGTACTCGACGGCGACGACGAACAGACGTTGCACGAACGCATCAAAGTCACCGAGCGGCTGCTCTTGGTGGACGTGGTGGCCGCGATCGCAACCGGTGGCATGACTTTGACCGGGCGACAGGCAACGATCGGACGAAAGGCGATCCTGGGATGAGCACCGACGACTGGCGGGAAACGGCGAGAAGGCCGATCCGCCGCGCGCTGATCAGCGTCTACGACAAGACCGGGCTCGTAGAGCTTGCCCGGGGTCTGACCGCGGCGGGCGTAGAGATCGTCTCCACCGGGTCCACGGCAAAGACCATCGGCGACAATGGGATCCCGGTGACACGCGTCGAGGAATTGACCGGGTTTCCCGAGGTGCTCGACGGCAGGGTCAAGACGTTGCATCCGCGGGTGCACGCCGGCCTGCTGGCCGATCTGCGCAAGTCCGAGCACGCCGCCGCCCTCGAGCAGCTCGGGATCGCGGCCTTCGAACTGGTCGTCGTCAACCTCTACCCGTTCAGCGAAACCGTCGAATCCGGCGCGAGCGTCGACGAATGCGTCGAGCAGATCGACATCGGCGGGCCGTCGATGGTGCGCGCCGCCGCGAAAAACCATCCCAGCGTGGCGGTGGTCACCGACCCACTCGGGTACGACGGCGTGCTCGCCGCGGTCCGGCACGGCGGATTCACCCTGGGCGAGCGCAAGAAGCTGGCGACACTGGCATTTCAGCACACCGCGGAATACGACATCGCGGTCGCGAGCTGGATGCAGTCGACGCTGGCGCCCGAGCATCCGCCCACCGTGTTCCCCGAGTGGTTCGGCCGCGGCTGGCGCCGCTCGGCGATGCTGCGCTACGGCGAGAACCCGCATCAGCAGGCGGCGCTCTACGCCGATCCCGGCGCGTGGCCGGGCCTGGCGCAGGCGGAGCAGCTGCACGGAAAAGAGATGTCCTACAACAACTTCACCGATGCGGACGCGGCATGGCGGGCCGCCTTCGACCACGAGCAGATCTGCGTGGCAATCATCAAGCACGCCAACCCCTGTGGCATCGCCGTCTCGTCGGTGTCGGTCGCCGACGCCCATCGCAAGGCCCACGAGTGCGATCCGCTGAGCGCGTTCGGGGGAGTCATCGCGGCGAACACCGAGGTGAGCGTCGAGATGGCGGAGTTTGTGAGCACCATCTTCACCGAGGTGATCGTTGCGCCCGCTTACGCGCCCGGTGCCGTCGATGTGCTGACGCGCAAGAAGAACATCCGCGTACTGGTGGCCTCCGAGCCGTTGACCGGCGGCGTTGAGCTGCGACCGGTGAGCGGGGGTCTGCTGATGCAGCAGCGCGACGAACTCGACGCCCACGGTGACAACCCGGTGAACTGGACCCTGGCGACTGGATCGCCGGCCGACCCGGCTACGTTGACCGATCTGCTCTTCGCCTGGCGGACCTGCCGTGCGGTCAAGTCGAACGCGATCGTGATCGCGGCCGACGGCGCGACCGTCGGGGTCGGCATGGGCCAGGTCAACCGCGTCGACGCGGCCCGGCTGGCTATTGAAAGAGGGAATGCGCGCGGCGGCGACCGGGTCCGCGGCGCGGTCGCGGCCTCCGACGCGTTCTTCCCGTTCCCCGACGGGCTCGAGACCCTGGCCGCCGCCGGCGTGAAGGCAATAGTGCATCCGGGCGGATCGGTCCGCGACGACGAGGTCACCGAAGCGGCAGCCAAGGCCGGCGTCACCGTATACCTCACCGGAGCCCGGCATTTCGCGCACTGAGCCGTGCGTCCTCAAGGGTCTGCGGATCCCCCCGGGGCGGTATCGGATGACGCACGTCGCCGCGCGTCGTAGCGTGGAGTGGTGACTGCACCGAGCAACCTGCCCCGCACGGTCGGCGAATTGCGTGCCGCCGGTCATCGTGAACGGGGTGTCAAGCAAGAAATCCGGGAGAATTTGCTGACCGCGCTGGCCGCCGGCTCGGATATCAGCGAGGTCTGGCCGGGCATCCTGGGTTTCGAGGACACCGTATTACCGCAGTTAGAGCGTGCGCTGATCGCCGGACACGACATCGTCCTGCTCGGCGAACGCGGCCAGGGCAAGACCCGGCTGCTGCGGGCGCTGGTCGGCCTGCTCGACGAGTGGACGCCGGTGATCGCCGGGGCCGAACTGGGTGAGCACCCCTACACGCCGATCACGCCGGAATCCATCCGGCGGGCCGACGAGTTGGGTGACGCCCTGCCGATCGAGTGGAAACACCGCAGCGAGCGCTACACCGAGAAACTGGCCACCCCCGACACCAGCGTCGCCGACCTGGTGGGCGACATCGACCCGATCAAGGTCGCCGAGGGCCGCAGCCTCGGGGACCCGGAGACCATCGCCTACGGCCTCATCCCGCGGGCACATCGCGGCATCGTGGCGGTCAACGAACTGCCCGACCTGGCCGAGCGGATCCAGGTGTCGATGCTCAACGTCATGGAGGAACGCGACATCCAGGTTCGCGGCTACACGCTGCGCCTGCCGCTGGACGTGCTGGTGGTGGCCAGCGCCAACCCCGAGGACTACACCAACCGCGGGCGCATCATCACCCCGCTCAAAGACCGGTTCGGCGCCGAGATCCGCACCCACTACCCGCGTGAGCTCGACGCGGAGATGGGCGTGATCGCCCAGGAGGCGCATCTGAGCGCCCAGGTGCCCGACTACCTGATGCAGGTGATCGCGCGCTTCGCCCGCTACCTGCGCGAGTCCAACTCGGTCGACCAGCGGTCGGGGGTGTCGGCGCGGTTCGCGATCGCGGCGGCCGAGACGGTGGCTGCCGCCGCCCGTCATCGCGGTGCGGTGCTGGGGGAGACCGACCCGGTGGCCCGCGTCGTCGACCTGGGCACGGTGATCGACGTCCTGCGCGGCAAGCTGGAATTCGAGTCCGGTGAGGAGGGCCGCGAACAGGCCGTGCTCGAGCACCTGCTGCGGCGCGCGACCGCCGACACCGCGTCGCGGGTGCTGGGCGGTATCGACGTCGGCTCGCTGGTGGCCGCGGTCGAGGCGGGTTCGGCGGTGACGACGGGCGAGCGAGTGTCGGCCAAGGACGTGCTGGCCGCTGTGCCGGGGCTGCCCGTCGTGGACAAGATCGCCACCAAGCTCGGCGCCGAATCCGAGGGCGAGCGCGCCGCGGCGCTGGAGCTGGCGCTGGAGGCGCTGTATCTGGCCAAGCGCATCGACAAGATGTCCGGGGAGGGCCAAACCGTTTATGGCTGAACCGATCAGGGGGCACTCGCTTCGTTACTCGGCGTACACCGGGGGGCCCGACCCCCTGGCTCCGCCGGTGGACCTGCGCGAGGCGCTCGAGCAGATCGGTGAGGACGTCATGGCCGGCACCTCGCCGCGCCGCGCGCTGTCCGAACTGCTGCGCCGCGGCACCAAGAACATGCCCGGGGCCGACCGGCTGGCGGCCGAGGCGAACCGGCGCAGGCGGGAGTTGTTGCGCCGCAACAACTTGGATGGAACCTTGCAGCAGATCAAGGAGCTGCTCGACGAGGCCGTGCTGGCCGAGCGCAAGGCGCTGGCACGTGCGCTCGACGACGACGCGCGCTTCGGCGAACTGCAACTGGACGCGTTGCCGTCGTCGCCGGCCAAGGCCGTCCAGGAGCTGTCCGACTACAACTGGCGCAGCGGCGAGGCGCGCGAAAAGTACCAGCAGATCAAGGATCTGCTAGGCCGCGAGATGCTCGATCAGCGTTTCGCCGGCATGAAGCAGGCGCTGGAGGGCGCCACCGACGAGGACCGCCAGCGGGTCAAAGACATGCTGGACGACCTCAACGGGCTGCTGGACAAGCACGCCCGCGGCGCGGACACGCCCGAAGACTTCCAGAACTTCATGGCCAAGCACGGCGAGTTCTTCCCGGATAACCCGCGCAACGTCGACGAGTTGCTGGATTCGCTGGCCAAACGCGCCGCCGCCGCGCAGCGTTTCCGCAACAGCCTGAGCCCGGACCAGCGCGCCGAACTGGATGCCTTGGCGCAGCAGGCGTTCGGGTCCCCGGCGCTGATGCAGGCATTGGACCGGCTCGATGCCCATCTGCAGGCCGCGCGGCCGGGTGAAGACTGGAGCGGGTCCGAGCAGTTCTCCGGGGACAACCCGTTCGGCATGGGCGAGGGCACTCAGGCGCTGGCCGACATCGCCGAACTCGAGCAACTGGCCGAGCAGCTGTCGCAGAGCTACCCGGGCGCCACCATGGACGACGTCGATCTCGACGCGCTGGCCCGCCAGCTCGGCGACCAGGCCGCCATCGACGCCCGAACCCTCGCCGAACTGGAACGCGCCCTGGTCAACCAGGGCTTCCTGGACCGCGGTTCCGACGGCCAGTGGCGGCTCTCGCCGAAGGCCATGCGCAGGCTCGGCGAGACGGCGTTACGCGATGTAGCCCAACAACTTTCGGGTCGACGTGGTGAGCGTGAGCTGCGCCGCGCGGGTGCGGCCGGGGAGCTGACCGGCGCGACCCGGCCCTGGCAGTTCGGCGACACCGAGCCGTGGAACATCTCGCGCACGCTGACCAACGCCGTGCTGCGCGAGGCGGGGACGGCGACGCTGGACGGCCCGTCCGGCCCGATTCGCATCACCGTCGACGACGTCGAGGTGTCCGAGACCGAGGCCCGAACCCAGGCCGCGGTGGCGCTGCTGGTCGACACCTCGTTCTCGATGGTGATGGAGAACCGGTGGCTGCCGATGAAGCAGACGGCGCTGGCGCTCAATCACCTGGTATGCACCCGATTCCGCGCGGATGCGTTGCAGATCGTCGCCTTCGGCCGCTACGCCCGGACGGTGACGGCCGCCGAGCTCACGGGCCTCGAGGGAGTCTACGAGCAGGGCACCAACCTGCACCACGCGCTGGCGCTGGCGGGGCGGCACCTGCGGCGGCATCCCAACGCGCAGCCCGTCGTTCTGGTGGTGACCGACGGCGAGCCGACCGCCCACCTGGAGGACTTCGACGGGGATGCGGGTTCTGCTGTGTTTTTCGATTACCCGCCGCATCCGCGGACCATCGCGGCGACCGTGCGCGGGTTCGACGACATCGCCCGCCTCGGTGCGCAGGTGACGATCTTCCGGTTGGGTAGCGACCCCGGCCTGGCGCGGTTCATCGACCAGGTCGCCCGGCGGGTCGAGGGGCGGGTCGTGGTGCCCGACGTCGACGGGCTGGGCGCGGCCGTGGTGGGTGACTACCTACGGTCCCGGCGTCGCCGCTGACGGTCAGGGCTAGGGGCGTCGGCTGCGGGCCTTGCGCTTGATACCCACGCCGCCCCACAGGGAGAAGCCGTGGATGTGGACCGTCGGCGCCCCGGGGGTGCCCTGGCCCACGACGGCCCGGTCGAAGCCCCCCATCACGCCGCGGCCGTGGATCTCGACGTTCACCTCCGGCGGCAGCAGGATGTTCTGCATGCCCATGATCGACACGGCGTGGATCTCGACCTCGGTCGAGGTGAAGTCGGCGTAGCGCAGGTCCAGCACCCCGTTGCCGCACAGGGTGAAGGTGGTCAGCTTCCTGGGCACGTTCCATCGGCCGCGTCGTTCGAAGCCGCTCACCAGCGCCAGCAGCAGCGTGGAGGGCGCCGGGTTGGGGGTGCCGCCCCGGCGCGGGTTGACCGTCGAGCAACCCTGGAGGTCGGCGCGCAGCTGATCCAGCTCCTCGTAGGTGGTCGCCGCGTACGCCTTGCTCAGGCGCTCTTCGTAGTCCTTGAGTTGCAGCCGGCCCTGTTCGGCCGCGTAGGCCAGCAACTGCGCGATCTGGATGCGATCGGTGTCGGCCGCGCGCGACGATTCGTCGCGCGTGTCCTTCGCGTCGCGTTGCGCCGGGTTGCTCATCACCACGAGCCTACGACGTCCAGGTTTTGCTGCAAGAGGGTTGGCGAAACTGCAACTTTCTCGCCCGTGCGTGCCCGGTCGCGGACGGGCGGGAGCACCGTCGCTGTCAGGCGTCTGGCGAATTCGCCCAGCTGGGCGGGCGCTTCTGCAGGAACGCCAGCATGCCTTCGCGCGCCTCCTCGGAGACGAACAGCCGCGCCGACTCTTCGCCGAGCCGCTCGGCGTCGCGGTCGAAGCCGTCCAGCACCGCGGCCGTGGTCAGCGCCTTGGATGCGGCAAGGCCCTGCGGGGAAGCGCGCCCGATGTCGGCGATCAGCCCCGCCACCGCGGCGTCCACGTCATCGACGGCCATCGTGACCAGCCCCATCTCCGCGGCTTCGGCGGCATGGAACGTCGCGCCGGTGAGGTAGTAGCGGGCGGCGGCCCGCGCCGACATCTTCGGCAGCAACGTCAGCGAGATGATCGCGGGCGCGACGCCGATGCGCGCCTCGGTCAGCGCGAACGTGCTGCGCGGGCCGGCGACCACGATGTCGCAGGCGCCGACGAGGCCGAAACCGCCGGCCCGGACGTGCCCGTCGACGGCGGCGATCACCGGCAGCGGCGAGGCGACGATGGCCCGCATCAACGCCGTCATTTCGCGGGCCCGGGCGACGGCCATGTCGTACGCCGACGGTGGCGACCCGCTTCGCCCGGCTGCGCCGCGCTCGCGATCGCCACGTGCCGACGGTGGCGACCCGCTTCGCCCGGCTGCGCCGCGCTCGCGATCGCCACGTGGGTCGCCGCCGCCGGCCTCACTCAGGTCGGCCCCGGCGCAGAAGGTGCCGCCGGCGTGCCCGAGCACCACCAGCCGCACGGCCGGGTCCGCCGCGGCCGTACGCAGCCCCTGATGCAACTGACTGACGAGGGTGGCCGATAGCGCGTTGCGGTTGTGCGGAGAGTTGAGAGTCAGCCTCGCGAATGGCCCTCCGGTCTCTGCCGGACCGGTGAATTCGACCACGGGATCCATCGGCGGGGCTTCAGTAGCTTCGGGGCAGGCCCAGCGAGGTCTGCGCGACGAAGTTCAGCACCATCTCGCGGCTGACCGGGGCGATCCGGCCCAGCCGGGCCGAGGCCAGCATGGCGGCGACGCCGTACTCCTTGGTCAGCCCGTTGCCGCCCATCGACTGCACGGCCTGGTCGACCGAGCGGGTGGCGGCCTCGGCCGCGGCGTACTTGGCCATGTTGGCGGCCTCGGCCGCGCCGATGTCGTCGCCGGCGTCGTAGAGCGTGGCGGCTTTTTGCATCATCACCTTGGCGAGCTCCACCTCGATGTGGCACTGCGCCAACGGATGCGACAGGCCCTGGTGCGCGCCGATCGGCGTGCCCCAGACCTGGCGGGTCTTGACGTAGTCGGCGGCCTTTTTCAGGGCGAACCGGCCCATCCCCACCGCGCTGGCCGCGCCCATGATGCGTTCGGGGTTCAGGCCCGCGAAAAGCTGCGCGATCGCGGCGTCCTCGGCCCCGACCAGCGCGTCGGCGGGCAGTC
This sequence comes from Mycobacterium helveticum, assembly GCF_007714205.1. GTDB lineage: Bacteria > Actinomycetota > Actinomycetes > Mycobacteriales > Mycobacteriaceae > Mycobacterium > Mycobacterium helveticum. Next base: position 409 of record NZ_VMQU01000111.1, on the reverse strand, counting down.
GGACGTCGTCGAGGAAGACCTGGAACTGCCGCTCGGGGCTGATCAACTCCATGTCGATTGCGGTGTAGGTGAATCCCGGCGCATCGGTGGGCACCACGAACAGCGCGGGCCGCAGCTTGCCGGTCTTGGCCTCCTCGGTGCGACTCACGACCAGCACGGCCTGCGCCTGGTCGATCCCGGAGATGTAGACCTTCTGCCCCTTGAGGATCCAGTCGTCGCCGTCGCGGCGGGCGGTGGTGGTGATCTTGTGCGAGTTCGACCCGGCGTCCGGCTCGGTGATCGCGAACGCCATCGTCAACGTCCCGTCGGCGATGCCCGGAATCCAGCGTTTCTTCTGACCCTGATTTTTCAGCCTGATGTGGGTGATGGCTGTGTCGTGACACGGAAATGCCCTTCGTGCAAGGGAAAA
>NZ_VMQU01000110.1 GCF_007714205.1 Mycobacterium helveticum | reverse complement strand
CGTCGGCACCACCGCGCGGGGTGGCGGCACCGGGCGCGGCGCCACGCTGGGCGCGGGCGGGGCCTGGCGGTTCTCGATGGCGGTCAATGTGTAGGCCACCCCACCGATCGCCGTCATGGCCACCAGCGCGCAGGTTCCGATGATGAACTGGGACAGCCGGACCCGTCGCCACGGCCGTGCTTTGGGCTCGTCGATCAGGTTGAGGCGCATCGACCAGCCCGCGGCGCCATCCTCGTCGTAGGCCTCCGGCGTGTACGGCAATCGGACGTCGCCGGGGTATTCGGTTTGCGACCAAGCCAATTCGCGGTCCGTCATGGCCTCGTCGTCGATCACCAGCACGTCGCCGCACCCCAGGTCGACGACTTCGCAGCAGTCGGCCGCGGCGGCGAGCAGGCCAACGGATGTGCGCGTGCGAAAGTCGAGTTCCTCCCCGCGCGACGCCAGCATCAACGCCCCGCAGGCGGCCGCGAAGGCGGGCTGCGCCGGCGACACGACCGGCCTGCGGGAGTGCACCGAAAGGCGTTCCGTGACGAGCGGAATGCTTGCTCCACCGCCGACGGTAACCACCGCCGAAAGGTCCGCCCAACTCCTGTTGTTGCGCACCAGCATGTCGTCGAGCGCATAGATGAAGCCCGTCAGGCGGTCCTGTATCAGGTCGCCCAGCTCCTCGCGGCTCAGCCGCATCGTGCACCGGCGTCCCCCGAGTTCGGCGGCGATCTCGGTCACCATCTCGGTGGACAGCCTCTCCTTGGCCGCGCGGCACTGCTCCCTGAGCCGGCCCAGCTGCCCCATCGCCGCGGTGCTGCCCGGGTCCAGGCCGCTGCCGTGCCCGAGCTCCTCGAAGACACGCAGCAACAACGCCTGGTCGATCTCGTCGCCGGAGAACTCCGGGAATCGCATTGTGGGACTGACCGGTTCGCAGTCATCGCCGAGGTTCATCAGCGTAGCCGAGGTGCCGCTGCCACCGAAGTCGAGCAATCCGACCACACCGGTTGCCGCGAAACACAGTTCGGCGTTCGCCGCGGTCAATGCCGCGACGGCGTCGGAAACCACGCGCGGCGCCATGCCGCTTCGCACGAAGCCCACATGGGTCCGCAGGGCGTTGCGCAGCGACTGCACGGTCGCCGGTTTCCAATACGCCGGCACGGCGATCGAGATCTCCGACGACGACGCGTCCGCGCCGGCGGCGAGCACCATCGCGTCCAGCGCCTCGACCATCAACAGGTCCGGATCGTGCGCCGAACCGTCCCCGGACACCAGCGCCACCGAGTCACCGATGCGCTCGACGAAGCCGCTCATCAGCACGCCGGCCTCGTTCAGAGGCGGACCCTCAACGGGCATACCGATTTTCGGCGCGCAGTGCGGATACAACGTCAGCACGGCACGCCGCGAAACCGGCGGGCTTCCGTTACACGCGGCGACCAGGTTCGTGGTCCCGATCGACAACCCGAGTGGGTCGTACATAGAGCGAACACCTTTGGCTGCAGGGGACGGTGGTCGGCGTCAACCATAGCCGTAGACACGCCCAAAGCCGATGGCTTGCAACGTCATTGGTATCCCGCCGATGCGGTTGTGTCACCGAAGTGGTACCGCAAACCCCTTGACAAGTCCGCCCGGGGCGGGGTCACACCACCGTCAGCGGCAGCGAGCGCCTCGGCTGGAACTCGAACGTCGCTCCGCCGCTGACCTTGGCCACCGCGACCTCCGGCAGCTCGTCGGCGGGCGTGTCGCCTTCCGCGAACTCCGCCGTCCACGCGGTGCCGGTGCCGCTCACCCGGACCCGCAGCCGCGGATCGATGGCGGTGGCGATCGCCTGCAGCGGCTGCACGGAGTCCGGTGCGCACAGTGCGATCCAGGCCCGGTCGTCGTGGGCCGGCGACGGCCGCACGGAAAGCCCGTTGCCCGCCGTCTGGGCCACCACGTAGCCGGCGGGGTTGAGCAGCGGATGCAGCTCGAGCACCCGCAGGGTTCCCCCGACACCGCCGGGGAGCCGCAGCGCGCGGTGAATCCGCTCGGCGGCCAGCCCGGCTATGCCGATCAGGCCGCGGGTGCACACCGAGACCGCCTGGGCATCGTCGGCGGCGCGGGCGCGCACCGCCAGGGCAAAGGACAGGTACAGCAGGTGCATCTGCAGGCACACCTCGTCGGCGATGCGCACCAGCGCCGAGTGCGAGAAGGCGCCGAAGTCGAGATCGGACAGCACCGGTCCCGAATAGTCGGCCAGCCCCTCGTCGGCGGGATCGATCGCCGCCAATTCCCAGGTGGCGGCCCGGGTTCGGCGAACGACGTCTAAGGCCGGGATGGCCTGCGCCTCGGGATGGGAGTCGTCGATGGTGACGGTCCACGCGCAGTGCGGATGCCGGTCCGCAGGCTGCCGCGGGGGCCGGTGGACGGGCCGAACCTGCGCGCGCGGGTTGGTCGCCACCGCGGTGGCGTCGAACGTCGGGTCCTCGATGGTGTGACACATCCCGAACACGTACCGCTCGCCCATCGGCTCCACGTCGAGCAGCGCACCGCAGTGGTCGAGGTGGAATTCGCCGTGCCAACGGTCGTGGATCGTGTAGCGGAAGTCCATGAACTGCGGCGGGGCCCCGATGTCGAGCTGCAGGCCCTTGAAGATGGTGGGCACGTCGTCGCCCTCGTAGCCCAGCGCCCGCTGCATGCGCCTGGTGTAGAGGGGGCTGGCGCCCGCCCACTCCTCGATCGCGATCTGCACCATCTCGTCGCGGCCGAAGGCGTTGATGCACCAGGCCATGCCGGAGCGGTCGATCAGCTGCCCGATCAGCAGCAGTTCGGGGACCAGGACGGCCAGTTCCTGCCGGGACAGCTGCGCGTAGCGGGATTGAGTCACCGCCCAAAAATAAATGTGGCTATGTTATAAAGTCAACAATGTCGATTTCCGCAGCTCAGACGCCCGGTCGCACGGCCAGTCCCACGCGGCGCACCAGCGCACCGCGCAAGCGTGGCGACGACACCCGGGCCAGGATCATCGACGAGACGGTCCGCTGCATCGTCGAGGAGGGGTTCGCCGCCGCGACCGCCAAGCACGTCGCCGAACGCGCGGGCGTGACGTGGGGGGTCATCCAGTACCACTTCGGGGACCGCAACGGCCTGCTGATGGCCGTGGTCGACGACGGAGTGGCCAGGCTGGTCGACAGCCTGTCCTCGGCCGACGTCGGCGAGCTGGCGGCGAGCGAGCGCATCGAGGTGGTCGTCGACACCGCCTGGGCCTGCTACAGCAGCCCCACCTCGACGGCGGCCTTCGAGATCCTGCGGGCCACCCGCGGCGGCCCGGGGGCGGCGTCGCGGCACCACCTGCTCGAGATGAACTCCGCGATCGCACAGCTCGGCCGGTTGATCACCGACGACCCCGTCAACGACGGCGTGGCCGAGGTGATCTGGGCGGCGCTGCGGGGTGTGGTGCTGGTGCAGATGATCATCGGCGCCCCGGTTGACTGGCGCCGGGAGCGGCGCGCGCTGATCGACATGGTGACGCATTACCTGCAACGCTCGGGCGGTCATGCGACCGATGTGCTGGAATGACCTGATGACCCCCCGAGAGTTCGCCGACATCGAAGCCGTCAAGCAGGTCAAATACCGCTATCTGCGCGCGCTGGACACCAAGCGCTGGGACGACTTCGCCGACGCCCTGGCCGACGACGTGGTCGGCGACTACGGATCGTCGGTGGGCGAGGAGCACCACTTCACCAACCGCGTCGACCTGGTGAACTACATGCGCAAATCCCTTGGGCCGGCGGTGATCACCGAACACCGGGTGACCCATCCCGAGATCACCGTGTCCGGCGACGAGGCGTCGGGCACCTGGTACCTGCAGGACCGGGTGATCGTGGCCGACTTCAACTTCATGCTGATCGGTGCGGCCTTCTACCACGACACCTACCGGCGCACCGACGACGGCTGGAAGATCAGCGCCACCGGCTACGAGCGCACCTACGAGGCGACGATGTCCTTGGCGGGCCTGGACTTCAAGCTCACGCCGGGCCGCGCCCTGGACTGATCGCCGCGGCTGCGGCGCTACTTGCCGATCGCGATCACCGCGCCGGGCCGCAGCCAGCGGATGACCTGCACCAGTGTCGCGTCGTCGATCGCCACGCAGCCCTCGGTGGGGTGACCGTCGGTGGTGTGGAAGAAGAACGCCGCCCCGCCGCCGGGCGTCTTGTTCTTGTTGACGCCCATGACGACGGCGTGCTTGTACTGCGGGATGTTCAGGTTCTCGCTCTCGGCGGTGCTGAACGGGCACTGCGACTTCTGGCAGACCTGCATCGAGTTGAAGGTGGGGCTGTGGTCGTCGCCGCTCCACCAGTAGTTGGGCCCGACGACCTGCGTGTACGGCAGTCCCCCACCGGGATTCGGCGCGGTGCCGAAGGCCGAGTCCAGGGTGTAGACCCCCATCGGGGTGGCCGGCACCCCGCTTCGGGCCTGCGGCGCCAGGCCCGCCGAACCGACGTGGGTTCCGATCCCGGTCCGCAGCGGCTGCCATCCGGCGGTGGTGCGCTGATAGATGTCCATCTGCGCCGCCGAGCCGCCGGTGCCCACCACCGACACCACCTGGGTGGCGTTGCCGACCGCGTTCGCGAACCAGGGGGCGCCGGCCGCGCCGCTGGTCGGGGCGAGCCAGAGCCATCCGCACACCGTGCACGCCGCAGCGCACAGCACAGCCAACAGGCGCATGTTTTCCATCGTCGGGCCGGGCAATCCTCGAGGTCAAGTCAAGCTTTAGCCCCGGTTGGATCACGGTCGCGTGATCCGGGCACCGCGAGGGCGCCCCGGATTGCACGGGTCATACTGGCGTCATGGCGGTGTTTGTCCGGAAGTTGTTCGGCATCGGCAAGCTGCCCCACGACCTGCTCGCCCGGGCCGAGGCGGAAGGCCTTGTCTACCTTGCCGACTACGTCGCGGTGACCCGCCGGTTCAGCGGCACCATTCCCGGCGTGCGGCTGCCGCACGGCGTCGCCAGCTACTCGGGGTCGCTGGTCTTCACCTCAGAGCGGGTACTGGCCACGCTGTCGCTGCTGCCCAAACTGGCCGGCCCCACCGTCGACGTGCGCTGGGACGCGCCGCAGGCCGGGCCCGCCAGGGCGGAGATCTCCCCGACCGGGCTGCAGGTCGACCTCGACGTCGGCGAGGTCGACGACAGGTTCAGCGGCGAACTGTCGCTGCACTACAAGGCCGCCATCCCGGCCGACGTGCTCAGCGGCCTGCCGCGGCGGTCGCTGGCGTTCGACATGCCGGCCGAATACATCTTCCGGGCCGTCGGCGTCACCTACAGCCCATGACCGACGGGGCCTTCAGCGCGCACGAGCGGCGCGCCGTCTACCGGGTGATCTCCGAGCGGCGGGACATGCGCCGCTTCACCCCCGGCGGCGTGGTGCCCGAGGACGTGCTGGCGCGTTTGCTGCAGGCCGCGCACGCCGCACCCAGCGTCGGGCTGATGCAGCCCTGGCGCTTCGTCCGCATCACCGACGACCCGCTGCGGCGCCGCATCCACGCCCTCGTCGACGAGGAGCGCCCGCGCACCGCCGCCGCCCTCGGCGAACGGGGCGAGGAATTCCTCGCGCTGAAGGTCGAGGGCATCCTCGACTGCGCCGAGCTGTTCGTCGTGGCGCTGTGCGAGGACCGTGAACGACACGTTTTCGGCCGCCGGACCCTGCCGCAGATGGACCTCGCGTCGGTGGCCTGCGCCATCCAGAACCTGTGGCTGGCCGCCCGGTCCGAAGGCCTCGGCATGGGATGGGTGTCCCTGTTCGATCCGCAGCGGTTGGCGGACCTTCTGGCGATGCCCGCCGGCGCCGAGCCGGTGGCCATCCTGTGCCTGGGCCCGGTGCCCGAGTTCCCGGATCGGCCCGCCCTGGAACTGGACAGCTGGGCGTTTGCGCGGCCGCTGTCGGCGTTCGTCAGCGAGAACCGCTGGGATCGGCTACCCGCCGAGTCACCGAAACCGCAGTGAGGGGGCGTGTTTCGGGCGCGGGTATCCTCGCCGACGGGGGACAACAGGGAGGGACGGCGTAGACGTGGCGGACGCGCAGCACGACAACGTCCTGATCGTGCACTGTCACGACCTGGGGCGCCAGCTCGGTGCCTACGGCCACCCCGACGTGTCCAGCCCACGACTGGACCGGCTTGCCGCCGAGGGGGGCATCCTGTTCACCCGGGCCCATGCCACCGCGCCGCAGTGCTCGCCGTCGCGCGGGTCGCTGTTCACCGGCCGCTACCCGCAGACCAACGGGCTCGCCGGCCTGGCCCACCACGGCTGGGAATACCGGGCCGGGGTCCGCACCCTCCCCCAGATACTGGCCGGATTCGGCTGGTGCTCGGCACTTTTCGGCATGCAGCATGAGACGTCACACCCGCAACGGCTGGGCTTCGACGAATTCGACGTGTCGGACTCCCACTGCGACCGCGTGGTGGACCGGGCCGGGCGATGGCTGCGGAGCCATGCCGAAAGCGCTGCGGCCCAGCCCTTCCTGCTGACCGCCGGATTCTTCGAAACGCACCGCCCCTACCCGCCGGACCGCTACCGGCCGGCCGATCCCGCCGCCGTGGACCCACCCGGCTGCCTGCCCGACACCCCCGCGGTCCGCGGCGACCTCGCCGCGTTCTACGGGGCGATCGCCGTGGCCGACGCCGCGGTCGGCCGTCTGCTGGACGACTTGGCCGACACAGGCCTGGACAACCGCACCTGGGTGGTGTTCTTCACCGACCACGGCCCGGCCTTCCCGCGGGCGAAATCGACGCTCTATGACGCCGGAACCGGCATCGCCATGATCGTGCGCCCACCCACCGGGCGCACCGCGGGTCCCCGCGTCTACGACGAACTGTTCAGCGGCGTCGACCTGGTGCCGACGCTGCTGGGCCTGCTGGGTCTCGACGTTCCCGACGACGTCGACGGCCTGTCACACGCGGCGGCCCTGCTCGCACCGGGCCCGCCTCGCGGCACACCGGTCCGGGACCACGTGTTCACCAGCAAGACCTACCATGACTCGTTCGACCCGATCCGCGCGATTCGCACCAAGGACCACAGCTACATCGAGAACTACACGTCCCGGCCCCTGGTCGACCTGCCGCTGGACGTCGCACAGAGCCCCTCGGGAGCGGCGTTCGCGCCGTTGGCCGTGGGCCCGCGCCCCGACCGCGAACTCTACGACCTGCGCAGCGATCCCACCGAGTCCACCAACCTGCTGTCCGGCGACCCCGGCGGCACCGACCAGATCGCGACCGAATTGGCGCTGCGCCTGAATGATTGGCGCCAGCGGATCGGCGACGTGATCCCCTCCGACTTCGCCGGGAGCCGCATCATGATGCGCAAGCTCGACGCGTCCCGGTAGCGATGTCCCGGTAGCGATGTCCCTGTAGCGATGCCCCTGTAGCGATGCCCTCTCCCACCGCCTCGTACCTGATCCTGGCCACCCAGCGCACCGGCAGCACCATGCTGATGGAGTCGCTGCGCGCGGCGGGATGCGCCGGAGACCCGCAGGAGTTCTTCCAGTACCTGCCCGGCACCGGCATGGCGCCGCAGCCGCGCGAGTGGTTCGCCGGGGTCGACGACGAGTCGATCCTGCGCCTGCTCGATCCGCTGGTCTCCGGCGTCCCCGACGTCACGCCGCCGGTCGCCTGGCGCGAACACATCCGCAGGTCCGGCCGCACGCCCAACGGTGTCTGGGGCGGCAAGCTGATGTGGAACCAGACCGATACGTTGCTGGCGCGGGCGTCGCAACTGCCGGAGCGCTCCGGTGACGGCCTGCGCTCGGCGATCCGTGACCTGGTCGGAACCGAGCCGGTGTACGTCCACGTGTACCGGCCCGACGTGGTGTCGCAGGCGGTGTCGTTCTGGCGCGCCGCGCAGACCCAGGTGTGGCGGGGCCGTCCGGACCCCGAGCGCGACGCGCGCGCGACCTATCACGCCGGCGCCATCGCCCACCTGGTGGGAATCCTGCGCGAGCAGGAAAGCGGTTGGCGCACTTGGTTTGCCGAGGAGAACATCGCGCCGATGGAAATCGCGTATCCGGTGCTGTGGCGCAACCCGACCTCCATTGTCGGCGACATCCTTCAGGCACTGGGGCAGGATCGGCGGCGGGCGCCCGAGCCGATGACCGAGCGCCAGGCCGACGAGCGATCCTACGCGTGGGTCGGCCGCTACCGGGACGAGGCCCCCCGGCTGGGGCTACCCACCTGAGCGGCGCGCGCCACCGACCTCGGCGACGATGAACACCCGGCGGAACGGGAAGACGGTGGTGCCGTCGGCCCGGGCCGGGTAGGCGTCGTCCAGCAGCGGTGTCAGTTCCCGGCGGAAGCGCTCCCAGTCCCCGTCGCCGAGCCGTTCGCGCACCGGGACCAGCGCGGTGCCGGTGATCCATTCCAGCACCGGGTGCGCACCGGTGAGCTGGTGCAGGTACGTCGTCTCCCAGACGTCGACCCTGCAGCCGGCGTCCAGCAGCAGGTTGGCGTAGTGCGTCGGCGCCTGGACCGCGGCCCCGACACGAAAAGGTACGTCGCGCAGCAGCTTTGCGTACGGCTCGCGGCGCGCCAGCGTGCGCACCACCGCATGCGACGGCGACTCGAAGTTGCCGGGCATCTGGACGCCGATCCAGGACCCCGGCGCCAGTTCCGTGGCCCAGCGGACCAGCAGATCGGCGTGCTCGGGCACCCAGTGCAGGGCGGCGTTGCTGATCACGACGTCGGTGTCGGGCCGGGGCTTCCAGTCGCGCAGATCGCCGGCGGCGGCATCGATGCCGCGTTCGCGGGCGGCGGCGACCATCTCCGACGAGCTGTCGATCGCCTCGATCACCGCGGTCGGCCAGCGTTTGGCCAGATAGGCCGTCAGGTTGCCCGGTCCGCACCCGAGGTCGACCACACGGCGTGCGCGCTCCGGCCCGACCCGGGTGAGCAGGTCGTAGAACGGGCGGCCGCGGTGGTCGGCGAAGGCCAGGTAGACGTCGGGATCCCACATGTCGGTCCTCCTGATCCTCGTTCGTCGGCTTTGGACGAACCGTATTACGGTATGCCGTTCCGGTGCGCACCCGGTGGGGCGGGATACCATCGGCGCTTGTGGCCTCCGACACGGATCCGGCCGATCCGCCCCTCCCCGTCCCGGATGTCCCCGTCCCGGATGTCCCCGTCCCGGATGTCCCGAGCGCCTTCGAGGGTGCGGACGTGCCGGCTGGCGCCGATGGGCTGCCACCCCTTTCGGCGCTGTCGCCGCGTGAGCGCCTGGTGGTCGAGGCGTCGGCTCTCGGCGATCTCGCCCTGCGCACCTGGGTCGCGTCCCTGCTGGCCATCACCGTGGCACCGGTGGTGGTCGCCGCCGCGGCGCGCCGGGCCGAGTCCCGGGACGAACGCGCCAACCTGCGCTTCTATGCCGACCTGGCTGCCGAACGGGACCCGGCGAAGTCGTTCCCGGCGCCCACCGAGGTGCCCCGCGTCCGGTCGCGCCCCGCGCACCCGGTCGCCGAGTGGATCGCCGGCGGCACGGTCGACGACATCGCATTCCCCAGCAGCTTCATCGCGGTCAACCCCGCGCTACGCTCGCGGTGGAACACGTTGGGCGCCAACAACATCGTGCGCGCGCAGCACTGGCGCCATCACGACGGCCCGCGTCCGACGCTGTGCGTGATCCACGGCTTCATGGGTTCGTCGTACCTGGCCAACGGGCGGTTCTTCTCGCTGCCGTGGTACTACCGGTCCGGCTACGACGTGTTGATGTACACGCTGCCGTTTCACGGCAAGCGACGCGGACGGCTCTCGCCGTTCAGCGGTTTCGGCTATTTCTCCCGGGGCCTCGGCGGTTTCGCCGAGGCGATGGCTCAGGCCGTGCACGACTTCCGTTCCATCCTCGACCATCTGCGCCACACCGGCGTCGACCGTATCGCGCTGACCGGCATATCGCTGGGCGGTTACACGTCCGCGCTGGTGGCCTCGGTCGACGACCGGCTCGACGCCGTCATCCCCAACTGCCCGGTCGTCACCCCGGCGACGATGTTCGAAACCTGGTTCCCGGCAAACAAACTCGTCGGTCTGGGGCTGCGCCTGTCGGACATTGGCGGCGACGAGCTCGCGGCAGGCCTGGCCTACCACTGCCCGCTGAACTACCGGCCGCTGGTGCCCAAGGACCGTCGCATGCTCATCACCGGCCTCGGCGACCGGATGGCTCCGCCGGACCAGGCCGTGATGCTGTGGGAGCACTGGGACCGCTGCGCGCTGCACTGGTTCCCGGGCAGTCACGTCCTGCACGTGAGCCAGCTGGACTATCTGCGCCGGATGACGCGTTTTCTGCGGCCACTGATGTTCTAGTCCGCCCAGTCGCGGCAGCCGAGCCTGGCGTTGGCCATCGGGTAGAGCAAGCGCGCGAGGGCACCGACGAGTGAAGCGGTGGCACCGAGCAGCAGTTTGTCGCCTGTCGAGAAACCGTAGACGGACCGGGGCATGAACAGCGCCGTCACCGACCACAAAGACCAGACCGAGAAGACCACGTGCGAGGTCACAATCGACCAGAGCAGATTACGGCGAGCGATGACGTTGTTGCCGGCGTCCCACGTCAGGGAGTTTTCCGGGTTCCCAACCGCGATGCGATTCCCGCGCAGCACAGTTCCTCTCGTCAACGACGGTGGAAGGTCGGCCGGTGGGTTCGGAACGCGCCGACTGGGCCGCACACTTCGCGGCGATCAGCCGGATTCGGTCGAGCAGTCAGTAATCGGGCGCCGGATCAAGCCTGGCGAGTGTCATCGACCGCCACCACGACTCACCCCGTCCGAATGGATTCGGCGGCGACCGTCGGCCCTGAATCGCGCCTGATCGCCGCTGTTTCCGGTCAGTTCGATCAAGAACCAGGAGCGGTGGCGGGGACAATGTGGAACGGGTGACGCAGGGCGTCGCCGACGGCAGCACGCCGGGCCTCGCCGAACGCGGCGAGGTATGTCCGATCTGCTCAAGTACACGCCTTCGCACAGACCAGCGAGCCGTGCGAAGGCGTCGCGCGGTCCAGCTCCCGGGAAGCCCTCCGGGCCACCGCGGCAGTGCCCTACGGTTCCCTTCGGCCTGGCCGGACAGGTTACGTCAGGTCCGGACCGCTGGAAGGCATCAAAGTCGGGGACCTTACTGGGGGTCCGGCGTCAACATGGGCTTTGAACCAGCGTGCTCGGCTCGCTGATCCGTGTCGGGGGTCGTGTACTCGACCGGCTGGATTACGGCGGCGCGCCGCTCTCTGGCCTCGCGGGCGAAGATCAACGCGCCGAAGACCGCTGTTGCCGCTGCCAAGGCAATCCCCGTCGCGGCGTTGATTTCACGCCCGAAGGTGATCGACGCAATCCCCAACGCAAACAATCCGAAGGACTTGCGCAACGTGGCGGGATCGAATCTTTCGTGGACGTGCGTTCCGATATGTCCGCCGATCACCGTGATCACGGTGAAGGTCACGGCCAGTTTCCAGTTGACGTGGACACTGCTCAGGTAGCCGCCCAGTCCGGCGAACGAGTTGACGGCGCCGACGATGAGAGAGGTGCCCACGGCGTAGGCCATGGGAACTCCGCCGACCAAGATCAGGAACGGAACGATGAAGACACCCCCACCAGCCCCGACCAGTCCGGACACCAGCCCGATCGCGAGGCCCCCGAGGACGACCACAGCCGTGGGCAGCGGTCGGTGCTCCTCCGCCAAAGCGCCACGGCGGCGATGGCGCAGCACCGCGATTCCGGTGATGACCACGATCGAGGCGAATCCCAGAAGCAGCGCCCGACCGCTGAAAAAGCCGGCGAGCAGGCCACCCACGTACGCCCCGGCGAGACCACCACCGCCGAGGAGCACCGCCGTCCTCCACTGCACCCGGCCCGCCCGAATGAACGACATTGCGGCGACGGTGCTGGTGGCGCCGACGATCAGGTGTGCGACCGCTATCGCCTGCTTGGGGTCCATGCCGGCCACGTAAACGAGCAGGGGAACCGACAGGACCGACCCGCCGCTGCCCAGGATGCCGACCACGGTGCCGACAAAGAGCGCGAGAAACAGAGCCAGCCAGACCATTTCGGTCATTCGGGGACTACCTCATTTCCTGTGTCGAGCCGGGTGCTCTGGCGGGGCAGGGTTGGCGCGCGGCGCAGGTCTGACGGGCCGAGGGCCGACGCGCAGCGCCGAGCCGGGTCCAAGTCACGCCGTTGCGACTCGGTTGAACGCGAAGCGGGTTTTCAAGACCGAAAAGAGGTGGTGACATCATCATCCCCTGCGTCGAGCACGGCTGCCGGCGGCGTACCGCGTATCGCTATTGCACAGGGACCGTTGGCGGCCGAAATCGACCGCATTCAGGGTGAGCCCCACCACCAACATGCGCCAGTTTTTCAACTACGCCGAGTGTAGGAATTTCCGTTTCTGTGTAGCAATTAGAAACCCGTGGGCGCCCACTCGACAAGTTGAGCCGCCCGATGCACAGGGAACCTCCAGAATGCACCAGCCGGACTGGCAGCCGGGCAGCTCGGGGTGCGCGCAGTGAGCGGGCCGACAACGGGCCAGCTAGGCGATCGCCGCCCGGTGCGCCCCGGCCACCGCCGTGGGCCAGTCCAGCCGCGTCAGCAGACCTGCCGGCTCCGCGGTGTGCCCGTCGAGCCGCTGGGTGGACAGCAGGTCCAGCGCCGCCAGCGCGGGGCCGTGGTTGCCGCGCTGCGGGGTCAGCCCGGGCACCGGCGCGGCGGCCCCGGGCGGCGACTCGGTGAGGAACGCGCAGGCGGCCGCGAGTGTCCGGCCGGTGCGGTCACCGGCGATCTCCAGCGCCGTACACGTCTCGCGCACCGGATGCGACCGGATTCCCGCCAGGGTCTCGGGCAACGACTCGTCGATGCAGACCCGGTACACCGCAACGTAATCCGATGCGCCCCGCTGCAACCCGCGCCAGGTCTCGCGAGCGTCGGCCGGCAGCAGCCGCGGGACGTCCTCGGGCCCGACCAGGGTGGCGTCCCAACCGATTTCGCGGAGGTGGTCGGCCAGTCGGCGCGCGGCGACACCGGTGGTCTCGGACAACGGGATCCGCGACGAACGGGCCCGCAGCGCCGCCAGATTGTCCACGGCCGACACCGTGAGCCCGATCCAGGTTTCCTGCACCCGCGCGCCGCTGCTGCGGCTGGTGATCCGGATCGCGTCGGCCCGGATGCCGTAGCAGTCCAGGTGGCGGGCGATCAGCGGCAGCGGCAGCACCTCCGAATCGTCGACCGGCGGCCCGACCCGCAGCAGCGCGGTTGCCTTCGTCGCGGACGCGGCTTTCGCGACGTAGAGATTGCGGCGGCTCATGATGGCGAACCGACGGCGCAGGATCGCGGTGACGTGCAGCCCGTCCCACCACCCGAACAGCAGGACCACCGCGACGGCGGCGGTGCCGAGCAGCCAGTAGGCACGTTCCGAGCGCCACGGGTATGCCATCGCCGCGGGCACCACGACCAGCAGCGCCAGCGTCACCCGGCCGGGTCCGGGGGCCGGTATCGAGCGAAGCAGGCTCACTTGGGTGACTCCTTCCGTCGGCGTGCGCCGATCGCGGTGAAAGCGGCGACGGCCGCGACCGCCACGGCCAGCGCGGCGGTGCCGGCCAACGCGACGGTCCGCGGCGTGGTGTCGGGCGGCGGCGCCGCCGCCGGCACGGCCACCGGGGGGGCCGGCGCCCCGGCCTGTTGGCCGGCGGGCAGCTGCCAGGTCAGGGCCGCCGCCGGGTCCACGCTGCCGGCCCCGACGACGTCGGAGGGCGCCCGGGCACCGTTGTGCGCGGTCGCGGTGAGGCGCTGCACGACCTGGGTGGCCGTCAGCTGCGGGTACGTGCTGCGCACCAGCGCCGCGACCCCGGACACGTAGCCGGCGGCGTAACCGGTGCCGCCGAGCGCGGCCAGTTGCTGGTGGTTGTCGGGCAGGCCGTCGGCCAGGCCACCGCCGTCACCGTTGCTCACCGACACGATGTTCTCCCCGGGTGCCGCGATGCCCACCCACGGCCCCGCCATCGTGAACGTGGAGGGCCGGCTCTCCGGTGTCAGCGAAGCGACCGAGAGCACGTAAGGCTGCCACCACGACGGGACGGACACCGACGTGACGCCGGCCCAGTTGCGCGGGTCGTCGGGACGGCTCAGGTCGGTCAGCGGGTTGGACTCGCACGGCGACCCGCCGGCGAGCGATCCGCTCGACCCGCCGTCGCCCGCGGCGGCCACGATCACCGCGTCCTTGTCGACCGCCGCGTAGCGCAGCGCCGCCCCGAGGGCGGCCTGGTCGACGGGTCGGTCGGCGGGCAGACAGGTGATCGCCGAGACGGTGATCACCCGCGCGCCCAGATCGGCCGCGTGCACGATCGCCCGGCCCAGCGCCGCGACGTCGAGGGAGGCCCGCGTCAGCAGCGGATCGCCGCCGGGCGTGCGGGGCGAGAACTTGGCCGACGTCGTCCTGATCGACACCACCCGCGCCGCGGGCGCGACCCCGGAGAAACCCTCGGCACCGGACGGTCCGGGCTGGCCGGCGATGATTCCGGCGACCAGGGTGCCGTGCCCGTCGCAGTCGGTCAGGCCGTCGGTCGTCTCCACGAAGTCGCCGCCCGGGTCGACGTTCGGCAGCCGCGGACCGGGCTGCACCCCGGTGTCGAGCACCGCGACCAGCTGGCCCTCACCCCGCGAGAACTGCCACGCGGCAGGCAGGTTCAGCATCGCCTGGCTGGGCGACACCACGTCGGGATCGCTGCCGGGAATGATCCCGGAGGTGCTGCACGGGCCGCGCTGTTCCATCGGCGCCACGGGGCCGGGTGTGCCGGCGGGCGGCGGCACCCCCGGGTCCACCTGCGGCTTGCCGATCGCGAACGCCGACGGGCATCCGCACAGCACGGCCGCGAACGCCGCTGCGAGGCATGCCGATCCGGCCCGCATCATCGATTGAGCACCAGGGCGAAGAGCCCGACCAGGTACGCCATCACGGGGATGAGCGAGGCGTCCAGGCCGGACGCGGCGAAGCCCAGCAGCCGGCGCAGCGGCAGCGAATAGCTCTCCGGCGCGGCAATGCCCGGGTTGAGCGCCGCCACCAGCCACGCCGACAGCAGCGCGACGAGCACCAGCAGCGCACCGAGGGCGGCCCCGTAGCGCCCCGTCGCGGTGTAGCACACCAGCAGCACGCCGGCGACGAGATAGGGCTGGGCGAGCAGCCAGGCCTTGCACACCGCCGAGTCCCACACGCGGGCACGCAGCACCGACGCCGCCGCGGTCGCGGCCACCACGTACCAGCCCCAACCGCTCACGCCCTCGGGCCGCAGCGCGATCGCGACCGAGCCCAGCACGCCGAGCAGCACCGCGGCGGCGAGGAACCCGCTCTGGTGGGCGTCGCCGATGCGGACCCGCCGCGGCAGGTCCTCGAGCACCCGCAACGACGGCGCCGAGGGCGTGGGGTCGCCGGGCGCCGGGATGACCGGCAGCGGGAAACGCGCCCACAGCGCAGAGAGCGGGGCCGCCTCGACGGTCACCAGCAGGGCCGCCACGATCAGCCCGCAACCGATGGTGAGCAGCGGTAGCCGCCAGAACATCTCGGTGCCCGCGGCCCCCAGCACGCCGGCTCCGAGTACCGCCGTCGCGGTGAACAGGCCGACGACGCGCTCGCGTTCGCCGCCGGGCACCATCAAGGCGATCAGCGACCAGGCCGTGACCCCGGCCGCGGCCAGCACCAGGTGCGCCGGCCCAAACCGGCCCGGCACCGCCAGCGCCAGGGCGGCGGCGATGGGCACCAGCGCGGTGATCGAGAGCGCGATGCCCGTGCGGGCCGACCGCGCGGTGATCAGCAAGCCGGCCACCGCGGTCAGCGCCGCGACCACGCTGACCCCGACCAGCCCGGCCAGCGCCCCGGTGGCCGCCCGGTAGCTGACCGACAACCCGGTGGCCACCAACGCCACCACGATCGTCGCGGCCAGCGCGCCGCGCTGGATATGCGCGGCTCCCCAGGGCCGCAGCCGGGACGCCGAGAAGATCATGGCGGCGTCGGCGATGTCCTCGACGATCCCGGGCGCGGCGGGCCCGACCGGAACCGGTTGCAGCGCAAGCAGATCGCCGTCGACCACGCCGACGGTGTCCAGGCTGGCGTCCAGGCTGAACGGCGCGCCGCCGACGGGCGCCAGGCTCAGCAGGACGGCCGCCCCGTCGTCGCCGGCCGCGTCGCCGTGGCCGTTGGAGGCGGCGGGAACCATCAATCGCCGCACCGCGGGCAGGATCTCGCGCAGCGGCAACTCGGCGGGCAGGGCCATCTCCGTCAGCCTGCTGTCCGCCAGGATGGCGACGCGGACGATCGGCATGACGGCGCCGGACATCACTGGGCCCGCCACGGTTGCTGGGACATCGTGCTCTCTTCTCTGTCTGCGTGTTGTTATCTGCGTGTTGTTATCTGCGTGTTGTTGCGGAAAAGTCGCGGGACAGCCGCCGGCCGGGGAACCATTGCCCGTCCGGCAGCAGGGCGGTCAGCTGTTCGACGGCGACGGCGGTCGCGAAGGGGGTTCCCGGGCGAAACGTCGAGACCCACTCGCCGTCGAATGCGCGGGACGGGCTGACCAGCACGCGCCCCGCGGTGGTGTCCACCAGGCTCATACCGACCTCGGTGGTCGCGTGCCGACCGTCGCGGCGGCAACCGGCGACGATCTCGACGTAGCTGCGCGGACCGGTGAACACCGATTCGACCACCGGCCGGGCCGACGCCGGAATGCCCAGGTAGTCCAGCACTTCCGCCAGCGATGCGCCGGACCGCAACCGCTCGTCGGCGCGCGCTCCGACGCGCGCCGGCATGCTGAATTCCTCGAACTGCGCCGGCGCGCGGTGCGCCAGCCCGGCGCCGAGTACGGGGACCAGCGCGCGGGGGTCCTCGATGTCCATGGCGGTCAACGTGATCAGCTGCGCACTGCGCAGGGCCACGATGGTCTTGCCGGTGACGCCCGGGCGCTTGGCGACCACGCCGCGCAGCAACTCGCCCGGGCCCGGACCGACGAAGCGCAGGTCCAGCCAGCGGTCCGGAAAGCACACCACCCTGATCCAGTCGGCCACCGCCGCGTTGACCACACCCTCGGCCGACACCAGGCCCAGCCGGGCCAGCTCGTCGTTCCGGCGCCGGCAGAACTCGTCGCGCTGCGCGGCGTCGCGGTAGGGAGCGGTGATCGCCAGAACCCAGGGGAAGTTGCCCGCCCCAATGGTTTCCGCGATATACCACGCTTGGTCGACCGTCATCTCGACGGCGTTGGGTGCTGTGCTCATCGACGTCGCCGACGCGGTGCCTAACCGCCCCACTTGGCGGCCTCGGCCGCGTCGCGGGCGTACATGGACAGGGTGTTGCCCTCGTGGGTGCTGGCCATCGCCTGGTAGGCCCGCACCATGTCTTCCATGGCCTGGTTCCACTGGGCCTGCCACATCTGATAGGTCATGCCCGTGTCGCCCTGCCAGGCGTTGGACAGTGCCGCCTGTTCGCTGGCGATGTCGGCGCCCAGCCCCTGCAGCGTTCCGGCGTAGCCGGACATGTCCGCGGCGTGCGCCAGCATCGCCGGGTAGTTGTACATGATCTGTGCCATCACAAGTCCTTTCGCGGGTGCGCCGAGGTCAGAAGCCGGGGTAGGTGGACGCGGCCGCGGAATCGGCGGCCACATAGGTGCCCGCGGCGTCCCCGAGGTTGGCCTGGGCGATGTCGAGCAGCGTGTTGATCCGGGCGGCGACCTCCACGAACCGCGCGTGGGCGGCCTGGAACGCCGCCGACGCCTCGCCCACGTGGAACGCCTGCGCCGACATCGCCTCCTGCTCGGCCTGACTGATCGTGCTGCGCATCAACGCCGCCTTGGCGCCGAACGCGGACTGCGCGGCCACCAACTGCG
The DNA here is from genome assembly GCF_007714205.1 of Mycobacterium helveticum. Classification (GTDB taxonomy): domain Bacteria; phylum Actinomycetota; class Actinomycetes; order Mycobacteriales; family Mycobacteriaceae; genus Mycobacterium; species Mycobacterium helveticum. The sequence goes on along the minus strand of NZ_VMQU01000110.1, from coordinate 266 downwards.
GAATGTGAGCATCCAAGAGGCTCATCGTGTTTCCCTTCTTCGTGATCTTCCTGACTTGCGGTTGCCGAGCTTCACTTCGCTAACCGTCCGGTCCCCCTCTCCCCGGGGCTTCGTCGTCGTGGTCCCAGGTGCCGGGCACCATCGGCATGCGCGGGCCGCCGCCGAACTCGCCGCCGGCCAGTTCGGTCAGGCCCGCCGCCCGCAGCGCGTCGTCCTTGTGGGCGGTGCCCGAGAATCCCAGCGCACCGGCCCCGTTCGCGGCGGCG
>NZ_VMQU01000010.1 GCF_007714205.1 Mycobacterium helveticum | reverse complement strand
CCCCCCCCCCCCCCGCCGCCCCCGCGCGGTTGGGGCCCCACCCCAAAAAACCCCCCCCCCGGGGGGGGGGGGGGGCTTTTTGGCGTCTGCTCGGCGAAGGAGTCGCCATGCGTGAGACCGTGATCTGCGAGCCCGTGCGGACGCCGATCGGCCGCTACGGCGGAATGTTCAAGTCCTGCAGCGCCGTCGACCTCGGTGTCGCCGCGCTCAGGGGGCTGCTGGAGCGGACCGGGCTCGCCCCCGACGCGGTGGCCGACGTGGTCCTCGGGCACTGCTATCCCACCAGCGAGGCCCCGGCGATCGGGCGCGTGGTGGCGCTGGATTCCGGGCTGCCGGTGACGGTGCCCGGCATGCAGGTGGACCGGCGCTGCGGGTCCGGTCTGCAGGCGGTGATCCAGGCGTGCCTGCAGGTGGGCGGCGGCGACCACGACCTCGTCATCGCCGGCGGCTGCGAGTCCATGAGCAACGTCGCCTTCTACTCCACCGACATGCGCTGGGGCGGCGCCCGGGGCGGCATCCGGGTGCACGACGGTCTGGCGCGGGGCCGCACCACCGCCGGCGGCCGCCACTACCCGGTCCCGGGCGGGATGCTCGAGACGGCGGAGAACCTGCGGCGCCAGTACGGCATCTCCCGCCAGGAGCAGGACGAGCTCGCGGTGCGCTCGCACCAGCGGGCGGTCGCCGCGCAGCGCGACGGCACCTTCGCCGAGGAGATCGTTGCGGTGGCGGTGCGGACCCGGCACGGGGAGGAACTGGTCGACACCGATGAACATCCCCGCGCCGACACCTCTGTGGAGTCGCTGGGCAAGCTGAAACCCATTCTGCTGGAAGAAGATCCGGATGCCACCGTCACGGCGGGAAACGCCAGCGGCCAGAACGACGCGGCGTCGATGTGCGTGGTGACCACCCGGGAAAAGGCGGACGAATACGGCCTGACACCGTTGGTGCGCCTGGTCTCCTGGGGGTCGGCCGGGGTGGCGCCCGACGTCATGGGCATCGGTCCGGTGCCCGCGACCGAGGTCGCGCTCGCCAAGGCCGGCCTGAAGCTCGGCGACATCGATCTCATCGAGCTCAATGAAGCCTTCGCCGCCCAGGCGCTTGCGGTCATGCGAGAATGGCGCTTCGGCGCCGCCGACCAGGACCGCACCAACGTGCACGGCTCGGGGATATCGCTCGGCCATCCCGTCGGTGCGACGGGCGGCCGGATGCTGGCCACCCTGGCGCGTGAACTCGGTCGCCGTCAGGGCCGCTACGGGCTGGAGACCATGTGCATCGGCGGCGGCCAGGGACTGGCCGCGGTCTTCGAGCGGGTCACCCGGGCGTGACCGGTGCGGAGTTGCCCCTGGCCGGGCTCACGGTGCTGGAGGTGTCCAGCTTCGTGGCCGCGCCGCTGTGCGGCATGACGCTGGGTCAGCTTGGGGCCCAGGTGATCCGGGTCGACCCCATCGGGGGTGCGTCGGACGTCGGCCGCTGGCCGCTGGCGCCCGGCGGCACGTCGATCTACTGGACCGGACTGAACAAGGGCAAGCGGTCGGTCACCATCGACCTGCGCTCCCCGGCGGGGCAGGAGCTGGTGCAGCGCCTGATCGTCGAGGGGGACGGCATCGTCGTGACGAATGCGGCCGGCCTGACGTGGCTCGGTCACGGTCCGCTGGCCGCCAGGCGCCCTGACGTCATCCACGTTCAGCTGCTCGGCCGTGGCGACGGCTCCACGGGGGTGGACTACACCGTCAACGCGGGTGTCGGGTTCCCGCTCGTCACGGGTCCGGCCACCCAGGCCGGCCCCATCAACCACGTGCTGCCGGCCTGGGACGTGTGCTGCGGCCTGTACGCCGCGCTGGCCGTCGTCACCGCGGTCCGTCGCCGCGACCGGTGCGGCGCGGGCGCGCGGATCAGCCTGGCACTGGAGGACGTCGCGCTGGCCATCGCGGGCAACCTGGGGCTGCTCACCGAGCCGCAGGTGACCGGGACGCAGCGCGAGCGGCTCGGCAACGCCATCTACGGCCAGTACGGTCAGGACTTCACCAGCCGCGACGGCGTCACCTTCATGGTTGTGGCTTTGACGGGACGGCACTTTCGCGACCTGGTCGCCGTGACGGGCACCGGGGACGCGGTCTCGGCGCTCGCCGGGGCGCTGCGAGCCGACTTCGGCGCCGAGGGTGACCGCTACCGCTACCGCGAGGTGCTGTCCGGCCTGTTCGCCACCTGGTTCGCCGACCACACCGCGGACGAGATCGCCGCGGCGCTGGCGGGCACCACCGTGCTCTTCGAGCGCTACCGCTCCTTCGCGCAGGCCGCGGCCGGCCCGCAGGTGACCGCCAACCCCCTGTTCACCCGGCTGCGGCAACCGGGCGTCGGGGAGTACTACGCGCCCGGCCTGCCGGCCGCGTTCGACGGCGCCCATCCCGCCAGCGCACCGGCACCGGACCTCGGCGGGGACACCGCCGAGGTCCTCGAGCAGTGCCTGGGGTTGACGCCCGCCGACATCGAACGCCTCGCCGACACGAAAACGATCGACCGCTGAGCCCGCCGAAAGAGAGAAGCGCATGACCAGACTCGCCCAGACCCTCGGCCTGACCGAATTCCAGACCGAGATCATCGCCACGGTGCGGCAATTCGTCGAGAAGGAAGTCATTCCCCACGCCGCCGAACTCGAACGCGGCGACACCTATCCCCAGGACATCGTCGACCAGATGCGCGAGATGGGCCTGTTCGGCCTGATGATCCCGCAGGAGTACGGCGGGCTGGGGGAGTCGCTGCTGACCTACGCGTTGTGCGTCGAGGAACTCGCGCGCGGCTGGATGAGCGTGTCCGGGGTGCTCAACACCCACTTCATCGTGGCGTACATGCTGCGCCAGCACGGCACCGATGCGCAGCAGCGCCGCCACCTGCCGCGGATGGCGACGGGCGAGTCGCGCGGTTCGTTCTCGATGTCGGAGCCGGAGCTGGGTTCCGACGTCGCCGCGATACGCACTCGCGCGCAACGCAACCCGGACGGCAACTACACCATCAACGGCCAGAAGATGTGGCTGACCAACGGGGCCAGCTCCACCCTGATCGCCGTGCTGGTGCGCACCGACGAGGGGGCGGACAAGCCGCACCGCAACCTGACCGCGTTTCTCGTCGAAAAGCCCACCGGGTTCGGCGAAACCGTGCCGGGACTGGTGATTCCCGGCAAGATCGACAAGCTGGGCTACAAGGGCATCGACACGACCGAGCTGATCTTCGACGGGTACCGGGCCGGCGCCGACGACGTCCTGGGCGGGACGCCGGGTCAGGGGTTCTTCCAGATGATGGACGGCATCGAGGTCGGCCGGGTCAACGTGGCTGCGCGCGCCTGTGGTGTCGGGATCCGCGCCTTCGAGCTCGCCGTGCGCTATGCCCAGCAGCGGCACACCTTCGGCAAGCCCATCGCCGAGCACCAGGCCATCGCGTTCCAGCTGGCCGAGATGGCGACCAAAGTCGAGGCCGCGCACCTGATGATGGTCAACGCCGCGCGGCTGAAAGACTCGGGCGAGCGCAACGACGTCGCCGCAGGGATGGCCAAATACCTTGCCAGCGAATACTGCACCGAGGTCACCCAGCAGAGCTTCCGGATCCACGGCGGCTACGGCTACTCCAAGGAGTACGAGATCGAGCGGCTGATGCGCGACGCGCCCTTCCTGCTCATCGGCGAGGGGACCAGCGAGATCCAGAAGTCGATCATCAGCAAGCGACTGCTCGCCGACTATCGGGTCTGAGACGTGACCGTCCCCGATTTCGCCGCGCGGCCGCAACTTTGCGATGATGTCGCGCGCCTGGTCCGCGGCAGAATCTTCGACGGCACCTATCGCGCGGGCTGCTACATCCGTCTGGATCAGTTGGCCGCGGAACTGGGGATCAGTGTCACCCCGGTACGGGAAGCGCTGTTCGCCCTGCGCGCCGAAGGCCTGATCGCCCAGCAGCCCCGCCGCGGGTTCGTCGTCTTGCCGGTCACCGGGCGGGACGTCACCGACGTCGCGAACGTGCAGGCGCACGTCGGCGGGGAACTGGCCGCCAGGGCCGCGACCGACATCACCGCGGACCAGCTGCGCGAGCTCAGGCACATCCAGGCCCAGCTGGAGGACGCCTACGCCCGCGACGACCACGAGGGAGCCGTTCGCCTCAACCACGAGTTCCACCGGGCCATCAACGTGGCCGCGGACTCGCCGAAGCTCGCCCAGCTGATGTCGCTGGTCACCCGCTACGCGCCCGAGTCGGTGTTCCCGACGATCGGGGGCTGGCCGGAACAGTCGATGAAGGACCATCGGCGGATCCTGTCCGCGCTCGAGTCGCACGACTGCGATTCGGCCCGGGCCGCGATGTCGGAACACCTTGCCGTCGGCGCGGTTCCGTTGATCGACCACCTGGTCGCGCGCGGGGTTGTCGTCGACAGGGGTCCGGCCGCGTCGCAGTGAACCGACCGGCCGTTGGCACCTCCGCCCGCGCGGGCCCACGCTGCCAGTGGGGTGGGTCGGGACACGGAGAGGGAAATGCCTGGAAAGCATCGCGCTCGCCGCGCCGGCGGTAGCCGAACCGGGCGACGAGATTCCCGGCCACGGCGTCTTCTCTCGTAGGGCCCGACATCGCACCGGGCCGGTACCACACCGGCGGGTCGGCGTCGGCCTTCGGAGTGTGGACCAACAATGTGCCGACGCAGGACTCGACGTGCTCGAACATCACTCGACGGTCAGAGCCTTCGAGTCGCAGAACTGTCAACCCTGGAAACGGGTTCCGTGATACGCGTCGGCCAACATCTTCCGTAGCCGGCCCACGTCGACCTTGCCGGTGCCGCCGCGCGGCAGGGCGTCGTCGGATTCCAGCAACAGCCACACCGTCGGCACCTTGAAGGCGCTCAACAGTGCCCGCGCCGGGCACGTTGGTGACGAACGCGGCGTCGACACCCGCGATCGTCCGCAACGACCGTTCGACGGTAGAACAGGAATCCGTTCGCGTCGAGGTGGCCGAGTTCGCCGGTGGGGTAGCAGCCGTCGGGGGTGAACCCTTTGGGTGGTCCGCTGGTGGCCAAGGTGGACATCACGACCAGCGGGTCGGCGGGAGTCACCGTCTCAGCCATGCGTCGCCGACCGGACGCCCAAACCCGTCGAGCAGACGCAGGCCTACCACGGCGAGGAGGTCGCGAGCTACACCAAGGAGGCAATCCGGTTGTGCAACGAGCACTTCCATGTTCCCGAACCGGAAGCGTGACAACGCATTCCAGGATCCGGTGTCGCTAACGCGGCGGGGATGCCTTGGTTCGCCCCCGCTGGGCCGGTGACGTGGTGGCTCGGCGTTGCCGGGACGGTGACGACTTGGCGGATCCGGCGCCCTCCTCGATCAGCCGGCCGGCATGATCGAGGATGCAGTCGAGGCCGTATTCGAAGTTGGCTTCGTCGGGGGCCCCGATGCGGTGGCCCTGGCCGCTCACCTGCGCGATCAGGGGTGTGCTGGCCGGGTCTATGGCCACCGCATCCTCGATCGCCCGGGCACCGTTGTCGGCGGACTGGTTCTTCTCGTAGAGCCGGTGCAGCACCACCGATCCGCGGACGTGGACCGACACCGCGGAGTAGGTGTCGAACGCATCCTGGGGCGACAGCCCGGCCTCCACGAGGTTGGCGATCGCACGCTCGACCTCCTGGGCGCCCAGGCGCGCAGCCTTCGGGCTCAGCGCCGCCCGGATCAGGATCAGGTCGCACAGTATCGGGTTGCCCATGAACGTCTTACGCATCAGGCGGGCATGGTTGCGCAATGTCTCGCGCCAGTCGCTGGCTTCGACGTAGGGGGTGGCGAACACGTACTTGCTCAGGGCGCGGTCGGTCATCGCGTTGAGCAGATCGTCCTTCTTGCGGAAGTACCAGTAGATGCTCGTGACGCCCACGCCGAGGTGCTTACCGAGCAGTGGCATGCTCAGGTTGTCTATCGAAACCTGTTCCGCGAGTTCGAATGCGCCAGTGATGATGTCGTCGGGGTTGATGGACCCGCGCTCGCGTCGTCGACGCTTATCGGCGGTGGCTTGCTTTGCCACTACGGGGTACCTCCATCAGATCTCGCTTGTGCATTGGCGTCCCGCCGTTCGGTTCCGACCATTAACCTTACCGGTGGGCGTCTGCGCACCGCGGCGACAGCCTCTCCTACGGTTTTCTGCTGCTACTGTAATACCTATCGTAGGCGTTTTGGTAAAAGGCTTTCAGGGGTCCCGAGTCGACGTTCGCCCCGGTCCGGTTGCCGGAGCTGCTCGACGAGATGGACTCCCTCGGCGTGCGCAAGGCCATCCTGATGGACAACCTCGCCAAGCCGTCGGTGACCGCGCGCAAATTCGTGCAGGAGAAGCCGGAGCGTTTCGCGCTGGCGATGGGTGGTGTGGACCTGCTGCGGCCGATGCCGTCGCTGCGCGAACTGAGTGCCGTCGTCAACGACCTGCCCGTCGCGTATGCTGCCGTGGGACCAAGCTTTTGGGGTGACGGCCAGTACCCGCCCAGCGATGCGGTCTACTATCCGCTGTACACCAAGTGCGCCGAGCTCAGGCTGCCGCTGTGCGTGAACACCGGTATCCCCGGGCCCCCGATCCCCGGGGAGGTGCAGAACCCGATCCACCTCGACCGGGTCTGCGTGCGCTTCCCGGAACTGAAGCTGTGCATGATCCACGGTGCGGACCCCTGGTGGGACATCGCGATCAGGCTCTTGATCAAATACGCGTACCTGCGCCTGATAACGTCGGCGTGGTCGCCGAAGCGGTTGCCCGACAGCCTCTTGCACTACATGCGGACGCGGGGACCCGACAAGGTGATCTTCGCCTCCGACTGGCCGGTGCTGAGAATGCGCCGCGTCGTCCCGGAGGCCGCCGGGCTCGACCTGCCGGCCGACGTCCTCGAAAACTATCGTTACCACAACGCGCAAGAATTCTTCTACGGTGGCCAGGAGGAACGCTGAGCATGGACCGTTACGAACTGCGCAGGCTCGACTACAGCCTGACGTCGGATCACGAGGCGTTGCAAGCCGCCTACCGTGACTTCTTCACGACGCACTGTCCGATCGAAACGGTGCGCGCCGCCGAGGAGACCGGCTTCGACAAGAACCTGTGGGAGCGTCTGTGCGCCATGGGGGCAACGACGATGGCGCTGCCGGAATCCGCGGGCGGGGACGGGGCGACGCTGGTCGACCTGACGCTGGTGGCCGAGGAGATCGGCCGTTCGCTGGCACCGGTGCCGTGGGTCGACCACGTCTGCGCGACCCGTCTGCTGGCCCGACTCGGCGCCGCGGAACCCGACGTCGTCCGGGGCACCAGGCTCGCCGCGCTCGACCCGCAGCACGACAGCGTCACCGGGACCCGGCTCGTTCCCGCCGGATCGATCGCCGACCAGGTCATCGTGCGCGACGGGGCCGACGTGGTGCGCCTGGCCTTCGACACCCGCCCGGCGAAGGTGGACAACATCGGCCGGCTGCCGATGGCGTGGGTCGATCCGGCGGCCGCCGACAACCGCACCGTGCTGGCCGGTGGGCCCGACGCACTGGCGGAATACCAACGGGCTCTGGATGAGTGGCGTTTGCTGACCGCCTCGGCGCTCGTCGGTCTGGTCGAGCAGGCCCTGGCGATCGCGGCGGAGTTCGCCAAGACCCGCTACACGCTGGGTGTACCGATCTCGACGCTGCAGGGCATCTCGCACCCGCTGGCCAACATCGCGATCACGGTGCAGGGTGGACGCAACCTGGCACGCCGGGCGGCCTGGTTCCTCGACAACGAGCCAGACGAGCGCCCGGAGCTGGCCCCCTCGGCCTTCGTGTTCATGGCCGAGGAGGCGGCCAAGGCCGCGACCATGGCGGTGCATGTGCAGGGCGGGCTTGGTGTTTCGGCCGAGGCGGCCGCGACGGCGTATCTGGTGCGTGCCCGCGGGTGGGCGCTGGCCGGCGGGGACCCGGGTGCCAGCGCCAAGTACGTCGGCGAGCTGGTTGCCGCCCGGGAAAGCGGAAAGGGCGCCTGAGGTGGATTCTCACGAGTCAGCCTGTCGCCCGACGACCGGGACTTCCTACAGCAGGCCCGCGATTTCCTGCGCACGCAGGTGACCGACGAGGTCAGGCGCCGCGACCGCGAGACCGGCGACAACTTCGACGAAGGGGTGCACCTGGCGCTGGGTGCCGCCGGCTACCTGGACCGAGGGTGGATCCGACATCGCCACCTGCAAGACCCGCGCGGTGCGGCAAGCGGACGGATCGAGCTGGATCATCAACGGCTCCAAGATGTTCACCACCGGAGCGCACAACTGCCAGTACGTCTTCCTCATCACCAACACCGACCCCGACGCCGCCAAGCACAAGAGCCTGACGATGTTCCTGGTTCCGCTGAACTCCCCGGGCATCGAGATCCAGGGCATCCGCACCGTCGACGGCGACCGCACCAACATCGTCTACTACAGCGACGTGCGCGTCGCCGACAAGTACCGCCTGGGCGACGTGAACGCCGGCTGGACGGTGTTGCGCGAGCCGCTCAACGTCGAGCACGGCGCGTTGGCGGCCGCCCCCGACGGTCTGCAGGACGTGTCGATCATGATGCATCAGGCCGGTTTCATGGCCACGGCCCTGGACAAGGCCGCGGGCAGGGTGACACAGCGGGGTCCCGGCGGACGCAGGCTCCTCGACGACGCGTCGGTGGCATATCGGTTGGGCCGCAGTGCCGCCCGGATGGAAGCGGCCCTGAGCGCGCCGAGCATACTTCCGCAACATGATCGCGCAGTACGTGCTCGGCCTGGGCAAGCCGGCGTACGCACCGGAGGCCCAGCGAACCCATTAGGTCGCCCGCCTCGGCGCGGAGTTGGCGCACGACTTCGTGGACCTGGCGCAGGCCCGACGCCCCGATCGGCTCGCCGTTGGCGATCAGCCCGCCGTCGGTGTTGACCGGCATCGAACCGGCGATCTCCGTGACGCCGTCGGCCAGCAGCTTTTCCTGCTCGCCAGGTGCGCAGAAGCCGCACTCGGCCATGTGGATGATTTCCGCGCCCGCGTCGGTGTCCTGCAACTGGATGACGTCGAGGGCGGTGGGGGCCACGCCGGCCTTCTCGAACGCGGCCCGCGCTGCGTACACGGTCGGTGCGAGGTCCTCGTCGATCGGCGCGAAAGTCGTGTTGACCTCGTAGGCGCCCTCGTTGGGCGCGCAGAACATGTACTGGGTGAGCGGATAATTCAGCATCGGCGAGGCGAGGATGTCCTTTTCGGAAATTGGCTTGCGGCGCAACGCATTCGGGTTCAACGCTCCGTTGCGGAAGTTCTTGGCCGCCACCCTGGCCGGCGTCTGATGCGAGATGCCGTGGTCGTGCAGGTAGCGGTTGGCCTTCATGCCGAAGAATTGGGTCGTCAGGTACTGCCCGTTCTCGGCGTACCAGCGCGGCATGCCCACCAACGCCGGGTCCTCGGTGAAGGCGCCGCGCGGATGCTTGTCCAGCCCGATGACGATCCCGATGTCGTAGTCGCCCAGCCTGATCCCGTCGGCGCCCATCTGCATCGCGGACTTGCCCTCGAAGCGACCGAACCGGTGCAGGCCGACACCGATGACGGCCACGTCCGTCACGCGATGGCTCCCGATTCCTTGAGTTCGGCGATGCGGTCCCAATCCATGCCGAGCTCCGTCAGCACCAGTTCGGTGTGTTCGGACGCCTGCGGCGCCCTGGTCGTCTCCAGCGGTTCGTGGTTGAACTGCACGGGTCCGCGTACCACCCGGAAAGGCTTTCCCCCGCCGGGGGTCTGGAGTTCGACGATCATGTCGTTGGCGACGGCCTGCTCGTCGTCGGCCAGGTCGATGAGGCTCTGGAACGGGGCCCACTGGCCCTTCATCGTCTTCAGGTGCCGGCGCCAGTGGTCGAAGGGCTTGGCGGCGATGGCTTTGGTGATGAGTTCGGCTGCCGCGTCGGCGTTCTGGATCAACGGCAGCACGTCGGCGAAGCGCGGGTCGTCGGCCGCCTCGGGAATGCCCAGGTGCTCGAACGTGTCGCGGATGTAGCCGGTCGGGCTCACGATGCACAGGTTGATCGTGCCGCCGTCCGAGGTCTGGTAGTTGCCCAAAAAGGGGTTCACCGACATGCCGGTGGATCCGGGCATCGCGACGCGCATCACTTCGCCGGTCTCCATGCCCTGCGTGACGCTGGCACCCGCCGCCCACCACGCCGTGCTCAGCAACGACACGTCGAGCTCGAGGGCTTCGCCCGTCCGCTCGCGATGCAGCAGCGCGGCCGAGATGCCACCGGCGATGAACATGCCGCCGATGGAGTCGCCGAAGGCGGGAATCCCCTGCGGCAGTGGGGCACCCAGCTCCGCGGGAGTCAGCGCGTACCCGATGCCGCTGCGGGTCCAGAAGGCGGTGCCGTCGTAGCCGCCGGCGTCGCGCTCGGCGCCTTTGTCGCCGTACGCGGTGCCGCGGGCATAGACGATGTCCGGGTTCACCGCGCGGATGTGCTCGATGTCGAACTTGTTCTTCTGCCGTTGTGCGGGCCTGTAGTTCGTCAGGAACACGTCGGAAGACCTGGCCAGTTCGTAGAGCACCTCCTGACCGCCCGACGTGGAGACGTCGATCCCGACGCTGCGTTTGCCCCGGTTGGGGTGCTCCATCAGCGGATGCCGCTCCGGGTCGAGCTGGACGCCACCCATGTTGACGAAGCCGCGCTGGGTGTCGCCGCGCACCGGGTGCTCGACCTTGATGACGTCCGCGCCCCAGTCGGCGAGGATTGCCCCCGCGGCCGGGACGAAAGTGAACTGCGCCAGTTCCAGGACCCGGAAGCCCGCCATAACCTGCACCATTTTCGGGACCCTACTTGGCCCGGAACGTCACGGGAAGTGCGGTGGGAGAGCGGAAGGGCCGGCCGTGGATGTTCGGGTCGTCGTCGGTGCGCAATCGGAGGTGGGTCAGCCGGCTGCGCAGGCACTCGACTGCGACTCGGGTTTCCAGCCTCGCCAGGTGCAGGCCCAGGCACGTGTGCTCCCCGGCGGCGAAGGAGATGTGCGGCACGTGGTCGCCGACGATGTCGAACTCTTCGGAACGCTCCCAGCGCCGCTCGTCGCGATTGGCGGAACCCATGCACACGCCGATGACCGAGCGCGCCGAAATCTCGACCCCGTCCAGTTCCGTGTCCTCGGTGGTGAACCGCTGCACCGTGGTCAGCGGCTTTTCGAAGCGCAGGCCCTCCTCGATCGCCCGAGGGATCAGCTCCCGGTCGGCCTGTAGCGCGGGCTTTTCACCGTCGATCTGTTCGACGAAGTAGTCCTCGAGTGCCGCCGACGGTTTCGTGCTGTTGACGACGCCGCCGACGGCGATGCCGGCGCGACGCCATGGTCAGCCATTCACCGCCTGGTCACGCGCCCACCGGTAGTCCGCCTTGCCCGAGGGGCTGCGCTCGATGGCGGCACGGAAGACGACCGCCTTGGGGAGCTTGTAGCGGGCCAACGACGTCGCGGCGTGCGCCACCAGCTCGTCGGCGTCGGCGCGTGCGCCTTCGGCCAGCGCCACGACGGCGACCACCTCCTGACCCCAGCGTTCGCTGGGCCGGCCCGCGACCACCACGTCGGCCACCGCCGGATGCGACGCGATCGCGGTCTCGACCTCCTCGGCGAAGATCTTCTCGCCGCCGGAGTTGATGGTCACGGAGTCGCGGCCCAGCAGCTCGATGCTGCCGTCGGCGCGGTGGCGGGCGCGGTCGCCGGGAACCGCGTAGCGGACCCCGTCGATCACCGGGAAGGTCTTGGCGGTCTTGGCCGCATCGCCCTTGTAGCCGAGCGGAACGTAGCCGCGCTGCGCCAGCCATCCGATGCCCTCGTGGCCGGGCGGCAGGATGGTGGACAGATCCTCGGCCGTCACAAAGGTGTCCGGTCCGGCGTTGAAGATGCCCGTCGACACCGCTCCCGGCATCGACATGTGGTGCATCTGCGCCCCGGTCTCCGAGGATCCGACCCCGTCGACGACGACCGCGTGGGGCAGGGCTTCGATCAGCCGCTCCTTGACGAACGGGGTCAGCAGGGCGCCGCCGTTGGCGACCACGCCCAGCGACGACACGTCGGCACCGCCCTTCTCGATGGCGGCCACCAGCGGGCGCGCCATCGCGTCGCCTACCACCGTCACGACCGCCACCTTCTCCCGCTCGATGGTTCCAACGACGTCCTCGGCGTCCAAATGGTCGACCACCGAGGGGAATACGACCGACTGGCCGGTGCTGATCGCCGTCATCACGCTCCACTGGGCGGCGCCGTGCATCAGTGGCGGCAGGATCATCAACGTGGTGCCCGGCCCCGCGGTGGTCCGCGCGACGATCTCCTCGACGGACCGTGCGGGCTCGCCCGTGATGAGGTTACGCCCGCCGAAGGATGTCATGAAGATGTCGTGCTGGCGCCACAGCACACCCTTGGGCATACCGGTGGTGCCGCCGGTGTACAGGACGTACAGGTCGTCGGGCGAGTGCCGCACCGGTGGCGGCTCCGGCGAAACGGAGGCCAGCGCGGCCTCGTAGTCCACCGCGCCGTAGAGCAGGTCGTTGCCGGAATCGTCGGCGATCTGGATCAGCACGCGCAGCCGCGGAAGGTCGGGCAGTATCTCGGCGACCCGCGGAGCGAACGCCGCGTGGTAGACCAGCGCGCTCGCCCCCGCATCCGCGAGCAGATAATGCAGCTCGTTCTTGACGTACCGGAAGTTGACGTTGAACGGGGCAACCCGGGCGGCGAACGTGGCGAGCAACGCCTCGACGTACTCGTTCCCGTTGTAGGCGTAGATGCCCAGCAGGTCCTGGCCGGCCTCGTGCCCGGCCAGCGCGGAACGCTCGGTGTGGCAGCCCAGCCCCCGCGAGTGCAGGTAGGCGGCGAGCCGGTTCGACCGCTCGATCACCTGCGCGTAGCTGTACCGTCGGTCGCCCTGAATCAACAGGTCGCGATCGGGAATCGCGGCCGCGACGGCCGCTACGACGGCGGGCACCGTGAATTCTGTTGCGCTGTCTGACATCGTGCCTCTCACGGCTGGTGGGGGAGCAGTCGGACCATCAGCCCGCCGGCTTCGGTGAGCAGCGTGCCACCGGCGGCCGTCATCTTAGCGGAGACGAAGATCTTCCTGCCGTCGATCTCGGTGATGCGCCCGTGAGCGGTCGACGGCTGGTCGATCGGGGTGACGTTGCGGACGTCGTGACACCGTCGGGCTCGGAGTGCCTGACGGTCCATGGGGGCAGCAGGGGTGGCCCGGCCCGGGCAGCCCGCCAGCCTGGTCGCGGTAGGTGACCAGGGCCTCGCCGAAGCAGTCCATCGGCTTCAGGTGACGGGAACTTTCACGCCGAGGCCTCCCACGGTCGTTGCTCGCTGCGACGAGATCGCGGCCGCCGGATACATCGGCTTCAAGCCGGCACAGCTGGTTTAGGGTGAGCATCATGTCGTGGGTGAGCAGGGGTCCGGACGCCGCGCGTGAGCTGGCGATGGTGCTGCCGCGGACGGTGGCGGGACTGCGCGAGTCCACCGGCTGGAATCCGTTGTCGCCGCGCGGCGTGCGCCAGTTCGGCGAGGTCATGCTGGATGAGGTTGTGCTGAGCGCCTTTTCGGTGCTGGGCGGAGCTCCCGCGGCCATGCGGCCGCTCACCGCCTGCACCGAAGCCGCCCGGCAGTTGGCCGCGCTCGGCATCGACGGTGCCCATGCCGACCCGGCACCCATGCGGCCGGCCTCAACACGACGGCGCCGGGTCGCGGGCCTGGCCTACGAGCGGCTGACGTTCGACCACGATCCGGCGCTGCCAGCCGCGCTGGAGGCCGACGGTCTGGGCGGCCCGGCCGGGGCGGTGGTCCACCTGTGCCGGCATCGCGACGGCCCGAGGCCGTGGCTCGTCTGGGTGCACGGCGCCGGTCAGGGCGGCACGGAAGACCTGTTGCTGACCCGCGCCGGCCGGATCCATCGCTCGCTGGGGTTCAACGTCGCGCTGCCGGTGCAGCCGGGCCACGGGTGCCGGCGCCGCGAGTGGCCGTCGTACCCGGACATGGATCCCCTGAGCAATGTCGCGGGCATGATGCGGGCCGTGTCGGAGGTGCGCGCCGTCGTGCGCTGGGTGCGGCCGCAGGCCACCGCCGTTGTGGTGGCGGGGATATCGATGGGCAGCCCGGTGGCGGCACTGGTCTCCCACCTGGAGCGGGAGGTCGACGCGGTCGCGCTGTACACCCCGATACTGGGTCTGAACGCGATGATCGCCCGCCACTTGGGGCGCTGGGGGGCATCCCGCGACGGATTCCGGGAACTGTTGGCATCCAGCGAGGTTGCACAGCTGACCTCCGTCATCGACCCGCTCAGGACCGAGCCGGCGCCGCCGCCGCACCGCCGGCTCATCGTGGGGGCGTGGCACGACCGGATGGCGATGCGCGAGCCCGCCATCGCCTTACAGGAACGCTGGGGCGGGCAGTTGCACTGGTATGACGGCAGCCACGTCGGCCAGGTGTTCTCCCGGCGGATGCAGGAGGTCACCGCGCGTTTCCTGCGCGACGTGGCCGGCGAAGCGGCGTCCCGCTGATGGCGGTCACGTGGACCGCCCGGGACGTGGTCGAACGCTACAACCTCGTGGTCTGGAACGAATGCGACATCGAGACGGCCGGGGAGTTGTTCGCCGACAACGTCATCCGGCATGAGGTCGGTGAGCTGCACACCTTGACCCGCGAACAGGCGGTCAACAGGGTCAAGGACACGTGGAACGCGTTGGGCAAGTTGCGCTTCGACCTCAACATCGTGATCGCCGGCGACGATGGTGAGCACGTCGCGATCGTCTACGACTCGACGATAACGACCAAGGACGGCACCGACACCAACATCGCCGGCATCGAGGTGTTCCGCGTCGTCGACGGCCGGATCACCGAGGTCTGGAACTACCGCTACCAGCAAGGGGTTGGAATTGAGCACCGATCGCACACTCGACGAGTTGGGCTACTACCTGCTGGCCGGCGCCGGCGGGGAGGGGCCGGCGGGTCTGATGGACGAGGCGCGCCGCGGCGAGGAGTTGGGCTTCGGGACGGCATTCATCTCCGAACGCTGGAACGTCAAGGAGGCGTCGTCGCTCGTCGGCGCCGCGTGCGCGGTGACCAGTTGCATGCAGATCGCCACCGCGGCAACCAATCACAACACTCGCCACCCGCTGATCACCGCGTCGTGGGCGACCACGATGCACCGGCTGTCCGGGGGCCGGTTCACCCTGGGCATCGGCCGCGGCATCGCCGCCATCTACGGGGCGTTCGGCGTCCCGGCGGTCACGACCGCGCAGATGGAGGATTTCGCCCAGGTCATGCGGCGGCTGTGGCACGGCGAGTTGATCCTCAACCACGACGGCCCGCTGGGCAAATACCCCGTCCTGTTTCTCGACCCGGACTTCGACGAGGACATCCGCCTGGCGCTGGTGGCTTTCGGGCCCAACACGCTCGCGCTGGGTGGCCGCGCTTTCGACGACGTCATCCTGCACACCTATTTCACCCCGGAGACGTTGCAGCGCTGCGTCAAGACCGTCAAGACCGCCGCGGAGAAGTCGGGCCGCGACCCCGACGCCGTGCGGGTCTGGTCGTGCTTCGCCACGGTCGGCGACCACCTCCCCGAACAGTTGCGGCTGAAGAAGACGATCGCCCGGCTGGCCACCTACCTGCAGGGCTACGGTGACCTGCTGGTGCGGACCAACGACTGGGATCCCGCCGTGCTGCAACGCTTCCGCGAAGACCCGGTGGTCACCTCGATCGCCGGCGGGATCGACCACAAGGCCTCCGCCGAGCAGATCGAGCACATCGCGACACTGATCCCCGACGAGTGGCTGGAACCGTCGGCGACCGGTTCGGCCCGGCAGTGCGTGGACCGCATCCGCAGGGAATTCGACTACGGCGCCGACGCGGTGATCATGCATGGCGCCACGCCTGACGAGCTCGAACCCGTGGTCGCGGAATACCGTTCCTGACCGCGAAAGTGCAACTGGCGAAGCATTTGTCGAGAGAGGCCGTCGGCAGGCGCACTCTCGCGGCTGAGGGCCGCCGGAAGCCTCAGGGCAGGATGGCGGTGCGGGACACCGGTTCGGCGGCGGCCTGCCGGCTGCGGATGCCGCGCTGCAGGGCGGCGAGCAGGGCGTCGCGGGTCTCGCGGGGATCGATGAGCTCGTCGAACCCCAGGCGCTCGGCCGACCGGTAGGACGCCTGCAACTCGGCGTCGCGCAGCTTCGCCGTGAGGTCCTCACCGGCGTGCGAGGCCCTGCTCAGCGCCGCCGCGCCCATCGCCCCCATGGTCGCGCCGGGATAGGCGAAGGTCGCGGACTGGTGGTCGAAGCCCAGCAGCGACATGACCATGGACCCGAAGCCGTACGCCTTGCGCAGCGTCAGGTGCAGCTTCACCGTGGTGGCCGCGGTCTGGGCGGCGAACATGCGCCCGCCGGCGCGCAGCACCCCGCTGCGCTCGGACCGGCTGCCGGGCAGCATGCCGGGGTTGTCGGCGAGGAAGGCGATCGGCAGGTGGAACGAGTCGGCGACCATGATGAAGTGCGCCGCCTTGTCCGCGGCGTCGGCGTCGATGGAACCGGCCAGCACCCGCGGCTGGTTGGCCACGATCGCGACCGGGTGGCCGCCGAGATGGGCCAGCGCGCAGATGACCGCCTTGCCGTACTGCGGCTGGACCTCGAACCAGTCCGGCCGATCGAACACCACGTCGAGGACCGCCCGCATGTCGTAGACGCGGCGGTTGTCGCGCGAGACGATGTCGAGCAGTTCCGGGGTCGGCCGTGGCCGGGCCGTGTCCGAGTCGGGCAGCGCGGCCGGATAGGACCATGCGCTCGGGGGGAAATACGACAGGTAGCGGCGGATGTCGTCGAGCACATCTTCGTCGTCCTCGGCGACGTTGTGGATCACGCCGCTGGGCAGGGCGACGTCCGGCCCGCCGAGGTCTTCCTTCGAAATATCCTCGCCGGTCGACTCTTTGACGACGGGAGGCCCGGCGGTGAAGATCGCGCCCTGGCGGCTCATGATCCGGAAGTCGCACACCGGGGCGACCAGGGCGCCGTGGCCGGCCGAGGGACCGAGCACCGCGGCGACGGTCGGGACGCGGCCCGAGCACTGCGCCTGGGCGAGCAGGTCGGTCGGGGTGCGCCCGTAGTGGCCCCCGGTGGGACGAAAGCCGGCGCCCTCGAGCAGCATCACCAGCGGGATCTTGTCGCGCAGCGCCAGTTCGGCGATGCGATAGCGCTTGGAGTTGCCCCCCGGCCCGATGGTGCCCGCCATGGTGGTGAAGTCCTCGGCGCCCAGCATCACCGGCGAGCCGTTGATCGATCCGGAGCCGACGACGATCCCGTCGGCGGCGATCTCGCCCCCGGCCAGAGTGCCGAACTCGCGGAATGTCCCCGGGTCCAGCAGCCGCTCGATCCGCGCCCGCGCGTCGAGCTTGCCCTTGCCGCGGTGCTTGTCGAGCCGCTCCGGCCCGCCCATGCCCCGCGCGTGCCGGCGGCGACGGTCGAGATCGCCGAGCGTCTCCTCCCAACCCTGGGGTGTTGTCATGCAGTCAGTCCTACCTCACGGGAGATTCGTCGCGCAGCCAGATGAGCAGGGTCACTTACTGGATTGCTTACGGTAAAGTCACCGGCATGGCCAGCAGCCCCCGCTTGAGGATTGCCGGGGGCATTCCCAATCGTCTCGACCGGGCCGGCGCTGACCTCGCGCGCCAGGGCTATGGCGGCGGCTGGACCGCCGAAACCGGTCACGACCCGTTTCTGCCGCTGCTGCTGGCCGCCGAGCACACCCCGCGCCTCGAACTGGGCACCAACATCGCAGTCGCCTTCGCGCGCAACCCGGTGACCGTCGCCAACACCGTGACCTGCAGGCGTATGCGAAGGGCCGCTTTCTGCTCGGCCTGGGCACCAAGATCCGGCCGCACGACGCCATGGGAGCGCTGTGCGACGACGAGATGCTCGCGTCGTTCGCCGTGGTCGGCCCGGCCGACACGGTCGCAGCCGCGCTGCGGCGCCGCCGCGACGGTGCCGTCGACCGTGTCCTGCCGATCTTTCCGACAGCTTCCGCGTCCTGTGTTGTCGCCATACTGAAAGAGTTTCGCGAATGAGCACGACCCTGGACGAGGCCGGCGGCCTCTTGGCCGACCCGTTGGCCTACACCGACGAGCCGAGGCTGCACGCGGCGCTGACCCACCTGCGGGCCAGCGCACCGGTGTCGTGGGTGGAGGTGCCCGGCTATCGGCCGTTCTGGGCCGTCACCAAACACGCCGACATCATGGACATCGAGCGCGACAACGCGCTGTTCACCAACTGGCCACGCCCCGTGCTGACCACCGCGGAGGGCGACGAAATGCAGGCGGCCGCCGGCGTCCGCACGCTGATCCACCTCGACGACCCACAGCACCGGGTGGTGCGCGCGATCGGCTCGGACTGGTTCCGCCCGAAGGCCATGCGGGCGCTCAAGGTTCGCGTCGACGAACTGGCCAAGGGCTATGTCGACAAGATGGTGGCCACCGGCCCCGAGTGCGACTTCGTCCAGGAAGTCGCGGTGAACTACCCGCTGTACGTGATCATGTCGCTGCTGGGGATTCCCGAGGACGACTTCCCGCGCATGCTCAAGCTCACCCAGGAACTGTTCGGCAGCGACGACTCCGAATTCAAACGGGGAACCACCAACGAGGATCAACTACCGGCGCTGCTGGACATGTTCGGTTACTTCAACGCGGTCACCGCAGCCCGCCGCGAGCACCCGACCGACGACCTCGCGTCGGCGATCGCCAACGCCCGCGTCGACGGCGAACCCCTGTCGGACATCGACACCGTGTCGTATTACCTGATCGTCGCCACCGCCGGGCACGACACCACCAGCGCCACCATTTCCGGCGGGCTGCAGGCGCTCATCGAGAACCCCGAGCAGCTCCGGCGGCTGCGCGACGACCCCGGCCTGCTGCCCCTGGCCACCGAGGAGATGATCCGCTGGGTCACCCCCGTCAAGGAATTCATGCGCACCGCCGCCCGGGACACCGTCGTGCGTGGGGTGCCGATCGCCGCGGGCGACGCGGTGCTGTTGTCGTATGTATCGGGCAACCGCGACGAAGACGTCTTCGACGACCCGTTCCGCTTCGACGTCGGACGCGATCCCAACAAGCACCTGGCGTTCGGCTACGGCGTGCACTTCTGCATGGGCGCGGCGCTGGCGCGCATGGAAGTCAGCAGCTTCTTCTCCGAACTGCTGCCCCGCATCGAATCCATTGAGCTGAACGGAGATCCGGAACTCGTTGCCACCACCTTCGTCGGTGGGCTCAAGCACCTGCCGGTCCGCTACACCCTGGCGTGACCCGCCGGCCCGGCGCCTGCACCGCGGTGGCGACGACGTCGTCCTGGTGGGACGCTCGGAGCCAAGACCGCTGCGGTAGCGGCGGAATTGGGCGCGGATCACTTGGTGGCCGACTTCGCCGATCTGTCCCAGGTGCGCGCCCCGGCCGCCACACTCGCCCGGCTGATCGACGTGCTCGTCGATTCGCGCGCCACGGTCGTCAACACCTCCCGCTCGTCACAGCGACTGCTGCGCCACGTCACCGTGGCCGATTTCCACACCACCCGCCGGCGCCGGGCCGGCACCGCCCACGCGTTCGCGAAGCTCGCGAACGTCCTGTTCACCCCGGAGTTGCACCGGCGTCACGGCGCCGCGGGGCGTTCCCCGGTCAGGCGGCGCATCTCGACCCCGGACCGGGGAGCCGACCAGTTGTTCCGGCTGGCGTCGAGCACGCCCGGTGTCGACTGGGCGGCCGCCGTCGGCTGGAAGTGTCCATTGGCGACACCGATGGGGACCAATGACCCTAGGATGCGCCACGGCAGTGCCTAGGGTTGGAGTCAGCCGGTCCCGCAGCATGATTCGAAAGAGGCACCGCCATGCCCTACGACAGCCGCCCGACTGCCGCTACCGGGCCCATGGTCACCTTGGCGATCGACGAGCGCGGCGGCCGCACCCTTGCGAAGGCTCAATTGCGCTGGGGGAGTTCGTATATCTACGGGCACGGGGTCGCCTATCGCCACCCGTCGGACTGCTTGGCCCGCGAAGCCGGCCAGGAACTCGCCACCGCGCGTGCGCTGTCGGATCTGGCGGATCAGGTCACCGCGCTCAGCCGGATCATGAACTGACCAGCCCGGAGTACTAGACTGCGGACTCGTGTCAGGAGTTCACCACCCGGCGATCTGCACCGCCGACGTCGAACGTTCGCTGCGATTCTGGCGCGACGGCCTCGGCCTGAGCACGTTGCTCGATCACGAGTTCACCGGCGATTGGCCGGCATTGTTCGCAACAAACAGCGACCGGTTGCGGTCGATCTTCCTGGGCGACCCGCGGACACCGGGGCACGGATTCTTCTTGCTCTCCCTGCAGCGTGACGTCGACGAGACGCTTTCCGTGCTGGCCGAATTGGGTTTCACCGACGGTGTTCGCCGGATCGACGTGGCGGCGCCGGCCGGAAAGACCGTCGCGATGGCCGTTGTCACCGCGCCCGACGGCGTGCTGGTCGAGTTGATCGGTGCTGCGCAATGACGGCCGTGGTCACCGGCGGCGCGTCGGGCATCGGGCGCGAGGTCGCCGGACTGCTGCGCGGTGCGGGCCACGACGTCGTGGTGTGGGATCTTTCCGATGCCGACATCGTCTGTGACGTCAGCGATCCCGACGCGGTGTCGGCGGCGATGGAGCGCACCGTACGCGAGCGCGGCGCGCCCGCCCGGGTGGTGACCTGCGCGGGAATCGGCGCCTCGGGGATGTTGCTGGAGCAGTCGCCCGAGGAATGGCAGCGGGTGCTGTCGGTGAATCTCACCGGCACGTGGCTGACCATTCGCGCCGCGGCGCGGGCCATGGTCGACGCCGGGGCGGGGGGCTCGATCGTCGCCGTCTCGAGCATCAGCGGCACCCTCGCCGACCGGGACATGGGTGCCTACTGCGTGTCCAAGGCCGGGGTCGACATGCTGGTGAAGGTCGCCGCCACGGAGTGGGGTTGCTACGGCATCCGGGTCAACGCGGTGGGGCCCGGTGTCACCCGGACACCGATGCTGGCGAAACCCGAACAGCTTCCCGGCTGGGTGGACGCGCTGTCCGAGCGCACGGCACTGGGCGGCGTGGGGGAGGCAACCGATGTGGCGGGCGCCATCATCGGCGTCCTCGAACTGCCCTGGGTGACCGGCCAAATCGTGCACGCCGACGGCGGCCTGGCGCTGCACAGCCCGATCGACGCATACGGTCAACTGCAGAAGGTGATCCGCCAAAGCCCTAGCTGATCCCGGGAGATGCGGCTTGATCTTGACGAGCGAATTCGTCGCCACCACCGTGTGTTCGGCGAAGGCGCCGATCTTGGACAGGTGCCCAGGTGCGCTGCACCGACGGTGTGGTGCCGGAACGTACCGTCGGTCGGCATGCCCGGGGTCAGGGTGCCGATGCCCGCGTCGCAGATGTACTCCATCCCGCTCGCACACCAGCGGCACCGCCCGCATACGGGGACGAATGACATCACCACATGGTCGCCGACGGCGAAATCGCCGACACCGTAGCCGATCTCACGCACGACTCTCGAACCCTCGTGCCCGCCGCTCGTCGGGAACGTGGTCGGCAGCCCCAGCGACCGCAGCACCTCGTTGGGTGCCGACATGTCTCCCTTGAGGATCTGGTCGTCGGAGTGGCACAGGCCGGCGGCGGCCATCTCGACCAGCACTTCGCCGGTGCGCCGCGGGTCCGGTTCGAATTCCTCGACGGACCAGGGTCCCCCGACGTCGTGCAGGATTGCCGCGCGGCTTCTCATGCGGCCGGGGCGAACCTCACCGGAAGCTTGTTGGGCGACCGGAACGTGAGGCCGACGATCCCGGTGTCGTCATCGGCCGCGAGCGCCAGGTCCGTCACGCGGTCGAACAGGCTGTTCAACATGACCCTCGTCTCCAGCCGGGCCAGATGCATGCCGAGGCACATGTGGATGCCGCCGGCGAACGCGATGTGCGATTGGCGGGGCCGGCGGATGTCGAACGTGTCCGCGTTGGTCCAGCGGCCCTCGTCGCGGTTGGCCGAACCCATGCACAGGCCGACCTGCGCGCCTGCGGGGATCGTCTTGCCGCCGATTTCGACGTCGTCGGTGGTGGTCCGCGTGACCATGGTGAGGGGAGTTTCGAACCGCAGGCCCTCCTCGATGGCGGCGGGGATCAACGACCGGTCCCGGCAGACGGCGGCCAGCTGGTCGGGGTGGGTCAGCAACAGGGACAGCAGGTTGCCGGAGGACCGATACGTCGTCTCCAGCCCCGCGGGCAGCAGCAGCCGCAGGAACGCGATGATCGCCTCGTCGGTCAGCTTCGCGCCGTCGATCTCGGCGGCGACCAGGTCGCCGATGATGTCGGCGGTGGGTGTGCGCCGCCGCTGCTCGACCTGTTCGAGGAAGTATCCCTGCAACTCCGCCGCCGCGGTCAGGCCGGCGACGATGTCGGTCGGGATCGAGATGAGATCCAGCGACAGGCGCCGAAAGAGGTCGAAGTCTTCGGGGGGGAGACCGAGCAGCGTCGCGATGATCCGGGTCGGGAACTCGAAGGTGAGCGCCTGTACCAGGTCGGCCCGGCCGTCCGCCTTGATCTCGTCGACCAGTCGGTCGCAGACCGGTCCGATGACCGACGGCTCCCAGCGTTGCAGCGCGGTGGCGCGGAAGGCCTTGGCCACCAGGTTGCGGTGGTCATGGTGCTCTTTGCCGCCCATCGCGAGGATGGTGTGGCCCATCACCAGTCCGATCGTCTTGTCGTAACCGGCCGAGGTGAAGACCCGGTCGTCGCGGAAGGCCTGGAATACGCCGTCGTACCCGAACAACACCCACTCGTCGTCGGGCCGAAGCTCCTCCGGCAGCTGGGAGTGGTCGTTCAGCGAGCCGTGCCAGACCGGATCCGTGCGCCTCATGTAGTCGAAGAACGGATAGGGACTGGTTTCGCCGGTGGTATCGAGGGCGGGCTGGTCGTCGGGGTCGGTACGCAACGTCATCGGCGCTTCTCCCTGACTCGAGTGGAATATCGCTATCATAGTATAGATAGCAACAAACTCCTCGGGTCGGCGTCGCCGCCCGGACGCGCTCCGTATTGGTAGTGCCGGTTTCGTGCCGAGACGAGGCCATCGGCTATGTCAACCGGCCGCTACATGCCTTCGTGCACTCTGAATTAGAGTTTGTCGCAGCAACTTTCGGACTGGGTCGTCTCCCGAGAGTACCGGGCCTTGCACGCTGCGACGCGTGTTCGCGATGTGACGGCGAACTCTTAGACTGGGGTGAACTTGGTGATCAGCCACTTACCGTTGATCCGGCTCATGTGCACTATCGCGCTGCTGAGCGCCAGCGACGGTTGCGGGTTGTCCTTGATCTTGGTGGTTTGATCGACGAAGACCAGGACGACGGCCGAATACGGCTGCAGCTCCGACACCGCGGCGCCGGTCACGTGGGCCGTGGTTTTCAGCGACTTCTGTTTGGCCGCGGGAGTCACGATCTGCTTGGTGAAATCGTTGTAATACGAAAGGAAGTCCCCGCCCAGGTACGACCTGGCGGTGGCGAAGTCCTGGTCGAGGGTGTCCGATGAATAGGACAGCAACGCGACGGTCCCGTCGGACGCCGTACCGGCGACGGCGCGGGCGACGTCGGGATCGGTCTGCTGATCGGGCCGGAACTGCTTGAAGTACAGCCATGTCGCCACGCCGCCCGAGACCACCAGCAGCACAACCAGGACCACGGAAAGGGCTTTCGAGTCGAGCACCGCGCGCGTCCGGGCCAGTCGCGGTCGTCTGGCCGGGGCGGTGGAGTCAACCCCTGCCGCGTCGTCGCCGAACGGGTCGCCGTCCGGATCGTCGAAGTCTGTTCCAGGCGAATCGCTCTCGGCATCAGCGGAGAGTTCGTGCAGATGGTCGGTCACGGTACGTACTCAACTTTCGACATCTTGTACTGCCCGCCGACGTCGGCAATGGTCACCCTGAGCCGCCACATTCGTGGTGGTTGGTCCTTTCCCGGTGGGGAATTGGTGACCCGCGAGGTCGCCGACACCAGCACCACCGCCGAACCCCCTTTCATGGACTCGACGGCGGCCCCGTTGATGGTTCCATCGGTCACGGCCTTGGACTGTTCGACCACCGCGATGAAATCTTTGGCCCGGTTCTTGAAATCGTCCTTGAATTCTCCTGTGGAGCTGTCGATTACACGTTGGACGTCAGCCTGAGCCTTCGTGTAGTCGAGGGAGATCATGTTGGTCACGCCCTGTTTGGCTCCGGCGATGAACGCGGCCTGACGCTGCTGGTAGCGGACGGTGTCGCGATGATGAAGCACCGCGTAGGTGCTGAACGCGGCGAAGCCGATGATGAGAAGGACCGCGGCCACTTTGGCAGTCGCGGTCGACGACGGCAACCGACGCCGCCATCCGTCCAGCCGGGTTGCCGGTGGCGGTGCCGCCTCACCTTGACCCTCGGCGACGGCCTCCTCGTACTCCTCCTCGTACTCCTCGTCGTACTCCTCGTCGTAGTCCTCGTCGGCCGTCTCGTAGTCCTCGTCGTCGTAATCCGCGTCGGCGGCCGCGGCGGCCGCGTCACCGTAGTCCTCGGCAGCCTCGGCCAGAGTCATCGCCTCGCGGCGCAACCGGGCGGCGCGGGCGCGGGCGCGCGCCGCGGCGGCCATCGCCTCGGCTTCGGCTGCTTCGGCTTCGGCCTCTTCGGCCAGGGCCATCGCCTCGGCCCTCGACGTGGCCTGCGCCATGGCCTCCGACGCGGCAGAGGCCTCGAACGGTTCGTCCGCCTCAGTCATCGCGCCTGCCGCTCGTCACCATCATTATCGACTGAACTCCGGTATCTCTTACTGTATTGCCCATTGCTAACATCGAGTCGCCAGCGAACTCCGACGAGGACCGAGTAGGCGGATGACCACCACCCACCCAACGTTTCTCCTCTGCATCGTGTGCGGCGGCGATCGGTTGCCCCATCAATTGCCAAGGAAGGTCCTGCCGGCATCATGACCGCTGTCGACTCTCCCGAAAAGATACTCTTCACCTCCACGACCCAAGCCTTTCTGCACAAAGAAGCGCCGCTGAGTCGCGTCCGTGAACTGCATGCCGCGGGGGCGTCCTTCGACGCGTCCTGGTGGCGGCGCGCCGCAGAACTCGGCTGGACGAGCTTGCTGGTTCCCGAGGATCTGGGCGGCGGCAGCGTCTCGGACAGCGGCCTCGCGGATCTGGCCGTGGTCGCCGAGCAACTCGGCAAGACGGTGGCGCCCGGGCCGCTGTATCCGGTCAGCGTCGTGCTGGCCGGTCTCGCCGGGTGCGCCGAGCGCCACACGCACGCCGCCACGATCGACTCGCTGATGTCCGGGGAACTGGTGGCGTCGTGGGCGGTTGCCGAGCCCGGCCGCGGGTGGTCGCCACTGCAACCTTCGGTGAAGGCCACCGAAACCGGCTCGGGCTACCGCATCGACGGCACCAAGGACCGTGTCGAGGCCGGCGCCCAGAGCGCCCTGCTGCTGGTGGTGGCGCGGTGCGGCGACGGCATCCGCCAGTTCCTGGTCCCGACGGACGCGCCGGGGGTCCGCATCGAGCCCCAACAGTCGGTGGACCTGGTCAAGCACTACGCGCGAGTGCATTTCGACGGTGTCGTCGTCGCGGGATCGGCGACCGTCGGCACCGCGGACGAGAGCGCCGCGCTGATCGGCCGGCAGAGCCAGATCGCCCAGGTCCTGCAGTGCGCAGAGGTGGTCGGCGTCCTGCAGACGGTTTTCGACTTCACCGTCCAGTGGGCGCTGGATCGGCACACGTTCGGCCGCCCGCTGGCGTCCTACCAGGCGCTGAAACACAAATTCGCCGACATGAAGCTGTGGCTGGAAGCGTGCCGGGCCACCACGGCCGCGGCGGTCGCCGACGTCGCCGCCGGGGCACCGGCAGCGGGGCTGTCGGCAAGCGTCGCCAAGTCCTACGTCGGTGAGATGGCCGGCCAGATCGTTCAGGCGTGCGTGCAGATGCACGGCGGCATCGGCGTGACCTGGGAACACGACCTGCACCTGTACCTTCGGCGAGTTACGTTGTATCGCTGCATGTTCGGGACGCCCGAGGAACACAATCAGCTCGTGTATGCGTGGCACGCGGGCGCCAAGACCGGCGGCGCCGCCCAATGACGCCGACCGAATCCGTGGCGGCCTTCGCCGCCCGGGCCAGGGCGTGGTTGGCCGAGAACATGCCCGCGATCGACCCCGCTTGCCCGCCGCCGGCCCCGCGTGACGAAGAGCGTGCCTGGAAAAGGGCGCGCGAGCTGCAAAAGCGGCTCTACGAAGGAGGGTTCGCCGGCATCTGCTTTCCCCGCGAGTACGGCGGCCTGGGGCTGGGCTACGAATACCAGAAGGCGTTCGACGCGGAATCGCTCGGCTACGAGATGCCGTTGATCCTCAACACCCCGACGTTCACCATCTGCTGCGCCACGCTGCTCGACACCGGCACCGAGGCCCAGAAGAAGCAGCACATCGCCGCGGCTTTGCGCGGCGAAGAGGTCCTGGTGCAGTTGCTGAGCGAACCCAGCGGCGGATCGGATCTGGCCGGTGTCGTCACCCGCGCCGAACGTCATGGCGACCGATGGATGATCAACGGCGCCAAAACTTGGAGCACAAGCGCGTTCGCCGCCGACTACGGTTTGTGTCTGACCCGCACCAACTGGGATGTGCCCAAACACGAAGGCCTGACCATGTTCCTGGTGCCCATCGCCCATCCGGGTATCACGTTGCGGCGCATCACCATGTTGAGCGGTTCCACCGAGTTCTGTGAGGAGTTCCTGGACGGGGTGGACGTCGGTGACGACGCCGTCGTGGGCGAGGTCGACGGCGGCTGGGCGGTGGCGTCGCGGCAGCTGTACCACGAGCGTCGGGCGGTGGGGCAGGGCTCGGAATTCGCCAGTGGCAGCGGCAGCGAGGGTGGGAACGCCAATCCCGTCGACTACGTCGACCTGGCGGCCAGGACCGGCCGGGCCGGCGACGAGCGCGTGCACGAAATGGCGGGTCGCGCACTGGTGCACCGCGCGGTCGCCGAGCAGTTGATCGGGCACGTGTACCGCAGCGTCCGCGACGGCGACCTGCCGCCCGCGGCCGGAACGCTGATCAGGCTGTTCCACTCCGAAACCGTGACCCTGGATGTGGACACGGCGCTGGCGATCGCGGGTGCCGCCGGTGTCGTGGGTGAGCCCGGCGGTGGCCTGGAGGCCGGATTGCGCTACCTGTCCCGCCAGACGGTCGCCATCGGTGGCGGCACCACCGAGATGGCCCGCAACGTCATCGGCGAGCGGGTGCTGGGCTTCCCCCGGGAATACGCCGCGGACCGCGGGGTGCCGTTCAGCGAAGTCCGGCACGGCGGGCCGCGCTAGCCGCGGTCGGACTCGGCCTCTCCGGCGAAGATGTCGCCGGCGCGGCCGGCGACCACGGGGATGTGGACGAGCGACAACACGTGGTGGGCCGGGCTACCGGGCGGGGCCACCAGGACACATTCGCCGCCCTGCCTGCGGGCCCGGTCTCGGGCGTCGGCCAACGCGCTGACGCCCGCCGACCCCAAATGGGTGACGGCACTGAGGTCGATCGTCAAAGACGCTATGCCCGAACGGCTTTCGACGGCAATCTGGCGGTCCAGAATGGACGCGGTCTCCGAGTCGACGTCCCCGCTGACGACGATGCGGCCGTCGTCGCCGATCACCGAGACGAACTCGGATCCGGTCGCCCGCCGGTGAGGTACCCGGGTGACCAGTGTGTCGGCGACAAAGTCCACCGGCCGGGACAGGCGATGGACCAGGCTGGCAGTCGTCCCGCCGGCGCGGTGGGTGATCTGCGCCTGTGACACCAACGCTTCGGCCATCGCAAGTCCGCGGCCGCGGCCCTTCTCGCCCGCGCGGTAATCCTTCCACGTGCCATAGTCGGCCACCGAGGCGTACAGGTTGCCGTCGCCGGCCAGTGCGGCTTCGACGACGATTTCTTGGGGTTCGTGCGACGCCGCGGTGCCGTAGCCGTGCTCGACGGCGTTCTCCACGAACTCCGAGACCGCGTGCACGACGTCGGATGTCTCGTCGGGGTCCGCGCCGATCTCCGACAACCAGGTGCGCAGATGGGCGCGAACCGTGCGCGCGGTGTGGAGGTTGGCGTCCAGCGTCAGCCGCAGCGGAGCCGGCGGCGTGCGCCGCTGCGCGGCGAGCAAGGTGACGTCGTCGTTGTAGCCGGTCGACCGGAGCAGCAGTTCAAGGGTCTCCGAGCAGATGCGATCGATGGGCCGTGCGGGGCTGTCGAGGACGAATCCGCGGTGGCCGGCGGCGATGCTGGCGGCCAGCTCGGCGAACTCGGCGGTGCTGGCTCCCGGCGGCCGGCCCGGCCGTTCGATCAGGCCGTCGGTGAAGAGCAGGATCACATCGCCCAGGCCGAGCACCTCGGTGCACACCGGGAAGCCGGTGCCGCTTCCGAGCGGGCCCGCGCCCGAGGGCGCGAGGTACCGTGACTTCGCGCCGGCGGTCACCAGCAACGGCGGTGGGTGCCCGGCGGTGCAGTACCGGAATTCACCGGTGCCGAAGTCGAGGGAACCGACGCACACGGTGGCCGACTTCGACCCGGGCACATACCGGTGGAAGCGGTCGACGGCCTCGAGCGCTTCGGCGATCGACCGCCTCGCCAAGATCTGCATTCTCAGCGCGGTGCGCAGTTGCGCCATCACGGCGGCGGCTTCGACACCGTGGCCCACCACGTCGCCGACGGCGAGAACGAGGCGGTCCCCCAGCGGGATCGCCTCGAACCAGTCGCCGCCGGCTGCCGTGTCCTCCGCGGCGACGAGGTACTGGGCGGCGACGTCGGCGCCGGGCACCACGGGGACCGACGAGGCCAGCAGGGCCTGCTGCATGACGATGGCGGAGTCGCGCGCATTGCGGTAGCGCTCCGAGAGCTCGTCCATGCGCGTCTCGGCGGCCTGCCGGGCCCGTACGCGGGTTGTCACGTCGTCGAACAGCAGCTGCACGCCCTCGATCGACCCGTCCTCGCCGCGCCGGGCGGTGACGAGAAAGTCGAAGAACCGCTCGTGGACTCCGGTGCCGTCGAAGTCCGCCTGCAGCCGCCACTCTTTTCCCGACTGCGGCTCACCGGTCTCGTAGACGCGGTCGAACATCTGGTAGATCTGCTGACTTTCCAGCTCGGGATAGACCTCGCGCGCGGGCAGCCCGATCGGATCGAAGGCGGGATGGAATGCGCGGTACGCCGCGTTGACCGCCACGAACCGATGGTCGGGCCCCTCGAGCCCGACCAGCATCACGGGGACGTTTTCGAAGACACGGCGCACGTTGTCGACCGCGTCCACGGATTTGTCCCGGTCCTTTTCGGCCACCATAGGGCGGACCCTCCCACCGGCCTGGCTGCGGATTCACGCGGGCTCGCCAGGCCGAATGTGTCGACGTATCCGTTAAATAGTGACAATCACACTATCAACTGCTACGGGGCGGCCGGGGCACAGATCGGTAACGGCCGGCCGGGAACGGTACGGCAGCGCCCAATCGGCTTTGCTGCGAATGCATTCGGCCGATTGCCGGACCGCCCCGCCTACGTCGCTCGTTATCCTCAGGCGCGCAACGTGATTCGTGCAGGGGTGGGGCGTTGGGCGGCTACTTCCGGTCGACGAGCGCACCGTAGCTGTCGGGACGGCGGGTGCGAAGAAACGGGAACGCGTCCAGCCAGTCCCGGCGCTGGTCGAGGTCCAGGTCGGCGATCAGAATCGCCTCCTCGTCCCGCGGCGCCTGCGCCAACACGCGGCCGTACGGGTCGGAGATGAACGACGAGCCATAGAACGTCAGCTTGCCCTCGTCGCCGGTGCGGTTCGCCACGATCATGAACAAGCCGTTGGCGATGCCGTTGCCGACGATGACGTGCTGCCACAGCGGTTCGCTGTTGAAGTCGGGGAAGGCCGGTTCCGAGCCGATGGCGCTGGGGTAGACCACCATTTCGGCGCCGTGCAGCGAATAGGTCCGGGCCACTTCCGGAAACCATTCGTCCCAGCACGTCGGCAGGCCGATACGGGCGTCGAGCCCCTGCGGGGTCAGCACCGGATACGGGTCCCCGTCGGCGGGGCCGGGCCGAAAGTACGCGGCTTCGCGGTAACACTCGGAATCGGGGATGTGCATTTTGCGGACCCGCGCGACGAGGTCACCGGCCGGCGACACCAAAATGGCTGTGTTGTAACCCAGTCCGTCGTCCTGGCCGTCTTCGTTTGCCGCCTTCTCGTAGAGCGAGGCCTGCACGAAAACCTCGTTCGCGCGCGCGCATTCGGCGGCGAACGCGAATGTCGGCCCGCCCAGCAGATCTTCGGCGGCGCTGACCGGGGGGGCTGGCGGGACCAGGTCGCCCGGGTACCGGATCAGGGTCAACTCGGGCAGGAACACCACGCGCGCGCCGCCGGCGGCGGCCCGCGCGATCCCGTCGCCGAGGACGCGGGTGAGTTCGGCGTGGTCGGCGCGCCAGCGATGCTGCACCAGTGCGATCCGCAGTGGCGGGCGTTGCGACGGCGTCGTACGCGTCAGCGACTCCGGCGCGGCAGCGGTGAGGGTGATCATCGGCGCACCTCCGCGAGGGCGGGCGGGGACAGGCGAATCGATCCGGCGTGAGTTCTCATCCGTCTACGAGTACCCGTCTCCGCCGGCCGCAATCCCGCAAGGCGCACGATTAACTGCCCGCTTTTTGCGGGTAACCGCCCTGCTGAATGTCATTTTGCGCGACGTGCACACACGAGGAGCGGCCCACAGTGAGCCAGCAGGAGGCGATCATCAAAGCTTTGCGAGGCGTTCTCGCAAAGGAAGAGGGCCTGGCCGAAGCCGATTTGAACCCCGACCTTTTCGGGGCGCTTGACTGGCCGGAACGCCGGGACGGTCTGCATGCACGTGGGTCTGCAAAACCGGCTACTTCCAGTTCGGCGGCTCGGACATCGTCATCCTGTTCCAGGAGAGGGCCGCCCCGGAGGTCGACACCGGCGAGCCGTACCGCCTTTACGGCACGCCCATCGCCCGCTGCCGGCCCCTGGCCCCCTGACCGGCGGGTGCTGCGATGAGCGGTCTACTGCTCGAGCTGTACGACGGGTGGCGACCCGCGCTGTACGCCGCCGTGAAGGCGGCCGCGTTGTTCGCCACGGCCGCAGCGGCTTTCCGGCTCACCCTGCGCCGCACCATCTCCGAGTTGACGCCGTTCGACTGGATCACCGGCGTCGCGGTGGGGGCCGTCATCGGCCGCACCGCTACCGCCGCCGGCACGTCCTGGATCACCGGGGCCGCCGCCTTGCTGACGTTGATCGCCGCACACGACGTCGTGGCGCGCCTGCGCTTCGTCCCCCGGATACGCCGCCTCGTCGACCCGCCGGTGCGGGTGCTGATCCGCGACGGCCAACCGCAACTCGAGAATCTGAGACGCTGCAGGATCACGCGGTCCGACCTCGACGCGATCCTGCGTGAACACGGTCACCAAAGCCCCGCGGACATCAGCCTGGCGCTGTGGGAGTCCAGGGGCGTGGTCTGGCTGCGCGCCGCCGCCAGACCCGCGGGCGAAACGGGGCGAAACGCACCGGCCCCGTAAGGCGGCGCCGGTCAGGCGGACACCGGATTCTTGGAGGCGGGCGCCGAAACCTTCATCAGCTTCATCAGGTTGCCGCCCATGATCTTCTCGACGTCCTCCCGGCCGAAATCCTTGAGCTCGTCGACGAAGGAGATCGGGTCCTTCAGGCCTTCGGGGTGCGGCCAGTCGGAGCCGAAGACCACCCGGTCGGTGCCCACCATGTTGACGATCTCGGTGAACCGGTCCTCCCAGAACGGGCTGACGTACACGCAGCGCTTGAAGGTGTCGATCGGGTCCTCGCTGAATGCCTGCGGCATCTTCTTGTAGACGCTCTTGAGCCCCCTGAACAGGTTCGGGACCCAGTCGGCGCCGTTCTCGATCGACAGGATCCGCAGGTCGGGGTTGCGGGACAGCGCGCCGTGGCAGATCAGCGCGCCGAACGCGTCCTCGATGGGCCGGTGGCCCATGGCCAGGCTGCGGAACGCGGTCGGCTTGAACGGCAGGAATTCGTCGCCGGGCTCCCAGATGTTGAGCAACTCGGAATAGCCGCTGTCCGAGGCGTGCATCGAGACCGGGATCTCGGCGCGCACGCAGGCCTGCCAGAACGGGTCGAACTCCGCGAGGCCGAACGAGCGGCTGCCGCGGTAACCGGGCACCGGTGCCGGGCGGACCAGGACGGTGCGGGCGCCGCGCTCCAGGCACCACTCGAGTTCCTCGAGTGCGCGCTCGACGATCGGCAGCGTGATCACCGGGGTGGCGAAGATGCGGTCGGAGTAGTTGAACGACCACTGCTCGTACATCCACTCGTTGAGCGCGTGGATGACGTCGTGGGTCATCTCCGGGTCGTCCTTCATCCGCTCCTCGACGAGGCTGGCCAGCGTGGGGAACATCAGGGCGAAGTCGAGGCCGAGCTCGTCCATCATCTCCAGACGCGCGGCCGGCTCGCGGAAGGCGGGGATGGCCTTCATCGGCTCGCCCAGGATCTCGCGGTAGCTCTTGCCGCCGCTGCCGTTGCGAAAGTACTCCTCCTGCGCGCCGGGGCGCGCCACCACCTCGAACGTCGGGTTGGGGATGTAGTCGCTGATGTGGCCGCGCACCACGATCTTGGTGCGACCGCGAACCTGCACGTAGTCGATGACGTTCTTGCGCTTCTCCGGAAGGAACTTGGTCAGCGCCTCCTGCGGTTCGTACATGTGGTTGTCCGCGTCGAACACGGGGAAGGGAAGCTCGCGAGACGGCATGGCGATCTCCTTGAGGGCTGGATTCTCATCGTGATTCTCATCGTGCGGTAATGACGTTACCACCTTTGCGAAATCGGGTGTACCGGGATTTATGTCTCCGGCGGGCCCACCGTCGGTGTCGCGCCGTTGATGATCGCGAAGTTCACGGTCGCCGTCGCGGCGAGCTCGTCTCCATCGTCTCGGCCGTCGCCGTAGATGTCGACCTGCATGACCATCGCCCGCCGGCCGGTCCGCAACATGCGCGGCACCGCCACGGCCGAGCCGCTGCGGATCGGCCGCAGATAGCGGACGAACAGGTCGGCGGTGGTCATCGTGGTGCCCGGCCGCAGATAGTCCAGGCCGAACTGCCCGCCCGCCACGTCCACCAGCGTGGCGATCAGGCCGCCCTGCAGGGCCCCGGAGGTGTTGACC
This sequence comes from Mycobacterium helveticum, assembly GCF_007714205.1. Lineage (GTDB taxonomy): Bacteria > Actinomycetota > Actinomycetes > Mycobacteriales > Mycobacteriaceae > Mycobacterium > Mycobacterium helveticum. Next base: position 37,570 of record NZ_VMQU01000010.1, on the reverse strand, counting down.
ACCTGGGGGCTGACCGGCATCGTCATCGCGAACTCGCCGTCGCGGGTGCCGGGCCGCATGCCGACCTGCGCGAACAACTCGCGCAGCGACGGTGCGGCGGGCGCGTCGTCGGCGTCCCGGATGCCCAGGGCCCGGCTGCAGAAGTCGTACAGCTGGCCCGCGTCGATCGGCGTTCCGTTCAATTCGGCGCCCAGCCAATGCAACCGCTGCGCACCCATCACGGTCTGCATCACGATCGCGGCCGCGGCCCCGACGTCGAGTCCCGGGTGGAACACTCCCTCGGTGATGCCCTGCCCCACGATGTCGCGGATCAGCTGATGCAGGGGGGACAGCACACGGGCGTATTCGCGCGGGCGCGTCTCGGCCAGATGCTGGTTGTAGAGGGTCAGCGCCCGGTTGAGGCTGTCCTGGGTGGTCGACTCCGGCTGCCGGCTGATGCGGTCGAGGACGAGTTTCAGCGCGGCGGTGCTGTCCAGTGCGGCGGTCTCGGCACGCCACGACAGCACCGACTGCGCGATGGTCCGCTCGAACAGCGCGAGCAGAAGTTCGTCCTTGCTGCTGAAATGCTGGTAAAAGGCCCGTAGTGAGGTTTTCGAGCGGGTGACGACCTCCTGCACGGTGAAGTCCGTGCGTCCCGTTTCGCCCAGTATCGCCACGGCCGTCTTGATGAAGCGGTCGCCGCGCGCGACGTCGGCGTCGTCGCCGGAGCGGGTCATGTGCTACTTCGTCCCCTTCCGCTGCGCAGGTGCCTGCGTTTCGAGAATGAGGTTACCGCGCGCAGTCTCGTACCCGCTCAGAACGGTGGTGGGTCGTCCTCGTCTTCGGGTGGGGCGGGCCCGGTGCATCCCACCTCGGCGGCCACCGCCGCCATCGTGTCGATCGCCCGGTCCTCGTCCTGCGAACAGCGGGCGAGCCGATAGGCGAACAACTCCCCGATCGCTACCAACTGCGCGGCCGCGGCCCAATTCTCGACCCGGGTGGCCGCACAAATCCGCTCCACCAGTGCACCCGACTCGGCCGCCGCCGACGGACGACACCGCTCCAAACACTCCTCTGGCGCCGCGATCGACTCCGCCGGCAGCCGCGCCGCCGGCTCCGAGCGGCGCGGTGCGGTTCCTACCCGCCCCGGGCCGCGATCATCGCCGAGCGGTTCACCTTCGTGGCCGCGGTGCGCGGGATCGCGTCGACGAACTCGACGGTCTTGGGCGCCTTGTAGTGGGCCAGCCGGCTCTTGGCGTACTCGATCACCTGCTGCGCGGTCAGCGGCGCGCGGTCGGCCGGCTGCACCACCGCGTGCACGCGGCGTCCCCACTGCGGGTCGGCGAGCCCGATGACCACGACGTCGGCGATGCCGGGGTGGCCCGCGAGCGCCGACTCGACCTCTGCGGGAAAGACATTGGCGCCGCCGGTGACGATCATGTCGACGCGGCGGTCGACGATGTAGAGATAGCCGTCCTCGTCGAGGTATCCGATGTCGCCGGCGGAGCGGAAACCGTCGTCGGTCGACGGCAGCGGCGGCGCCCCGCCCAGGTAGCGGTAGCCCGCGCTCATCGGGGCGCGCAGGTACACGTCGCCGTGTTCGCCGGGGCCGAGCGGTGTGCCCGCGGCGTCCACGATGCGGATTTCGGTGTCCCGGAAGCCGCGGCCGACGCTGCCCGGATGGGCCAGCCATTCGTCGCCGCGCAGCGCCGTGAGCCCGAGGTTCTCGGTCATGCCGTAGGCCGTCACGAACCGCTCCGGGCCCAGCAGCTCGAACCACGTGTGCATCAGCGACGGGGGCATCACGGCGGCGCCCTGCAGGACGAAGACGACGCTGGAGAAGTCCCGTCGCCGGACGTCGGGCAGGGCCGCGATGCGGGCCAGCATCGTGGGCGTCGCCGTGAAGTTGCTGACCCGGAAGCGTTCGATCACATCGACGACCAATGCGGCGTCGAATTTTTCCAGGATCACCAGGTGGTCGCCGGCCAGCAGCATGAGGAAGGTCGCAAAGCCGTTGGTGTGATACATGGGCGCGGGCACCATGACCGTCTGCGGCTGGGCCACCGGCGTCCAGTTCGACAGGAACGGTTCGCCGTGCTGGGGCGTCCACAGCGACGGCGCCAGGTTGAGGATCACCTTCGGCACGCCGGTGGAACCGCTGCTGCAGATTCCGTTGGCGGTGGGGGAAACGGCGGCGGGCAGCGGACTTTCGGACTCACCCGCCGCTTGCGCCTCGAGCACCCACCGGCTCGTGTCGTCGACGACCACGGCGGGCCCGATCACCGCCCGCACCCGCTCCCGTTCCCATTCGGGCAGATCCCAGTGCATGGGGATGGGGACCGCACCGATTTTCCAGCAGCCCATTGTGGCCAGCACCAAATGCAGCGAGTTCGGGATCGCCAGTGCGACGAAGGATCCCGTCTCCGCGCCGGCGGCGGCCAGGGCGCGGCCCCATTGGTTGGCGCGGGCGTCGAGCTCGCCGAAGGTCAGCGACTGCGCGGTGCCGTCCAACGCGACTACCGTCACGGCCGTGTCATCGGTGCGTTGTTCGGCAAGCTGGGTCAGCCTGACGCCGAAGGGGATGCCCTCCGCCGGCGGGTGCTCGGGCGTCCGGGCCGCGACCTGTTCGGTGCTCATGCCGTCACCGCCCCGGTGAACAGGGTCTCGAGGTGGCCGTCGCGAACGTCGGGGATCAGGCGCAGCGCCAGCGCCTCGGCGCCCAGCGGCAGCCGGATCAGCGGTTGGGTGTGCCGGTCGAGCACGCTGATGTCGGACTCGTCGCAGAAGCCCAGAGCGCCGAGCAACTGGTGCGCGGTGCGCAGTACCTGCCGCGCGGTGTCGGCGGCCTTGAGCCGCAGCACCAGTGCGTCGGCCGAACACGCTGGCGGCGAAAGACTTTCGGCGCGCGACACCGTGTATTTCGCGAGCTCCTCGAGCCCGCGTACCGCGACCGAGGCGTCCGCGACGGCGAACCTGACCGCCTGGAAGTCCGCCAACGGCTTGCCGAACTGGACCCGGGCGCGGACGTGTTCGGTCACGATGTGCAGCGCCTGCTGCAGCGCTCCCAGAATCCGCCACGACCCCAGCACGAGATGAAGGTTGACGTCGGTCGCCGGCACCGCGCCATCGGATGCGTCGAGTAAGGCCGGCACCAGGAACGGCCCCAGCTTGGCGTTCGTGCGCGCCCCCGGCCGGAGGCGGTAGGGGTTGCCGTCGAGGTCCGCGGCGATCCAGGCGCCGGGCAGGTCGCCGTGGTCGATGCGGGGCGCTTCCGGATTGACCAGGGCCAGCCGCGCGCCGTCCAGCGCGAGCAGTTCTTCGACGACGGGGTAGGGCAGGGCCGCCGCGCCGGCGGCGCGGCACAGCACGGCGGCGGCCAGCAGGTCGTCGGATGACGACCGCACGTCGAGGTCGAAGGCGCCGACCTCGGTCAGCGCCACGCGCGCCGCGTCCCGGACGCTCTGATCGGTCTCGGCGCGCAGCGCGGCCGGCGGTCCGCCCAGCCGGCCCAGCCGCTTGGCGGCGACCGCGGCGAAGTCGCCGATATCTTGTGGCAGAGCGGTTTTCACCGATGTTCTCCCAACACTTCCCGGGCTACCAGCATCCGCTGGACTTCGATGGTTCCCGACGCCACGGTGGCCGCCTGCGCGTAGCGCCAGTGGTCTTCGACGGCCCCGTGCAGCGGAGCCGAGGGGCCGCTGTCCAGCGCCGTCGGGCCGAGCGCGTCGAAAAGCAGCTCGGCGACCTGCTGGTCGCAGGTCGTGGTGGCGATGCGCGCGGCACTGGCCGCCGCGCCGGCCGCCGGGTCGTCCTGCAGCGACACGGCCCGGTAGGCCAGCAGCCTGGCCACCCGCAGGTCGACCAGCGCCCGTACCCAGCGGACGCGGATCGCCTCGGGCAGCGTGTCCCACGCGTCGCCGAGTTGGGTGCGCAGGCGGTCGAGCAGCGACTCGCAGCGCGCATACCGCGCGATGCCGACCCGCTCGAATGCCAGCGCTTCGCGCATCACCCGCCAGCCGTCGCCGGGCTCGCCGAGGACGTCCTCGGGATAGGCCGCGACGTCGTCGAGGAACATCTCGTTGAGGTGGTGAGGTCCCAGCATCGAGGGGATCGGGCGGACGGTGAAGCCGGGCCGGTCCATCGGGATCAGAAAGAGGCTGAGCCGCTTGGGCTTCGGGGCGTCGGGGTGAGTGCAGGCGGCCAGCACGCACCAGGACGCCATCTGCGCGTACGACGTCCAGACCTTCTGGCCGGTGATTCGCCAGCCGTCCCCGTCGGGTACGGCGCGGGTGCGCAGCGACGCGAGGTCCGATCCGGCCTCCGGCTCGGAAAAACCCTGACACCAGATCACGTCGCCGGACGCGATGGCCGGCAGGTGCTTGGCCTTCTGCTCGGCCGTGCCGTACCGCATCAGGGCCGGGCCGACCCAGTTGATGCCCATGTACTGCGGGCCACGCGGTTCGTGTCGGGCCCACATCTCCTCACGCAACACCGTCTGCTGCCAGACCGAACCGCCTCCGCCACCATGCTCTTTCGGCCAGGCAAGGGCCAGCAGCCCTTCGGCGGCCAGCAGCTTGCAGAACGTCTCCGTGGTGGCCAGATCCTGCGGGTCGTCGGTGCACGCCCCCAAAAAGTCCGCCGGGATGTGGTCGGATATCAGCCCGCGCAACCGGGTTCGGAGTTGCTCGGCGTCGTCGCCGAGGTCGTAGTCCATCGTCGTCATCCCTTCGGCAATCCGAGCAGCCGCTCGGCGATGATGTTGCGCTGGATCTCCGACGTTCCGCCGTAGATGGTTGCGGCCAGCGCGTCCTGGCGCTCGAACAGCAGATCGGGATCCTCGGCCGAGCCGGGCCCGCGGGCGGCGGCGGCCAGTTCCCACACCCGCTGCAGGGTCACGGATCCGAGCAGCTTGGAAATGTCGGCCTCGGGGCTGGGGCGCCCGGCCAGCTCGTTGTTCAGGGCGCGGTATCCGGTGGCGCGCAGCGCCTCGGCGTCGGCGAGCAACGAACCGAGTTCGGCGTAGACGTCCGGGTCGCGGGCGCCCCGCGCCGCCTCGAGCCCGCGCTGGATCTCGACCCAGTTCATGATCCAGATCATCTGCCGCTCATGGTGTAACGACGACATCGCGACGTTCCACCCGCCGTGTAGCGGCCCCAGCAGGTTCGTGGCCGGCACCTCGACGTCGTCGAGGAACACCTCGCAGAACGTCTCGTCGGAGATCGACGCCATCCGGATGGGCTCGATTCGCACCCCGGGGGAGTGCAGGTCGAGGATCAGGCAGGAAATGCCGCGGTGTTTGGGCGCTTCGGGGTCGGTGCGCACGTAGAGGGTGCACCAGTATGACTGGTGCGCCTGCGTGGTCCAGATCTTGTGACCGGTGACCCGGAACACGTCCCCGTCCCGCTCGGCCCGCGTGCGCAGCCCGGCGAAGTCGGATCCGGCCTCCGGCTCGGACATGCCCAGTGCCCACCATTCGTCGCCGCGCAGCAGGGGAACCAGCAGTCGGTCGACCTGTTCGGCGGTGCCGAACCAACGAATGCCGGGCGCGGCGACGTTGGGCCCGGCGATGTTGGGCAGCTTGGGTGCCGACCGCAGGGCCGCCTCGAGGCGGACTTCCATCGCATCGCGCAGACCCAACAAACGGCCGCCGTGCTCGCGCGGCCAGGTGGGTTGTAGCCATCCGGCCTCGTAGGCGGCCCGCTGGTAGTCACGACGCAGCGCCAGATCCCAGCGGTAGGTGCGGTAGTTCTCGTAGTAGTCGCCGGGCAGAAAATCCGTCAACCAGCCGCCGAATTCCTCTACCACAGAGCTCATTTCGCGCCTCCCGCGAAACGGCGGCCCACCTCGTGGTACAGGGCGCGACTGTCGCCGAGCAGCGCGGCGCCCTGCCAGGCGTGCCGAACGTAGAGGTGGATGTCGTGTTCCCAGGTCTGTCCCAGGGCGCCGTGCACCTGGACCGCGGTGCGCGCACAGCGCGCCGCCGCGTCGCCGGCAGCCGCCTTGGCCAGCGCCGTGGCGGTCCAGGCATCCGCGGGTGCGGTGTTCGGGTCTGCCAGCCGGGCCGCCGCCGCGTAGGTCAGGCTGCGGGCCCGCTCGACGGCGACGTAGTTGTCGGCCAGCGCGTGCTTGATCCCCTGGAACGCGCCGATCGGCGCGCCGAACTGGCGGCGCGTCTTCGCGTGCCCGACGGCGCGGTGCAACGCGGCGCCCGCCACCCCGACCAGGTCGGCGGCCGCGGCCAACAGCGGTGTCGCCAGCGCCGATTCGACGTGGACGGGCGCGGTGGCCAGCGGCTCGACGTCGACTTCGACGTCGGCGACCGGCTGCACGGGATCGGTGGACTCGCCGACCTGCACGGTCACCCCGTCACCGCAGCGTGCCACCGCCGCCACGAACCGGCCTTCGCAAGCGGCCAGCGTGACGAGCAACTCGGCCCGCGGCAGGTTGGGGACCGCGACCGCGCGTCCGCGCAGGCGGCCCTGGTGCAGCACCATCGGGGCCCCGGGCAGCCGCGCGCCGGGGGAGTGGACCGCCAGGGTCGCGGCGGTGCCGGCGGCGATCTCGGCGAGCACGGCGTCGAGGCCGGTGGCCCGCAGCGCGCCCGCGGCCAGACCGACGCTGCTCAGCAACGGGATCGGCGCGATCGCGGCGCCGCATTCCTCGAGGACCACCGCCAACTCGACGGGGCCGTAGTCGCCGGCGCCGGCCGCCAACTCGGTCCAGCCCAGGCCGACGACCGTCTTCCACAGGCTGCGCCAGCGGTCGGGGTCCGTCAGGACCCGGCGGACGGCGTCGGGTGGGCACTCGGTGCGCAGGATGTCGCGCACGGCGTCGCGCAGCGACAGCTGGTCCGAGTTCAGGCCGACGTCCATAAGACCTCTAACTTACTAAAGATAGCAATCTAAGGCGACGGGTCTGCCGCTCTCGCGCGCCTCCGGGCCTCGGTGGGGACGACGGGCGGTCGCGCGAAGGGGCCGCGCCGCACTGCGGCGAGCCGGATCTCCGGCAGGTCGACCGACGGGCCGACGGTGTCGAGCCAGGCGACCGCCGCCGCGACGTCGGACGCCTGGATCGCGTGCATCTCGAACGGAACGTCCTGGAGCATCTCGGTTTCCACCGGACCCGGCGTGACGAGGTGGACGCCGATGCCGTCACGGTCGACTTCGAGCGCCAGGGCCCGGGCGAACGCGTTCACGCCGGCCTTCGACGCCGAGTAGGCGGTGCGGCCCGGCATCGGCTCGTGCGCCGCCGACGACGAGACGAACACCAGCCGCGAACCGGCGCGCATCCGGGGCAGGACCGCGGCGGTCACCACGAAGCACGAGTCCAGGTTCGCCGACATGATGTCGCGCCACTGTGCGAATGTCTGCTTGCGCGCGTAGGTCCCGCCCAGGGTGCCCGCCGCGTGGACCACGAGGTGGATCGAGTTCAAAACGCTTATCGCGGAAGCGAATCCGTCAGCGTCCGAGGCGTCCGCCATGATGTGTCGCGCACCGATCTCCGCGGCGGCCGTCCGCAGCGGGGCCTCGCGCCGCGCCACCAGCACGACGTCGTAGCCGAGCTCGCGCAGCCTGCGCCCGCACTCCTTGCCGATCCCGCCGCTGCCGCCGGTCACCAACGCCGTTCGCACGGGTCCGCCCTTCAAGAACGCCGCACGTCCCGCTGACGCGACCGCGAGCGTGGAAAAGCCTGCGGGGACAGCGCGTAGATGCGCTGCCGCGGCCGCCCGGACAGCACGTAGGTCTGGGTGTCGGCGAGGTGGCGGCCCGCGATCCGGCGGGCCCGGTCGACGTCGCCCTCGGCGATCGTCTCGGCCAGCTTGACGTGGGTGCCCAGCACCGCGCGGCGCTTGGCCAACGAGGGGTAGGTGCCCCGCGCTGCGCTCTCGTCGGCCCACTGTCGTTCGTGGCCGGTCCACAGCGTCTCCAGGCTGCCCACGACCGCGATGATGGTGTGATTCCCGCAGCCGCGGACGATGAGATCATGGAACTGGCGGCCGATTTCGGTGAACCGCCGACCGTCGTCGAGGTGCTCGGCCATGGCATCGTTGACCTGCTTGAGGTCGGGAACCAAGGTGTCGGCCCGGTCCGGCCGCTGGGCCGCCAGGGCGGCGCAGGCCGGCTCGAGCTCCTGCAGCGCCATGCCCAGGTCGGCGACCTCGACGGACTCGCTCTGCAGCAGCAGGCCCAGCATGTAGGCCGCGCTGGTTTTCGCGGGGGCATGCACGACGGCGCCGCCCCTGTTGCCGCGCCGCACCGAGACCAGCCCTTCGGTTTCCAGGATCCGCAGCGCTTCCCGCAGCGACACCAGGCTGACGTTGAACTGTTCGACGAGCACCTCTTGGCGCGGCAGCAGATCGCCGTCGGCAAGCTCGCCGTCGACGATCTGGCGACGCAACTCGTCGGCTACGATCTCGGCGATCCGCGGCGCCGACAGCCGGCGGCCGGCGGCAGGTGCAACTCCCAAGGCGGTCATCCGATCCTCGCAACCAAATCCACTCCACAGGCTTAGCTATTTTAGCAGTAATGGTATAAATGGCCGGGTGAGCTGCGGGTCCAACTGCCGCCCGGCACCGCTGCCCGAGTTGCGTGTCGTCGAGATCAGCGACCGGATCGCCGGCGGCTACTGCGGGAAACTGCTGACCGACGCCGGCGCCCAGGTGCGCAAAATCGAGCCGCCACAAGGGGATTGGCTGCGGAGCTACTCCGCCGGCTGCGCACCGGTCGCCGGGGGTGACGCACCGTTGTTCAGCTATCTCAACGCGGGCAAGCAGAGCCTGACCTTCGCCCCGGACTCCGAACGCTGGCGTGCCGAACTGGCCGCCGCCGACGTCGTGGTCGTCACCGCCGACCGGGCGCGCGCCGAGGCGCTGGGGATCGATCCGCGGCGGCTGCTGGCCGACTCGCCGAGGGCGGTCGTCGTCACCATTTCCGACTTCGGCTGGAGCGGGCCGTACGCCGGCCGCGCCGCCAGCGAACTGACGCTGCAGGCCTGGGCGGGTTCGCCCGGCTTTCGCGGCGACCCCGCCGGGCCGCCCATCTCGATCGGCGGCGACCTGGGCGAGTACATGGGCGGGGTGTACGCCGCCTTCGGTGCGCTGGCCGTGCGCCGCCGCGTCGAGCGCGGCGGCCCCGGTGAACACCTCGACCTGTCCATGCTCGAGGCGATGACGGCGATGCAGAGCAGCGAATGGTTGCACTCGCAGCTGCTGCGGAGGCCGCCGATCCGGCGCACCCTGGAGGTGCCCTCGATCGAACCGGCGAAGGACGGTTACATCGGGATCACCATGGTCACCGGCCAGCAGTGGCTCGACTTCGCCGCGATGGTCGAGTGTCCGCAGCTCGAGGAGAACGAGCAGCTGCGTTTTCAGATCGGCCGGTGGGAACACCGCGACTTCATCCGCGCACAGATCGGTCCGTGGCTGGCCGAACGGACCGTGGCCGAGGTCGTCGAGCTCGGGCAGCTGTTCCGGCTGCCGATCGCGGCGCTGGGCAACGGCTCGACGATTCGCGACACCGAATACGTGCGGGAGCGCGGGGCTTTCGTCCCCAACCCGGCCGGTTTTCACCAGCCCCGCCCGCCATGGCTGATGTCGGTGTGCGCACCCGCCCCGCCGCGGGCGACCGCTGCCGCCGGCGCCGACGACGGCCGGCCGCCCTGGCCCCCCAGGGAAAATCCGCAGGAGGTGCAGCCGCCGGACCTGCCGCTGCAGGGGGTGCGGGTGGTGGATCTGACCGCGTTCTGGGCCGGTCCCGCCGCCACCCATCTGCTGGCGGCGTTCGGCGCCGACGTCGTCAAGGTGGAGTCGATCCAGCGGCCCGACGGCATCCGGTATTCGGGCGGGATGCGCACCGACGTGGACGACTGGTGGGAATACGGCTGGGTGTTCCACGCGATGAACACCAACAAGCGTTCGGTCACACTGGATTTGGGCTCCACTGAGGGACGTGGGGCGTTCCTTGCGCTGGCCGCCGGAGCCGACGTCGTGATCGAGAACTTCTCGCCGCGGGTGATGGACCAGTTCGGCCTCACCGCCGAGGTGCTGCTGCAGGCCAACCCCCGGCTCGTCGTCGCCCGGATGCCCGCGTTCGGCCTGGACGGCCCGTGGCGAGACCGGGTCGGCTTCGCCCCGACCATGGAGCAGATCGCCGGCCTGGCCTGGGTGACCGGACTGCCCGAGACGCCCCCGATCACGCCGCGCGGCGCCTGTGATCCGCTGGCCGGCGTGCACGCCGCCTTCGCCGTGCTGGCCGCGCTGAGCTTCGCCGAGCGGACGGGCACGGGCCAGCTGGTCGAACTGCCGATGCTCGAAACGGTGCTCAACGCCACCGCGATCCAGGCGATCGAACACGAGGTCTTCGGCGTCACATTGGGCCGGCGGGGCAACCGCGGCCACGGCGGGTCGATCCAGAACGTCTACCGCTGCGCCGGGCCGGACGACGATTGGATCGCGGTCACCGTGCGCGACGACCGGCAGTGGCGCGCGCTGATCGACCTGATGGGACACCCGCACTGGTGCGACGAAGCCCTGTCCACGGCCGCGGGCCGGGCCCAGAGCGCCGACGACATCGATCGCCGGCTGGCCGCGTGGTTCGCCGGGCAGCCGCGCGACGCGGCGGTGGAGCGGCTGGCCGGTGCGGGCATCCCCGCGGCACCCGTGGTGTCGCCGTCGTTGGTGACCGAGAATCCGCAACTGCTGGCGCGGGGGTTCTTCGAGCGGCTCGAGCACGCGAGCGTCGGTGGGGCCCTGTATCCCTGCCCGCCGTTCGCCTTGCTGGCCGGCCAGGACAGGTGGCTGCGGCGTCCGCCGCCGCGGCTGGGTGAGCACAATGGGGAGGTGCTGCGCGAGCGGTGCGGGCTGACCGACGAACAACTGGCGACCCTGGCACGCAACGGGGTGATCGGGACCCGGCCCAAGGGCCTGTGATGGAAGGAGGCATCCGATGCGCGTGACCGTCGACGAGACCCTGTGTGAGGCCAACGGCTTCTGCGAATCGCTCGCCCCGGAGGTGTTCGAACTCGGCGACGCCGACGTGGTGCAGATCGCCGACGGCCCGGTGCCGCCGCGACTGGAGATCGACGTGCGCGCCGCGGTGGACCAGTGCCCCAAGGCGGCGCTGCGGCTGTGCGAGTGAGCTACCGGCGCTCGGTCAGCGAGATCGGCATCTCGTCGTAGATCGACATGTTGGTGGTCAGGTTCGGGTGGGCCGCCTTGGCCGGCCCGAGTGCGATGTCGTCGCAGCGCAACAGCAGCTCGTCTAAGACCGCGCGAAGTTCCGCGCGCGCCAGCATGGCGCCCAGGCAGTGATGCGGCCCGCCGCCGCCGAAGGCCACCTGCGGGTTGGGCCGGCGGCCGATGTCGAAGGCGAACGGGTCGGGGAAGACCTCCTCGTCGCGGTTGGCCGATCGCAGCATCGACACCACCCGCTCACCCTGCGGTATGTGCTGCCCGTCCATCTCGACGTCGACCTTGGTGGTGCGGGTCCAGTACGCCACCGGTGAGGCCCAGCGCAGCACCTCCTCGACGGCGCTGGAACGCACGGATTCCTCGTCGCGATAGCGCTCGATCTGTCCGGGATTCGCCACGAACGCCTGCAGTCCGTCGGCCAGCGCGTTCTTGGTGGTGTCGCTGCCGGCGAACGCCAGCACGAAGAAGAAGAACTCCAGCTCGCTGGGCGGCAGCCTGAAGTGCTCACCGTCCTCGCCGGTGATCACCGCGGAGGCCAGTGTGCTCCAGATGTCGTCGGCGGGGTTGCGGCGCTTCTCCGCGGTGAGCTCCGTTGCGTAGCCGAAGATCGTTGCGTACAAGTCGGTTTCCTCGTCCCGACTCAGTTGTGCCTCCGGCGAGCGGGCTTTCAGGATGCGGTCCAGGCAGTCGAAGATCTTCGGGCGGTCCTGCTCGGGGATGCCGATGATGTCGCCGATCACGGTCATCGGCAGGGCGTCGGCGACGTCGGCGATCCAGTCGCCGCCGCCCCCGGCGAGCAGGCCGTCGATCATCCGGGCCGCCCGGGCCCGGATGCCGTCCTCCAGCCCGGCGATCGCGCGCGGGTTGAAGGCGTTGGAGATGAGCTTGCGGCGCTTGTTCAGCGCCGGCGGGTCCATGTTGATGATCGACGGATACGACGCGAACAAGCCGACCGGCTGGATCAGCGGGCCCTCGGCGGCGGTGAACGAGTCGACGTCGCGGTGCAACCGCACCGCGTGCCGGTGTTTGGTGGCCACCCAGAACACCCGCCGGACCGTGTCAGAGGACACACGAGCGACGCCCGGGGTCGGCTCGTGCCGGAAAAGCGGTTGGCTGCGGCGCAGTTCGGTGAAGATCTCGTCGGGAAAGCCGTTGCGCCACAAAGCGGAATCGGAGAGATCCACTGCGAAAGCCGCCATGGGAAACCTCGTTCCGGCCGGAATGTTCCGGGCCGCTCGTTGACGTTCAATGTTTAAAATAGTAAAAACAGACCTGGTCGTCGAACCGTCCCGGCCCCAGACGAGCGGAGTGCTCGTGACGCATACGATCGGAGAATCGGCCCCGGACCCGTCGGAACGTGCGTTTGGCGAGGCCGGCATCGCGCTCTCGCCGTACCGGTTTCCCACGGGCTGGTTCATCGTCGCCTTCGCCTCCGATCTCGCCGCCGGCCAGGTCAAGCGCGCGCACTACTTCGGCGAGGAGCTGGTGCTGTTCCGCACCGCCTCGGGCCGGGTGCACGTGCTGGACGCCTACTGCCAGCACCTCGGCGCCAACCTGGGCGTCGGCGGCACCGTTGCGGGCGAGCACCTCGTCTGCCCCTGGCACGGCTGGCAATGGCGCGGTGACGGCAGCAACGCGCTCATTCCCTACAGCAAGATCGGCTGCAAGAACAACGTCCGCATCCGCACCTACCCGAGCATGGTGTGGTACGGCTTCGTGCTGGCCTGGCACGAACGGCACGGGCGGGCGCCGTACTGGACGCCGCCGGTGCTGCCCGAGCTGGAAACCGGCGAGTACTACCCGCTGCACCCGCACACCCGGATGCTCAACCGGGTCAAGGTGCACCCGCAGATGATCATCGAAAACGCCGCCGACCCCTACCACGTCCAGTACGTGCACAAGGCGGCCAATCCGGCCACGACCGCGTCGTTCGAGGTGGCCGGATACCACCTGCACGCCACCGTCAACGCCCATTTCGGCGGCGGCCGCGCGCAGACCTGGCTGACCCCGAACGGGCCCGTCGACGCCAAGATCATCTACGACAACTACTCGCTGGGCCTGGGAGTGGTCCGGTTCCCCGGCGAACTGGTGGCCACCGTGCAGGTCACCGGGCAGACACCGGTCGACGAGGACTACACCGACTACTTCTACACCCAGGCGTCGGTGCGCGAGCCCGGCGACACCGGCGACGTGCCCACGGGCCGGGCGGCCCGCTTCCTGGCGCTGCAGCAAGAGGTCATCAAACAGGACTTCTTCACCTGGGAGAACATGAAGTACCTCGAGAAGCCGAACCTGGCTCCCGAGGAGGCGCACGACTACGCCGCGTTGCGTCGCTGGGCGCACCGGTTCTACCCGGGCCCGCGACCCTGCACCGCCGACTTCGGCTACACCGCCGAAGGAGAACCCGACCCCGCCGCCGCGCGGGCCTGATGCACCGGCCCCCCGATTTCGGAGTCGAGCGTTTCACCGTGCCCGCCGTGCTGGATCGGCGCGCCGAGCAGTATCCCGACCGGGTGATGATGACCATCGCCGGCACCGAGGTGACGTTCGCCCAGATGCGGCAGCGGTCTTGCGCCGCGGCGACCATGCTGGCCGATCTCGGTGTCGCACGAGGTGACTGCGTGGCGCTGTTCACCGCCACCTGCCCGGAATGGGTGTACTTCTGGCTGGGCGCGGCGCGCATCGGTGCGGTCAGCGCCGCGGTGAACGCCGCCAACAAGGGTGACTTCCTGCTGCACACGTTGCGGTTGTCGGGCGCCAGGGTGATCCTCACCGACGCCGAGCGACGCCCGCGCGTCGACGAGGTCGCCGGTGCGTTGGAGACCGGGATCGACGTTGTGCTGCAGGGTGATTCGCTGAGCGAAGCCCTGAACCGGGGCGTGGACCGCTCGCCGGTCGGCGGCGAGGCCGGGATCGCGGACATCGGCTGTTTGTTCTACACCTCGGGCACCACCGGCCCGTCGAAAGCGGTTGCCACGACCTGGCATTACCTGTTCTGCGTGGCCGCGACCGTGGCGTCGGCCTGGGCACTGGCGCCGGGCGAGGTGGTGTGGACGGCGATGCCGCTGTTCCACCTGAGCGCGGCGCCCAGCGTGCTGGTGCCCATGCTGGTGGGCGCCACGACCGTGCTGGCGGCCGCGTTTCACCCGGCCCGGGTGTGGGACGAGGTGCGCGCCCACGGCGCCATCGGCCTCGCCGGTGCCGGCGCGATGGTGTCCATGCTGCAGAACCTGCCCGCGGACCCGCGTGACGCGCGACTGCCGCTGCGGTTCATCTCGGCCGCGCCCATCGACGCGCGATCCTACCGCGGCATCGAAAAGCGTTACGGCTGCCGCGTTGTCACGATGTACGGGATGACCGAGGCGTTTCCGATCACGGTCAAGGCGGTGACGCAAGCCGGGGTGCCGGGAACGTCGGGCCGGCCCAACCCCGATTTCGAGCTGCGCATCGTCGACGCCTCCGGGAATCCGCTGCCGGCCGGGGCCGTCGGTGAGATCGTCTGCCGGCCCAGGCGCCCGCACGTGATGAGCGAGGGCTACCTGGGTGAGGGTTCGCGGCTGCAGCCGCACCCGGAATGGTTCCACACCGGCGACCTCGGAAAGCTCGGACCCGACGAGAACCTCACCTATGTGGACCGCGTCAAGGATGCGCTGCGCAGACGCGGCGAGAACGTGTCATCGGTCGAGGTGGAGGGCGTCGTCATGCGCCATCCCGCGGTGGCCGAAGCCGCGGCGGTCGGGGTGCCCAGTGAACTCGGCGAGGACGACGTCCTGGTGGTCGTGACGTTACGCCCCGGCGCCACACTGGATTGCGCCGACCTGCTCGACTTCTGCGGGGCCCGGATGCCCTACTTCTGCGTGCCCCGATACGTCGAGACGGTAGCCGAACTGCCGAAGAACGCGATCGGCCGGATCCGCAAAGACGTGTTGCGCGCGCGCGGACTGACCGCGCGGGCGTGGGATCGCGAGACCCACGGTTACACCGTCCGGCGTTGAGGTGCGTTACCGTGGCCTCAGCAGCGAAGCGGCCGTAATTCCCAAGGGAGGCTGGAGACCGGAAATGACCATGAGCTACCAGGAACAGCAGCTGCTCTCGGCCGCTACGGGCCGGGCCGCCATCCTGAACCTGAACGCGCGGCACAATCGGGCGTTCACCGGCGGCGACCGCGACCGCTGGATCGCGACCTTCCGCCACTCTGGCGCCAGCTACACCCGCGACGGCGAGTTGTTCGCCGATCTCCGGCCGGCCTTCCACGGCGGTGACGGGCAGCGCCTGGTGACGCTGGACCACGAGATCCACGTCGACGGGGTCGACGCCACCCAACACTGTGTCGCAGTGCTTTTCGCCACCATGTACGGCGACACCACCCTGCGCGCGACCGGGAGCTACCGGGATGCGCTGATCTACGAACGGGGCGCCTGGTACTTCGCCGCCCGCGAACTCACCTGGGACGTGGTGCCGAGCCGCCATCCGCTCGTCATGTGAGCGATCACCACCTGGCCTTCGGCACCTACGAGGATGCGCTGCGGATGGTCGGCACGACGAGCGGACCGCGGACCGCGGCGACACCGGTCAGCGGCGCGCGCATCCAGTTGTTCGCCGCCATGGTGCACGACGGCAACCGCTCGTACTGGGACGCCGCGTTCGCCCGCCGGCAGTGGGGCGGTGTGCCGGCCCCGCCGGCGCTGTTGATGGGCTGGCTGATACCGCCACCGTGGCAGCCCGCCGAGCAGGGGAACGCCCGGCCGGCATCGCTTGCGCTGCGAGTGCCGTTGCCGGGCAGCACTTTCATCAACGCGGCCAACGACTGCGAGTTCCTGCGGCCCATCCTCGAGGGCGATGTCCTCACCGTCGTCGAGGAACTGATGTCGGTGTCCCCGGAGAAGCGGACCCGGCTCGGCGCCGGCCATTTCGTGCAGACGCTGGAGACCTATCGCCGCCAGGACGCGACGGTGGTGGCCACCTGCCGCAATACCCTGTTCAGGTTCACGCCCGGAGACGCCCGGTGACCGGGGGTGACCCGGACTGGGACGACATCGTCGTTCCGGTCGAGTTGCCGGAGGTCGTCGACCACATCAGCTACCAGCGGGTGGTCGAGAATGCGGGGGCGACATGGGACTACTTTCCCGGCCACTTCGACCCCGACTACGCCCGCAGCCAGGGGAACCCGACGATCTACGTCAACACGATGCACCTCGCCGGCTTCGCCGATCGCGTGGCGACCGACTGGGCCGGCCCGGGCTCTCGCGTGGTGCGCCGCGCGATGCGGCTGGCCGGACCGGTCTTCGCCGGCGACACGATGATCGGCAGGGGCCGCGCGGTGGCCAAGCGACGCGATACCTCGGTGGACCCCCCGCGCCGCCTCGTCGACGTCCGGGTCGAGGTGACCAATCAGCACGGCGCGCTGTGCTGCCCCGTCGAACTCACCCTGGAGATGCCCGAACGTCGTTGACGCTCAACGCGTCAGCGGCGGCAACTTTTCCCGCGACACCACGGACTGGAACTCCACGTACTCGTCGAGGCCCTCGGGGCCGAACTCGCGCCCGATGCCCGACTGCTTGCAGCCGCCGAACGGGGCCCCGGTGTCGAGCATGTACATGTTGATGCCGTAGGTGCCGGTGCGCACCCGGGCGGCGACTTCGAGACCGTGCGCGGTGTCGGCCGTCCACACCGAGCCGGCCAGCCCGTAGTCGCTGTCGTTCGCGATCCGGATCGCGTCGGGCTCGTCGCGGTAGCGCAGCACCGTCAACACCGGGCCGAAGATCTCCTCCCGGGCGATGCGCATGTCGTTGGTCGCGTCGGTGAACAGCGTCGGCCGCACATACCAGCCCCGCTCGGCGGGAGCGTCGTCACCGCCGACGACGATGCGTGCGCCCTCCGCTCGCCCCGACCGGATGTAGTCCCGCACCCGATGCTGTTGCCGTTGTGAGACAAGGGGTCCGATGTCGGTGGTTTCGTCCGCGGGATTCCCGACGTGCAGTCCCGCCATCATCTCGGCCAGCGCGTCGACCAACTCGTCGTGGCGGCGCTCGCTGACGAGGATGCGGGTCTGCGCGACGCAGGCCTGCCCGTTGTTCATCAGCCCGGCGGTCTTCAGCCCGGCCACGGTCTTGCCGACGTCGGCGTCGTCGAGAACGATCGCCGCCGACTTGCCGCCCAGTTCCAGGCTCACCCGCTTGAGTTGCTCGCCACACCTGGCCGCGATCCGGCGCCCGGTCGCGCTGGAGCCGGTGAACGCGACCTTGTCCACACCGCGGTGGCGTACCAGCGCCTCCCGGCATCCGGTCCGCCGGGCAGTATCGACACCACGCCGTCGGGAAGGCCGATCCGCTCGATCATCTCGGCCATCCACAAGGCGTCCAGGGGCGTTTCGGGTGCCGGCTTGACGACCACCGCGCAGCCGGCGATCAGGGCCGGGATGAGCTTGGGCATGATCAGGAACTGCGGCACGTTCCACGGCACGATCGCGCCGACCACCCCGACCGGAGCCCTGTTCAGGTGCACCTCGCCCAGCACGCCCCGGCGGCGTTCCGCCCAGGGATGATCGCGCGCCACCCTCAGCGCCCGGTCCATCATCGCCGCCGCGCCCGCCGCCTGGCCCAGCCTGCTGAAGCTGCGCGGAGACCCCATCTCCTCGGTGATGAGGTCGGCCATCTCGTCGAGGTGCCCGGAGTAGATCGCCGCGAGCGCGTCGATCGCGGCCATCCGTTCGGCGGGGGCCAGGCGTGGCCACGGGCCGTGGTCGAAGGCGCGCCGGGCGGCGGTGACGGCCGCGGCGACGTCTTCGGGCCCGGCCGCCCGGCAGTGCCCGATCCGTTCTTCGGAGTGCGGCGAAATGACGTCCAGTCGAAAAGAATTAGCGGGCTTGCGCCAGCAACCTCCGACGAAAACCTCTTCGTAGTAACGATGGCCGGAGCTTTTCGCCATCGTTGACGCTAACATGGCCGAATAGGACGCGAACCATGTCACGAGGCGTGAAATGAACGACGACTGGCGCACGTACCCGTTCCAGTTGGTGCCCGGCGACACCCAATTGGCATTTCCCGCCGCCGAAGGCGAGCACCCCGACCAGGAGTCGGACAGCTGGTTCATCGCCGGCCAACTCGACTCGGCCGACAGTGACCGGTCCTATGCGTTCTTGACGATCTTCAACAAGAACCGGCCCGGCGCAACGGTGGTCGCGGATTTCTACACGATGGCGCTTTTCGATCTGGACAGCGGCGACTACGGCACCTACACCGACTACGACATGCCGCCGGCCAACCTGCAACCGGGTGCCGGCCGCAAGCTGGCGATGGCGCCGGGTTATCTCGACGTCAGCTACCGCAGCGGCGCGGGCACCGCGTCGTGGACCACGTGCCGTAACGGCGACGGCGGGTTGCTGCCCTACACCTATCGGGTCAGCCTGGTGGGCGCGGACCAGTCCGGGCGGCCCATGCGGCTCGACCTGGCGGTGACACCGACGCGCGCACCGACACCGGTGGGTGCCTCGACCTACAACGGGAAGATCTGCTGCTTCGGCCAAGACGACACGTACTCCTATTTCCAGGGCGGGATGACGATGACCGGCACCCTGCGCTGGGGCGACGTGATCGAGCAGGTGTTCGGCAGCGGCGGGCACGTGGACCGGCAGTGGTTCCCGAAGTATGCCGGCGGCGACCCGCGGGCCGCGTCGCACGAGTGGCGCACCATCACCCTCGACAACGGCGTCGACCTGAGCATCTGGCATCAGTTCGACCGCACGAACGGCAATGCGCTGCAGCCGTTCTCGGGTGTGACGACAAGCTGGCCCGACCCGGGCGTGGCACCCGTGCTGCCACCGCAGTGCGCCGAGGACGTCGAGGTCACGGTGAGCAGCTACGTCCGGTGGCCGGAGGCGGTGCGCCCGCTGGTGCGTCCGCCCGCCGCGGGCCGCTACCTGCCCGACCGGCACCGGATCACAAGCGCGACAATGCAACTCGATCTCATCGGGGAGCCGCTGGTCGCGGCACCGGCGCACGGCCTGCCGATCGAATACATGGAGGGCCCGTTCCGCTACCGCGGAACGCTGTGGGGCGAGCCGGTGACCGGCTTCGCGTTCTACGAACGATCGCTCGCGCTGTACCGGGACTGGGAACTCGTCGATGTGCTGGCCGCCGCCGTCGGCGGCACCGAATCGGTTGCCCCGCACCTGCAAGGCCTCGCGGGCCGGCTCGCGGCGCTGCTGGCCGCCGACCGCCGCGGCGAGGCGCGCGAGCTGTTGACCGGCCTGCAGCGGGTTGAGAACGACGCGCTGGCAACCCTTCTCGACGACCTCGTCGTTGCGTTGTCCGCGGATCTTTAGGCGACTCAAAGTTTCGCCGAGGTTCGCCCGGGGCGGCCGCCGCGGCGCGACCCGGTGATGGTGCGGGGATTGCGCGCCCGGGCGGGTCGATGCCAATGTGATGCACATGTGATCTTTGGGGTCAATGTGCCTGGTGGGGTTTGTGTCGTACCCTGAGCCCATGTCGGTTTCGCGGCGCGACGTGCTCAAGCTCGCCGCAGCGACCCCGGGACTGGCGGGTTTCGGCGTCGCGGCGGCAGCGCTGCGTACCGCGCCGGCGTCGGCCGCGCTCGGCACGCTGCTGGACTACGCGGCCGGCGTCATCCCGGCCAGCCAGATCAGGGCGGCCGGGGCGGTGGGATCGATCCGGTACGTGTCCGATCGGCGGCCCGGTGGTAACTGGATGCTCGGCAAGCCGATCCAGATCACCGAAGCGCGTGACCTCGCCGGCAATGGGCTCAAGATCGTGTCCTGCTACCAGTACGGCAAGGGCAACACCGCCGACTGGCTGGGCGGGGGCGCCGCCGGAGTGCAGCACGCCCGGCGCGGCATGCAGTTGCACGCCGCCGCCGGCGGCCCCCCCAACGCTCCCATCTACGCCTCGATCGACGACGACCCTTCCTTCGAGCAGTACAAGCAGCAGGTCGCTCCGTACCTGCGGTCCTGGGAGTCGGTGATCGGACACCAGCGCACCGGTGTGTACGCAAATGCCAAGACGATCGACTGGGCGCTGCAGGACGGTCTGGGCTCCTACTTCTGGCAGCACAACTGGGGTTCGCCCCGGGATTACACCCATCCGGCCGCCAATCTGCACCAGGTCGAGATCGACAAGCGCAGCGTCGGCGGTGTCGGGGTGGACATCAACGAAATCCTCAAGCCCGAATTCGGGCAGTGGATCTAGGCCGTCGGCGACTGCTCCAGCAAACAACCGGTCGCTGACTGCGAGGTGCGGCAGAGGCCCCATGGCCGCGCGGCGGCGAGGTTGCTCGTGCGCGGGGCGCCACCAAGGGCCGAAATTCTTAATATAACGATTACATAACGAAACCGCTTTGAACAGCGAAGTTATGGCTACTCGACCGTAACCACCTGCATGCAGCAGGTTTGGTCGCCGCGCCCGCGCGCGCGGTTTCACCCGGTGTTACCCAGGACACGGTTACCCGTGCGTAGAACTCACCAGTAACAAATCGGCTGCGGAAAAGGGCACTGATCCTTATGACACTCTTATAAGAGCCGATGCAGTCCGCCGCACCGATCGGCTGAGGGGACGGCCCGTCGACGACGACCAGGGTGCCGACCCGACGAACCGACAGAAGACGCAATAGGGGAGACGTACAAGGTGACGATCCACGAGCACGACCGGGCGTCCGCCGACCGCGACGGGCACGGCCCGTACGGCACCCATGCTCTGGTCGACCGTCTGACGGCCGGTGAGCCTTACGCTGTGGCGTTCGGCGGGCAGGGCAGCGCCTGGCTGGAGACGCTCGAGGAGCTGGTGTCCTCGGCCGGGATCGAGACCGAGCTTTCCACGCTGGTCGGCGAGGTGGAACTGCTGCTCGAGCCGGTGGCCAAAGAGCTGGTCGTGGTGCGCCCGATCGGCTTCGAGCCGCTGCAGTGGGTGCGTGCGCTGGCGGCCGAGGACGCGGTTCCCGCGGACAAGCACCTCACGTCGGCGGCCGTCTCGGTCCCCGGGGTGCTGCTGACCCAGATCGCGGCCCTGCGCGCGCTGGCGCGCCAGGGCATGGATTTGACGGCCACCCCGCCGGTCGCCCTGGCGGGCCATTCCCAGGGCGTGCTCGCCGTCGAGGCCCTCAGGGCCGGCGGCACCCGCGACGCCGAGCTGCTGGCCATGGCGCAGCTGATCGGCGCGGCGGGCACGCTGGTCGCCCGGCGACGCGGCATCTCCGTCCTCGGCGACCGCCCGCCCATGGTGTCGGTCAGCAACGCCGATCCCGAGCGCATCCAGCGCCTGCTCGACGAGTTCGCGCGGGACGTGCGCACCGTGCAGCCTCCCGCGCTGTCCATCCGCAACGGCCGGCGTTCCGTCGTCATCACCGGCACCCCCGAGCAGCTGTCGCGCTTCGAGCTCTACTGCCGGCAGATCTCGGCGAAGGAAGAGGCCGACCGCAAGAGCAAGATCCGCGGCGGCGACGTGTTCGCGCCGGTCTTCGACCCGGTGCAGGTCGAGGTCGGATTCCACACCCCGCGGCTGGCGGACGGCATCGACATCGTCGGCGCCTGGGCCGAGAAGGTCGGCCTCGACGTGGCGCTGGCCCGCCAGCTGACCGAGGCGATCCTGGTGAGTCCCGTCGACTGGGTCGAGGAGATCACCCGTGTGCACGGCGCCGGAGCCCGCTGGATCCTCGACCTGGGACCCGGGGACATCCTGACCCGGCTGACCGCGCCGGTGATCCGGGGGCTGGGCATCGGCATCGTGGCCGCGGCCACCCGCGGCGGCCAGCGCAACCTGTTCACCGTCGGGGCCGTTCCCGAGGTGGCCCGCGCCTGGTCGAGCTACGCCCCGACCGTGGTGCGGCTGCCCGACGGCCGCGTCAAGCTCTCCACGAAGTTCACCCGGCTGACCGGCCGGTCGCCGATCCTGCTGGCGGGCATGACCCCGACCACCGTCGACGCCAAGATCGTGGCTGCCGCCGCCAACGCGGGGCACTGGGCCGAACTCGCCGGTGGCGGGCAGGTCACCGAGGAGATCTTCGCCGACCGCGTCGAAGAGCTCTCCGGGCTGCTCGAACCCGGCCGGACCTACCAGTTCAACGCGCTCTTCCTCGACCCCTACCTGTGGAAGCTGCAAGTGGGTGGCAAACGCCTGGTGCAGAAGGCCCGCCAATCCGGCGCGGCGATCGACGGGCTGGTGATCAGCGCCGGCATCCCGGAGCTTGAGGAAGCCGTCGAGTTGATCGACGAGCTGGGCGGCGCCGGCATCAGCCACGTCGTGTTCAAACCCGGCACGATCGAGCAGATCCGCTCGGTCATCCGCATCGCGACCGAGGTGTCCACCAAGCCGGTGATCGTGCACATCGAGGGCGGTCGCGCCGGCGGCCACCACTCCTGGGAGGACCTCGACGACCTGCTGCTGGCCACCTACTCGGAGCTGCGGTCGCGTCCCAACATCACCGTCTGCGTCGGCGGCGGCATCGGCACCCCCGAGCGGGCCGCCGACTACCTGTGCGGGCGCTGGGCCCAGGCCTACGGCTTCCCGTCGATGCCCGTCGACGGCATCCTGGTCGGCACCGCGGCGATGGCGACGCTCGAGGCCACCACGTCGCCGTCGGTCAAGCGGATGCTGGTGGAAACCCAGGGCACCGACCAGTGGATCGGCGCCGGCAAAGCCCAGGGCGGCATGGCGTCCAGCCGCAGCCAGCTCGGTGCCGACATCCACGAGATCGACAACAGCGCCTCGCGTTGCGGCCGGTTGCTCGACGAGGTCGCCGGCGACGCCGAGGCGGTCGCCGAGCGGCGCGACGAGATCATCGCGGCGATGGCCAGAACCGCCAAGCCGTATTTCGGCGACGTCGCGGACATGACCTACCTGCAGTGGCTGCGGCGCTACGTCGAGCTGGCGATCGGCGACGGCGATTCGACCGCCGACACCGCCGCACCGGGCAGCCCGTGGCTGGCCGACACCTGGCGCGACCGGTTCGAGCAGATGCTGCAGCGCGCCGAGGCGCGGCTGCATCCGCGGGATCACGGCCCCATCGAGACCCTGTTTTCGCGTTCCGCCGACCCGGCGCTGCTGGAGAGTCCGGAGGCCGCGATCGACCTGCTGCTGGCCGGCTACCCCGACGCGGCCACCGTGCAGCTGCATCCGGCGGACGTGCCGTTCTTCGTCACGCTGTGCAAGACGCCGGGCAAGCCGGTCAACTTCGTGCCGGTCATCGACAAGGACGTGCGGCGCTGGTGGCGCAGCGACTCGCTGTGGCAGGCGCACGACGCCCGCTACGACGCCGACCAGGTGTGCATCATCCCGGGCATCGCGGCGGTCTCCGGCATCACCCGGCTGGACGAACCCGTCGGCAAGTTGCTCGATCGATTCGAGCAGGCCGCCGTAGATGAAGTGCTCGAGGTGCTCGCATCATCGGGAGGCGAGCCGCAGGCCGTCACGTCGCGTCGGCTGGGCCGCCCCGACGTGACCGGTCCGCTGGCCACCGTCCTGGACGCGCCGGACGTGCTGTGGGCCGGGCGCATCGTCGCCAACCCGGTGCACCGCATCGCCGAGCCGGCGGACTGGCAGGTGCACGACGGGCCCGAGAGCCGCTGCGCCACGAACTCTTCCACCGGAGCGCGGCTGCAGGCGGAAGGTGCCGAGCGGGTCGTGCTGAGCGTCCCGGTGTCCGGCGTCTGGGTCGACATCCCATTCACGTTGCCCGCCAACACCGTTGACGGTGGCGCTCCGGTGGTGTCCACCGCCGACGCCAGCGAGGCGATGCGCGCGGTGCTGGCGATCGCCGCCGGCGTGGACGGGCCGGAGTTCCTGCCCTCGGTCGTCGACGGGACGGCCACGGTGGAGGTGGACTGGGACCCCGAACGGGTCGCCGACCACACGGGGGTCACGGCGACCTTCGGTGAGCCGCTGGCGCCCAGCCTCACGACCGTGCCCGACGCGCTCGTCGGGCCTTGCTGGCCCGCCGTTTTCGCGGCGATCGGCGCCGCGGTGACCGATGCCGGCGTACCGGTGGTCGAGGGGCTGCTGAGCCTGGTGCACCTGGACCACGCCGCCCATGTGGTCGGTTCGCTGCCCACGACCCCGGCTCGGCTGGTGGTCACCGCGACGGCCTCGCCGGCACTCGACACCGACATGGGGCGCGTCGTCCCGGTCTCGGTCACCATTGCCGGAGCCGGCGGTGCGGTGATCGCTCACCTGGCGGAACGATTCGCGATCCTCGGGCGCACCGGGGCCGCCGAACTCACCGACCCGGCCCGGGCCGGTGGCGCGGTGTCGCAGAACGCCACCGACACGCCGCGCCGGCGCCGCCGCGACGTCACGCTGAGCGCCCCGGTTGACATGCGCCCGTTCGCGATGGTGTCCGGCGACCACAACCCCATCCACACCGACCGTGCGGCCGCGCTGCTCGCGGGCCTGGCGGGGCCTGCCGGGGGAGGTGGGCCGATCGTGCACGGCATGTGGTTGTCGGCCGCCGCGCAGCACGCGGTCACCGCCACCGACGGGCAGGCCCGTCCGCCGGCCCGGCTCCTCGGCTGGACCGCGCGCTTCCTGGGCATGGTCCGCCCCGGCGACGCGGTCGACTTCCGCGTCGACCGCGTCGGCATCGACCAGGGCGCCGAGATCGTGGAGGTCGCCGCCCGCATCGGCTCGGACCTGGTGATGTCGGCGACCGCGCGACTGGCCGCCCCCAAGACGGTCTACGCGTTCCCCGGCCAGGGCATCCAGCACAAGGGCATGGGCATGGAGGTCCGGGCCCGCTCCAAGGCGGCCCGCAAGGTGTGGGACAAGGCCGACAAGTTCACCCGCGACGTCCTGGGCTTCTCGGTGCTCAACGTGGTGCGCGACAACCCGACCAGCATCATCGCCAGCGGCGTGCACTACCACCACCCCGACGGCGTGCTCTACCTGACGCAGTTCACCCAGGTCGCCATGGCGACGGTGGCCGCCGCGCAGGTCGCCGAGATGCGCGAGCAGGGTGCGTTCGTCGAGGGCGCGATCGCCTGCGGCCACTCCGTCGGCGAGTACACCGCACTGGCCTGCGTCACCGGCGTCTACGAGCTGGAAGCGTTGCTGGAGATGGT
The DNA here is from genome assembly GCF_007714205.1 of Mycobacterium helveticum. Lineage (GTDB taxonomy): Bacteria > Actinomycetota > Actinomycetes > Mycobacteriales > Mycobacteriaceae > Mycobacterium > Mycobacterium helveticum. The sequence continues at coordinate 12,341 of NZ_VMQU01000010.1, read as the reverse complement.
CTTTCACCGCGGCTCCAAGATGCACGACATCGTGCCGCGCGACGAGCTCGGCCGCTCGAACTACCGGTTGGCGGCCATCCGGCCCTCCCAGATCGACCTGCCCGACGACGAGGTGCGGGCATTCGTGGCCGATATCGCGGCGCGGACGGGTGAATTCCTGGAGATCGTCAACTTCAACCTGCGCGGCTCGCAGTACGCGATCGCCGGCACGGTGCACGGCCTCGAGGCGCTGGAGGCCGAGGTGGAGCGGCGCCGCGAGCTCACCGGCGGCAAGCGGTCGTTCATCATGGTGCCCGGCATCGACGTCCCGTTCCACTCCCGGGTGCTGCGGGTCGGGGTGGCCGACTTCCGTCGCTCGCTGGAACGGGTCATGCCCCGGGACACGGATCCCGAGGTGATCATCGGGCGCTACATCCCCAACCTGGTGCCCCGTCCATTCACGCTCGATCGCGACTTCGTCCAGGAGATCCGCGACCTGGTGCCCGCCGAGCCGCTCGACGAGATCCTCGCCGACTACGACACCTGGCGTAACGAGAAGCCGCGCGAACTGGCCCGCAAGATCGTCATCGAGCTGCTGGCGTGGCAGTTCGCCAGCCCGGTCCGCTGGATCGAGACGCAGGACCTGCTGTTCACCGAGGAGGCCGCCGGTGGCCTCGGTGTCGAGCGGTTCGTCGAGATCGGCGTGAAGTCCGCGCCGACCGTCGCCGGGTTGGCCGCCAACACCCTCAAGCTGCCCGAATACGCCCACAGCACAGTCGAAGTCCTCAACGCCGAGCGCGACGCCGCGGTGCTGTTCGCCAACGACACCGACCCCGATCCGGAGCCCGAAGACGCGCCGGAACCGGTGGCCGAGCCCGCCGCCGCCGACGCGGCGCCGGCTGCCCCCGCCGCGGCACCGTCCGCGCCCTCGGGGGGGGTCCGCCCGGACGACATCGCGTTCGACGCCGCCGATGCCACGCTGGCGCTGATCGCGCTGTCGGCCAAGATGCGCATCGACCAGATCGAGGAGCTGGACTCCATCGAGTCCATCACCGACGGCGCGTCGTCGCGGCGCAACCAGCTGCTGGTGGACCTGGGTTCGGAGCTGAACCTGGGCGCCATCGACGGTGCCGCCGAGGCCGACCTGGCGGGGCTGCGCGCGCAGGTGACCAAGCTGGCGCGCACCTACAAGCCTTATGGCCCCGTGCTTTCCGATGCGATCAACGACCAGTTGCGCACGGTTCTGGGGCCCTCCGGCAAGCGGCCCGGTGCGATCGCCGAGCGGGTCAAGAAGACCTGGGAGCTCGGCGACGGCTGGGCCAAGCACGTCACCGTCGAGGTGGCGCTGGGCACCCGTGAGGGCACCAGCGTCCGCGGGGGGGCCATAGGCCACCTGCACGAGGGCGCCCTGGCCGACACCGCCTCCGTCGACAGGGTGATCGACGCCGCGGTCGCTGCCGTGGCCGCGCGCCGTGGCGTTTCGGTCGCGCTGCCGTCGGCGGGCGGTGGCGGCGGGGCGACCGTCGACGCGGCCGCGCTGGGCGAGTTCACCGAGCAGATCACCGGCCGCGACGGCGTGCTGGCCGCGGCGGCGCGCCTGGTGCTGGGCCAGCTGGGCCACGACGAGCCGGTCAGCGCGATGCCGGCGGCCACGGACGCCGAACTCATCGACCTGATCACCGCCGAACTGGGCGCGGACTGGCCGCGTCTGGTGGCCCCGGTGTTCGACGCCCGCAAGGCCGTCGTCTTCGACGACCGCTGGGCCAGCGCGCGTGAGGATCTGGTCAGGCTGTGGCTGGCCGACGAGGCCGAGATCGACGCCGACTGGCCGCGCCTGTCGGAAAGGTTCGAGGGCGCCGGGCACGTCGTCGCCACCCAGGCCACCTGGTGGCAGGGCAAGGCGCTGGCCGCCGGACGCCAGATCCACGCGGCACTGTACGGCCGCATCGCCGCCGGCGCCGAGAACCCGGAGCCCGGCCGCTACAGCGGCGAGACCGCCGTGGTGACCGGCGCCTCGAAGGGCTCGATCGCCGCGTCGGTGACCGCGCGCCTGCTCGACGGCGGTGCCACCGTCATCGCGACGACATCCAAGCTCGACGAGGAACGGCTGGCGTTCTACCGCGGGCTGTACCGCGACCACGCCCGCTACGGCGCGGCGCTGTGGGTGGTCGCGGCCAACATGGGGTCCTACGCCGACATCGACGCGCTGGTCGCATGGGTCGGTACCGAGCAGACGGAAAGCCTTGGGCCGCAGTCTATTCACATCAAGGATGCGCAGACCCCGACGCTGCTGTTCCCGTTCGCGGCGCCGCGGGTGGCCGGCGACCTGTCCGAGGCCGGTGCGCGCTCGGAGATGGAGATGAAGGTGCTGCTGTGGGCGGTGCAGCGGCTGATCGGTGGCCTGTCGAAGATCGGCGCCGAGCGTGACATCGCGTCGCGGCTGCACGTGGTGCTGCCCGGCTCACCCAACCGCGGCATGTTCGGCGGCGACGGCGCCTACGGCGAAGCCAAGTCCGCGCTGGACGCCGTGGTGTCCCGGTGGCACGCGGAGTCGTCGTGGTCGCAGCGCGTCAGCCTGGCGCACGCGCTGATCGGCTGGACCCGCGGCACCGGGCTGATGGGCCACAACGACGCCATCGTCAGCGCGGTCGAGGAGGCCGGCGTCACGACGTACTCCACCGACGAGATGGCCGCGATGCTGCTGGACCTGTGCGACGTGGAATCCAAGGTGGCGGCCGCGCATTCGCCGATGAAGGTCGACCTGACCGGCGGGCTCGGCGAGGCGGAGCTGGACATGGCCGAACTGGCCGCCAAGGCGCGCGAACAGGCCGCGCCGCCCGAGAAGGCCGAGACCGGCGAGGCCGCACACGCCATTGCCGCGCTGCCGTCCCCGCCGCGGGGATTCACCCCGGCACCGCCGCCGCGCTGGGACGACCTCGACGTCGACCCGGCCGACCTGGTGGTGATCGTCGGCGGCGCCGAACTGGGCCCGTACGGCTCGTCGCGCACCCGCTTCGAGATGGAGGTCGCGGGCGAGCTGTCGGCGGCCGGCGTCCTGGAGCTGGCGTGGACGACCGGCTTGATCCGCTGGGAAGACGACCCGCGGCCGGGCTGGTACGACACCCAAACGGGCGACCTGGTCGACGAGGCCGAGTTGGTCGAGCGTTACCACGACACCGTCGTGCAGCGCTGCGGCATCCGTGAGTTCGTCGACGACGGCGCGATCGACCCCGACCACGCCTCGCCGCTGCTGGTGTCGGTGTTCCTGGACAAGGACTTCTCCTTCGTGGTCTCCTCGGAGGCCGACGCCCGCGCCTTCGCCGAGTTCGACCCCGAGCACACGGTCGTCCGGCCCGTTCCCGACTCCACCGACTGGCAGGTGATCCGCAAGGCGGGCACCGAGATTCGGGTACCGCGAAAGACCAAGCTGTCGCGGACCGTCGGCGCGCAGATCCCGACCGGGTTCGACCCGACGGTGTGGGGAATCAGCCCCGACATGGCCAGTTCCATCGACCGGGTGGCGTTGTGGAACATCGTCGCGACGGTCGACGCGTTCCTGAGCGCCGGGTTCAGCCCGGCCGAAGTCATGCGCTACGTCCACCCCGGCCTGGTGGCCAGCACCCAGGGCACCGGCATGGGCGGCATGACGTCGATGCAGACCATGTACCACGGCAATCTGTTGGGCCGCAGCAAGCCGAACGACATCTTGCAGGAAGTTCTGCCGAATGTTGTTGCCGCACATGTAGTTCAGTCCTACATCGGCAGTTACGGCGCGATGATCCATCCGGTTGCCGCGTGCGCGACGGCCGCGGTGTCGGTCGAGGAGGGTGTCGACAAGATCCGGCTGGGTAAGGCCGAACTGGTGGTGGCCGGCGGCCTGGACGACCTGACGTTGGAGGCCATCATCGGCTTCGGTGACATGGCGGCCACCGCCGACACCTCGATGATGCGCGGCCGCGGTATCGCCGACTCGAAGTTCTCCCGCCCCAACGACCGGCGGCGGCTGGGCTTCGTGGAGGCCCAGGGCGGCGGGACCATCCTGCTCGCCCGCGGCGACCTGGCCCTGAAGATGGGGCTGCCGGTGCTGGCGGTGGTGGCCTACGCGCAGTCGTTCGGCGACGGCGTGCACACCTCGATCCCGGCGCCGGGCCTGGGCGCGCTGGGCGCGGGCCGCGGCGGCAAGGACTCGCCGCTGGCGCGTGCGCTGGCCAAGCTGGGCGTGGGCGCCGACGACGTCGCGGTGATCTCCAAGCACGACACCTCGACGCTGGCCAACGACCCCAACGAAACCGAGCTGCACGAGCGGCTGGCGGACGCGCTGGGCCGCTCCCCGGGCGCCCCGCTGTTCGTGGTGTCGCAGAAGAGCCTGACGGGCCATGCCAAGGGCGGTGCGGCCGTGTTCCAGATGATGGGCCTGTGCCAGATGCTGCGCGACGGGGTGATCCCGCCCAACCGCAGCCTGGACTGCGTCGACGACGAGTTGGCCGGCTCGGCCCACTTCGTGTGGGTGCGCGACACGCTGCGGCTCGGCGAGAGGTTCCCGCTCAAGGCGGGCTTGCTGACCAGCCTGGGCTTCGGGCACGTCTCCGGCCTGGTGGCGCTGGTGCACCCGCAGGCGTTCATCGCGTCGCTGGATCCCGGGCAGCGCGCCGACTACCAGCGTCGCGCGGACGCGCGCCTGTTGGCCGGCCAGCGCCGGCTGGTCTCGGCCATCGCCGGCGGCGAGCCGATGTACCAGCGGCCGCCGGACCGCCGCTTCGACCAGCACGCGCCGGAGAAGCGCCAGGAGGCGGCGATGCTGCTGAACCCGGCCGCCCGGCTGGGTGACGACGGGGCGTACCAGGTGTCCGCGGGATGACCCGGCCCATCCGTTAGCCTGGCGATCCATGGGCATCGTCGGTGTGGGGATCGACCTGGTTTCCATTCCTGATTTCGCCGAGCAGGTCGACCAGCCCGGAACGATCTTCTCGGAGACCTTCACCCCCGGTGAGCGCCGCGACGCCTCGGACAAGAGTTCGTCGGCGGCGCGGCACCTGGCGGCCCGCTGGGCCGCGAAGGAAGCGGTGATCAAGGCCTGGTCGGGGTCGCGGTTCGCCCAGCGGCCGGTGTTGCCGGAGGCCATCCACCGCGACATCGAGGTGGTCACCGACATGTGGGGACGCCCGCGGGTCCGGTTGACCGGCGACATCGCCATGCACCTGGCCGACGTGACGATCCACGTGTCGCTGACCCACGAGGGCGACACCGCGGCCGCGGTCGCCATCCTGGAGGCGCCGTAGTCCCGGCGAGCAGACGCAAACGTGCCGCGACACGCCGGGAACGAGGGGTCTTTCCGTCTGCTCGCGAAGAAAGGGGAGACCATGGGCGATCTGGTTCAGCGCGTGCGCGACGTGTTGCCGTCGGTGCGGGGCGATCTCGAGGACCTAGTGCGCATCGAGTCCGTGTGGGCCGATCCCGAGCGGCGGCCCGAGGTGCACCGCAGCGCCCGGGCGGTCGCGGATCTGTTTTCGCAGGCCGGTTTCGGCGACGTGCGCATCGTCAGCGAGGGCGGCGCGCCGGCGGTCATCGCCCGGCATCCGGCGCCGCCGGGCGCACCGACCGTGCTGCTCTACGCCCACCACGACGTCCAGCCCGAGGGCGACCGCGGCCAGTGGTCATCGCCGCCGTTCGAGCCCACCGAGCGCGATGGCCGCCTGTACGGCCGCGGCAGCGCCGACGACAAGGCCGGTATCGCAACGCATCTGGCAGCGTTCCGGGCACACGGCGGGCGGCCGCCGGTGGGGGTGACGGTCTTCGTCGAGGGCGAGGAGGAATCCGGTTCGCCGTCGCTGGGCGCGTTGCTGGGCGCACACCGCGACGCGCTGGCCGCCGACGTGATCGTCATCGCGGATTCGGACAACTGGAGCACCGAGATCCCGTCGCTGACGGTGTCGCTGCGCGGGCTCGTCGACTGCGTGGTGGAGGTGGCCACCCTGGACCACGGACTGCACTCGGGGCTGTGGGGCGGGGTGGTTCCCGACGCGCTCAGCGTGCTGGTGCGGCTGCTGGCCGGCCTGCACGACGACGACGGCAACGTGGCCGTGCAAGGCCTGCACCAGACCGATGTCGCCTCGCTGAACTACCCCGAGTACCCGGCCGAGCGGGTCCGCGCCGACTCCGGCCTGCTCGACGGTGTCTGTGAGATCGGCTCGGGCTCCGTGCCGCAGCGGATGTGGGCCAAACCCGCCATCACGGTGATCGGCATCGACACCACACCGGTGGCCGCCGCGTCCAACACGCTGATCCCGCGGGCCCGGGCCAAGATCAGCATGCGCGTCGCCCCCGGCGGCGACGCCGCGGCGCACCTGGACGCGTTGACCGCGCACCTGAGACGGCACGCCCCGTGGGGTGCACACGTCAGCGTCACGCCCGGCGACGTCGGGCAGCCCTACTCCATCGAGCCCAGCGGCGCGGTCTATGACGCCGCGCGAGCGGCGTTCCGGCGGGCCTGGGGCGCCGACCCGATCGACATGGGCATGGGCGGCTCGATTCCCTTCATCGCCGAGTTCGCCGCGGCGTTCCCGCAGGCCAAGATCCTGGTGACCGGCGTCGAGGATCCCGGCACCCAGGCGCACAGCATCAACGAAAGCCTGCATCTGGGTGTGCTGGAACGCGCGGCGATCGCCGAGGCGCTGCTGCTGGAGAGCCTGGCCTGATCAGACCGACAGGTCGCGGCGCAGCTTGGCGACGTGGCCGGTGGCCTTGACGTTGTACTGGGCGACCGCGATCTTCCCCTTTTCGTCGACGACGAAGGTGGACCGGATCACGCCCCGGACGGTCTTGCCGTACATCTGCTTCTCGCCGTAGGCGCCCCAGGCGGTCAGCACCGTGCGGTCGGGGTCGGACAGCAGCGGGAACGTCAGGTTCTCGGCGTCCCGGAACTTCGCGAGTTTGGCCGGGGTGTCGGGGGAGACGCCGACGACGTCGAGGCCCGCTTCGTTCAGCTCGCGCAGGCTGTCGCGGAAGTCGCAGGCCTCTTTGGTGCATCCCGGTGTGGAGGCGGCCGGGTAGAAGTACACGATGACGCGCCGTCCCTGGTAGTCGGACAGCGACACCGTGTTGCCGTCGGCATCGGGCAGGCTGAAGGCGGGCGCTTTGTCACCCGGCGCCAGCCGCGTGGTCTCGGTCAAGGTTCTTCCCTTTCTGTTCACCGCCGCGTCGGCATCGGCGCCAGCTGATCTAGGGTAGTGCCTGACGTGCACCAAGCGGACGTGGAGGACAGAGACGTGGCGGATCGGGATCCCGAGGTCATCAAGCAGGAGATCGACCGCGCGCGCGACCAGCTGGCGGCCACCGTCGATTCGCTCGCCGAGCGCGCCAACCCCCGCCGCCTCGCCGACGACATCAAAGCCCGGGCGATCGAATTCGTGAAGAAGCCGGTGGTGATCGTTTCCCTGGTTGGTGTCTCATCGGTCGTCATGGTCGTGGTGATCCGCAGAATCAGGGACCGCTGACCGCGGAGCCAGCGAAAGACGCTGTAGCAGAATCTGTTTCAGTGAGACGTCGAATGCAATGTGTCCGGGCACAGGTCCTGCTGGGCCACCTCGACCAGCGTCGGGCCCCAGAAATAGAGCCCGAACTCGCCGGCGGCGGTCTCTGGCGACTCGCCGTTGCGCAGCTGGGCGCAGATGGTGTAGCCCCGGCCGGTCATGACCTGGGGGGCGTTGAAGCCGATGATCGGCACGCCCCGCGCCTGCAGGTCCGGGATGAAGTTGCTCTCGTCGGCGTGCGCCGGTGGGGCTGCGGTGATCGTCGCCGCGCCGACGATGGCGATCGCCGTCGGTAGCATCCGCCTCAGCAGCGGCTGGAGGCTTCCGGCGGGGACGTGCGGCTGGCATGAGAACCGGGATATCGGCCCGACGAAGGTCGGATGACCGAGATTGCTCATGCGAGAACTGTACGCGAACGCGTTGAGCACGTGTCCGGTAAGCGGGACGGCCGAACCCGCCGAAGGCGATACGCGATGTGGTGCGCCGTCAGGGTTTCGAACCCCGGACCCGCTGATTAAGAGTCAGCTGCTCTACCAACTGAGCTAACGGCGCTTTCGGTCGGTCACGACCGCGTTTGCGACAATAACAGGCATCCCGCCGCGGGGCGAAATTGCCGGATGTTCCCAGGCTAGCGCAACGGCGGCGGGCGCCCGGTGTCGGCGCGGACCCGCGATGGGTCCCGGAGGTGACCGACTTGTGCCCGAAATCGCCGCCTTCGGGTCGTCACTGCGGTGCCGGCGAACCCCTTAGAATGCTTGCAACCATGCGGGTCAGTGGTGACCGGAGCAGGCAGGATGATGTGAAAGGTCACTCGATGGCGGCTTTGCGGATACGCCGATCGTGGCTGGTCGCGCTGGCGCTTACGATTGCTGTGTTCGGCGCCGGCTGCAGCGGCGGCCACCGGGCTGCGCCGGCGAACGTCATCGTCGACAAGGGCACGCCGTTCGCCGATCTGCTGGTCCCCAAGCTCACCGCCTCGGTGACCGACGGCGCGGTCGGTGTGACCGTGGACGCGCCGGTGGCGGTCACCGTCGCCGACGGCGTGCTGGCGTCGGTCACCATGGTCAACGAGAACGGCAGATCCATCAGCGGCCGGCTCACCCCCGACGGGCTGCGCTGGTCGACCACCGAGCCGCTCGGGTACAACCGGCGCTACACGCTGACCGCCCGGGCGCTGGGCCTGGGCGGCGCGGCGACCCGGCAGATGACGTTCCAGACGAGTTCGCCCGCTCACCTGACCATGCCCTACGTCTACCCGGGCGACGGCGAGGTGGTGGGCATCGGCGAGCCGGTGGCGATCCGCTTCGACGAGAACATCGCCAACCGCGCCGCGGCCCAGAAGGCCATCACCATCACCACCGACCCACCCGTGGAGGGCGCGTTCTACTGGCTGAACAACCGCGAGGTGCGTTGGCGCCCAGAGCATTTCTGGAAGCCCGGCACGGCCATCGACGTGGCGGTCAACACCTACGGCGTCGACCTGGGTGACGGGATGTTCGGCGAGGACAACGTCAAGACCCACTTCACCGTCGGCGATGAGGTGGTCGCGACCGCCGACGACAGCACCAAGATGATCACCGTGCGGGTCAACGGCGACGTCGTCAAGACCATGCCGACGTCGATGGGCAAGGACAGCGCTCCGACGGCCAACGGCATCTACATCGTCGGCTCGCGGTTCAAGCACATCATCATGGACTCCTCGACCTACGGGGTTCCCGTCAACTCGCCCAACGGATATCGCACCGAGGTGGACTGGGCCACGCAGATGTCCTACAGCGGGGTGTTCGTGCACTCCGCGCCGTGGTCGGTGGGTGCCCAGGGCCACACCAACACCAGCCACGGCTGCCTCAACGTGAGCCCCGCCAACGCCGAGTGGTTCTACGACCACATCAAGCGCGGCGACATCGTCGAGGTCGTCAACACCGTGGGCCCGACGCTGCCCGGCACCGAGGGCCTGGGCGACTGGAACATTCCCTGGCCGGTGTGGAAGGCCGGCAACGCCAACACCTGACTCAGACGCGCAGCACCGATCCCAGCGCCGACAGCGGGATGTGGGCTTCGACGGTGCCGCCGTCCATGAACCACTGCAACGCGCCCGGCGTGAAGTTGACCGGTTCGTCGTGGCCCACCGGGTAGTCGGGCAGGTAGAGGACCAACTCGTCGGGGGTCAGCGCCCACGCCTTGTAGGCGCCGGAATAGACCTTGTCCGGGGTCCACCGGTCGGCGGTGAACGGGTAGGTCCCCGGATCATGCGGCGGCGGGGCCGCATTGAGCGCGGCCTCGATGAACGGCTGACCCAGCGAAGGGATCGTCGTGAGTGGATCGGATGCCACGTCCGACAGCGCCAGTCGCCGGCCGCGCGCCATGTCGAAGGTGAACGTCCGATAGGCGTTGTTGGGCTTGGGCCCGTCGGCGTGGTAGTCCTCGTGGAACACCGCACTGAGCAGGTTGCCGTGCCGGGAGACCTGGTAGTTCTCCTCGCCGTAGCTGTCCGCGACCATGTGGGCGCCGACGGTCTTCCAGTTGTTGACCAGGGTGCGCAGATAGTCGCGCACCACCGGACCCGCGGTGGGGTTGTCGACGAGATCGCCGGGCACGGCCACCTTGATGTCCCGGACGGCCTGGCGTTCGGAGACGACCGTGGTGTGGCAGTACTGACCGTCCCAGTCGCCGCCCAGCTCGCCGCAGAAGGACGGCGCCGAGGCCCGCGCGGTGGCCGCGCCGGGAACCGTTGCGGCGGTGACCAATGCGGACAGCGCGATCAGTGTTCTGATGATCATTCGACGGCCTGGCCGGTCAGAGGAGCTGGACTTTGCTTGCCCGCCAGCGACCGTCGACCTTTTCCATGGTCATCTTGATCCGGCTGCGGTCGATCCGCGGATCGGGTACCGCCATGTTGGTGACCGTCTGGTCGATGAAGACCAGGACCACAACCTTGCCGGTGGATTCGGACTGGATCGCGGAGTCCACCACGACGCCGTGTGCGGTGGCCTTGTTGTCGATCAGCAGCTGCCGAAGCTGGACGCTGGACTGGCTGTACATGTCCTTGAACTCGCCGGTGGCGCCGTCGAGCACGTCCTTGAAGTTCTGGTCGACGTTGGTGGAGTCGATGCTCGTCAACACCTGCGCGTACTTGAGAGCCGCCTGCAGGGCCTGCTGGCCGGCCTGGTGCACCTGGTGCTCCTGCCATTGTTTCCAGCCGAGGAAACCGGACATCGCAAGCGAGGCGACGAGCAACAGCGGGAGCGCGCCGCGGCGCAGGTAGTGGCGCCACGGTCGCCTGCGCCGGTTGGCGCCGTCACGTTTGGCGCCGTCACGTTTGGGCGGGACGGGCTCGTCGTCGCCCTCATCGCCGGGCTCGGCGGCCTCGGCTCCGGCCTTGCCCGGCTCGGTGTCTTCGGCTGCGGGCTCGGGCTTTTCCTCCCCGGTATCGGTGTCGAGTTCGTTCTCGGTCGTCGTGGCCATCGTCATCTCCTTGGCTGGACGGGTGTCGGTCTCAGTGCGGCGGCTCTATCGGCAGAACCGGGCCGCCGTACGGGGTGGGAATCGTGTAGCGGCCCTTCGGCGTCGGATCGGTTCTGCGACCCAGGTCCGCGCCCGGCGGCGGGCCCGCGGTGTCGTCGCCGGCCGGCCGCGGCGCGTTCTTGGCTCCGCGGATCTCGACGGCGGGATCGTCGTCGCGGCAGTAGGTGTACATGAACGGCTCGGGGTAGTCGGCGTTGGAGGGCGCGAACGCCGGCGTGCCGTAGTCGCACGCGTAGCGGGGGTACCAGTCGGCCGTCGCCCAGATGCCGTGGTCGTGCATCGTGCTGGCCAGGGCGTCCAGCAGCGACCCGCGATAATCGGGGAAAAGCGCGTTGAGCGCCGGTACCCGCAGGTAGAGAAGCTGCGCACTGCTGGCCGCGCTGGCCAGCAGTTGCACCATCGTGTCGGAGTTGTCGGCGAACAGGTTGTCGACGGCCGAGAGGGCGTGCGGCGCCCGCTGGATCAAACGGCGGTATCCGCCCTGCATCCGGGCGACGCCGGCCAGTGTGCGGTCCAGGCCCGTCGTGGCCGCGGCCAGGCCGGCGTTCTTGTCGGCCGCCAGGGTCAGCACCACCCGGCTGGTCTTGATGATGCTGGTGGTTTCGGGCAGCACGGAATCGAGCGTCGACAGCAGGAACGTGCCGCCGTCGACGATGTCGGCCAACTTGCGCGGGCCCTGTTTGGTCAGGCTGAGTTCCTTCTTGATCAGCTCCATCTTGCGGGGATCGACCTGCGCCAGCATGCCGTCGGCGTCGGCGAGCAACCGCGCCATGCTCAGCGGAACGGTGGTGCGGTCCAGCCCGATGACACTGCCGTCGTGCAGATACGGTCCGGCGTCGGATTCGGCCTCGAAGTTCAGCGATTGCTCGCCGCCGGCGGACAGCTCCGCCACGTGGACGACGCTGGACGCCGGGATCTGCACGTCCGAGGTGATGGTGGCCACGGCATCGGCGCCTCGGTCGGTGAGCTGCAGCGACTGGACGTGCCCGATGCGCACCCCGCGCAGCGCGACGTCCTGATTGGGCAGCAGCCCACCGGATTCCGGCAACTGCACGGTGACCCGATAAGACGACGCGAACGGCGTCACCCGCAGTGCGCCGGCCAGCAGGTAGGCGGTCGCGAGGACCAGGGTCAGCGCCAGGCCGGCCACCGAGAGCCACGTCTGCCGCCGGTGCCCCGCCCGCACCAGGCGGACGAGGGCGTCGGCGGTCGTGGCGATCACCGCTGTGGTCCCGGGCCGGGGGCAGATAGGGCCGGGACAGGGACAGGGACAGGGACAGGGACAGGGACAGGGACAGGGGCAGGGAC
>NZ_VMQU01000109.1 GCF_007714205.1 Mycobacterium helveticum | reverse complement strand
AGACCAGACGTGCTCACAGGACCACGGCGAGAACCCAGGCGACCCACGACCGTTCGGGGCCGCCCACCAGGCGAAACTCAGTTTCGCTCAGTGTTTAGGAACGGTTTCCGTTCCGTGCTGTTGCCACCGGACATGGTCGCTTTCGAACCGGCCGGCAGCTGGGAGCGCTGGCGCATATTCTTTGTGCTGACGGCGTGGAGCATTGCCGGCTTAATGGCTTGCCTCGCCGTCTTCCGGTGGTCGGACAAGAACTAGTTCGAAGCTGGCCATACATCGTCGTGCGTCTGTATGGTGCTAACCATTCCTCCGACACGACGGGAGACATGCGGTGGCACAACGGTTGGCGGGAAAGGTCGCGCTCGTCAGTGGCGGCGCCCGGGGGATGGGCGCCTCGCACGTGCGGATGCTCGTCGGCGAGGGCGCCAAGGTGGTGTTCGGCGACATCCTCGACGACGAGGGCAAGGCGGTCGCCGCCGACGTCGGTGACGCGGCCCGCTACGTGCACCTGGACGTGACCAGTCCCGAGCAGTGGGCCGCGGCGGTCGCCACCGCGCTGGCCGAGTTCGGCGGTGTCGACGTGCTGGTGAACAACGCCGGCATCATCAACATCGGCACGCTCGAGGACTACGAACTCTCCGAGTGGCAGCGGATTCTCGACATCAATCTGACCGGCGTGTTCCTCGGCATCCGCGCCGTTGTCAAACCCATGAAGGAAGCGGGACGCGGCTCGATCATCAACATCTCCTCCATCGAGGGGATGGCCGGTACCATCGCCTGCCACGGTTACACCGCAACCAAATTCGCCGTGCGCGGGCTGACCAAATCGGCCGCGCTCGAATTGGGTCCGAGCGGCATCCGGGTCAACTCGATCCATCCCGGGCTCATCAAGACGCCGATGACCGAATGGGTTCCCGAGGACCTCTTCCAGACCGCGCTGGGCCGCGCCGCCGACCCCAGCGAGGTTTCCCACCTGGTGGTCTACCTGGCCAGCGACGAGTCGAGCTATTCGACCGGCTCGGAGTTCGTCGTGGACGGCGGTACCACGGCGGGGTTGGGGCACAAGGACTTCTCCGCGGCCGATATCGGCGAGCAACCGGAGTGGGTCACCTAAACCCGCCGCCTCCCATCGAGACTGCGCCCCGTGCTGCGCCCAGCGCTGCAAGCACGTGCTGGGCGCAGTTTCGGTGCCGTCAGCGCAGAGTCGACGCCGTCAGCGCAGAGTCAGTCGACACCAATTCGGGCTGCTCGGCCGGCATCGGCATCGGCATCGGGGTGGGCCAGGGGGAGGGCTTGGGCCGCTGTCGGACCCGCTGCGGCCACCAGAACCACTTGCCCAGCAGCGCGGCGATCGCCGGGGTCATCAGCGACCTGACGATCAGTGTGTCGAAGAGCAGGCCCAGGCCGATGGTGGTGCCGACCTGGCCGATCACCGTCAGCTCGCTGACCGCCATCGTCATCATCGTGAAGGCGAAGACCAGCCCCGCCGACGTGACGACCGAGCCGGTGCCGCCCATCGAACGGATGATTCCGGTGTTCAGCCCGGCGTAGATCTCCTCCTTGAACCGCGCCACCAGCAGCAGGTTGTAGTCGGCGCCGACGGCGAGCAGGATGATGACCGACATCGCGAGCACCATCCAGTGCAGTTCGATGCCGATGAGGTGCTGCCAGATCAGCACCGAGAGCCCGAAGGACGCGCCCAGCGAGAGCAGGACGGTGCCCACGATGACCGCCGAGGCCACGACGCCGCGCGTGATGATCAGCATGATGATGAAAATCAGGCACAGCGAGGCGATCCCGGCGATCAACAGGTCGTAGGTGTTGCCGTCGCTGAGGTCTTTGTACATTGCCGCGGTCCCGCCGAGATAGATCCTCGAGCCCTCCAGCGGCGTGCCTTTGAGTGCTTCGTAGGCGGCCTTCTTGATCGCGTCGATGTGCGCGATGCCTTCGGCCGACATCGGATCGCCGTCGTGGCTGATGATGAAGCGCACGGCGTGGCCGTTGGGGGAGATGAAGTTCTTCATGCCCTTCTTGAACTCGGCATTGTTGAACGTCTCCGGGGGCAGGTAGAACGAGTCGTCGTTCTTGGACGCGTCGAAGGCCTTGCCCATGGCGCTGGCGTTCTTCTGCGCCTCTTTCTGCTGATCCTGCAACCCTTTCTGGGTCGAATACATGGTCAGCATCGTCGCTTTCATGGCCTTCATGTTCTCGATCATCCCGGGCATCAGCGCCACCATCTGGGGCATCAGCGCATCGAGGCGGTCCATGACCGGCAGCAGGCTCTGGATGTCGTCGGTCATCGTGTCGATGCCGTCGAGGGCGTCGAACACCGACCGCAGCGAATAGCACACGGGGATGTCGTAGCAGTGCTTCTCCCAGTAGAAGTAGCTGCGGATGGGCCGGAAGAAGTCCTCGAAATCGGCCATGTTGTCCCGTAATTGGGCAATGTCCATGGTCATGTCGTGCATCTTTTTGACCATGATGTGCATGTTGTCGGCCATCTGCGCGGTGATGCTCTGCATCTTGGTCATGTCGTTGATGGTCGTCTGCATCATGTCGGCCTGATGCAGCATGTCGGCCATCTGGTCTTCCTGGTACTTCTGGTTCATCTGCTGGGTGACACCCTGCATGCTGATCTGGAAGGGGATCGAGGTGTGCTCGATCGGCGTGCCCTCCGGCCGGGTGATGGCTTGTACGCGGCCGATTCCCGGCAACCGGAAGATCGCCTTGGCGATCTTGTCGATGACCAGGAAGTCGGCCGAGTTGCGCAGATCGTGGTCGCTTTCGATCATCAGCACTTCGGGATTCATCCGCGCCTTCGAAAAGTGCCGGTCCGCGGCCGCGTAACCCTCGTTCGCGGGCAGGTCCGCGGGCAGGTAGTTGCGGTCGTTGTAGTTGGTGCGGTAACCCGGCAGGGTCAGCAGGCCCACCAGTGCGACCATGATCGTCATCACCAGAATCGGTCCGGGCCACCGCACGACGAGGGCTCCGACCTTGCGCCACCCGCGGATCCGTTGCGCCCGCTTGGGTTCGAGTGTCTTACCAAAGCGCGATGCCACCGAGATGGCCGCGGGACCAAGCGTCAGTGCCGCCGCGACGACCACCACCATGCCGATCGCCAACGGAATGCCCAGCGTCTGGAAGTACGGCAGGTTGGTGAAGTGCAGGCAGAACGTGGCGCCGGCGATGGTCAGGCCCGAACCGAGCACGACGTGTGCGGTGCCCTTGTACATGGTGTAGTACGCGTCTTCCCGGGATTCGCCGACCGAGCGGGCCTCCTGATATCGGCCGATCAAAAAGATCGCGTAGTCGGTGGCGGCCGCGATCGCCAACGTGACCAACAAGTTCGTGGCGAACGTGGAGAGCCCGATGATCTTGTAGTAGCCCAGGAAGGCGACCATTCCGCGCGCGGCCGAAAGCTCGAACACCACCATGACCAACGTGAGCAACACCGTGACGATCGAGCGGTAGACCAGCAGCAGCATCGCAATGATCACCGTGAAGGTCGCCGCCGTGATGAGCTGCAGGCTGCGATCGCCGGCCTCGTGCTGGTCCGCCATCAGTGCCGCGGGCCCGGTGACGTACGCCTTGACCCCCGGGGGAGTGGGAAGGCTCTTGACGATTTTCTGGACGGACTCGACGGACTCGTTGGCCAGGGCTTCGCCCTGGTTCCCGGCCAGGTAGACCTGAACGTAGGCGGCCTTGCCGTCGTTGCTCTGCGCGCCCGCCCCGGTCAGCGGATCGCTCCACATATCCTGGACGTGCTCAACGTGTTTGGTGTCGGCGTCAAGCTTCTTGACGACCTGGTCGTAATAGGCGTGGGCCGCGTCACCGAGGGGCTTCTGGCCCTCCAGCACGATCATCACCGAGCTGTTGGACTTGTACTCGTCAAACACCGCGCCCATGCGCTTCGTCGCGACGACCGACTGCGCATCGTCGGGAGCCATCGACACCGAGCGCATCTTGCCCACCTCGTCGAGCTGGGGGACGGCCACGTTGAGGACCGCGATGACCGCGATCCAGCCGAGGATGACGGGTACCGCGAACTTCCGGATGAGACGCGGGATCGCGGGCCGCTCCTGCTGCGTCGCGATGGGGGCGGTGTTGTCGAGGTGTCTGCTCATGCCGACTTCACCAAGCAGAACGTCAGGGCGTGCACGCCGGTGGTCATGTTCTCGTCCTTGACTTCGTCATCGATGGTGATGCGGCAACCCAGCTGGTCACCGTCGCTCTGTGCCGAGATGTTGGGGAAGACGGAGGGGGCGGTCGTGCTGAGTACCAGCGTCCACGGCAACGGTGCGCCGTCGACCCGCTGCGGGTCGGCCGACAGATCGAGGTAGTTGACGTTGGCGTGACGGGCTGAGCCGAAGACCTCGTATTTGACGACCTTCGGCTTGAACGGCTTCGATTCGTCCAGCCGGGGGCTGGTCAGCACGCCGGTGTCCTGGGCGCTGAAGAACGTCTTGACCCGCGCCACGGTGAAGCCCCCGACCACGACGACCGCCGTGATCAACAGCGGCAGCCACGCGTTGCGCACAACCTTCGATATCTGCACCCGGGTGCTTTCCTTCCTCGTCGCGCAGCGGTGGTGTGGGCGTCGTCGGGGCAGCCCGCGGGCGAGAACGGGGGGCGCACTGACCGATTGCGCTACAAGGGGATTCGTAGGCGACTGTCAGACGCTGCGATGGCTCCGTACCCCCGGACCGTTTCGCGGCACCGAGCTCAAAGCATAATACATACGGTGCATATTTTGCAGACTATGCAACTTCGCTGGCGGTGTTTTGCGTCACTTCGTGAGGATGCTGTTGACGAGCGCGGCGGCGCGTTCGACGTAGGGCATCGGCGTGTCGTCGGCATCCTCGGGCTTACCGCCGGACCAGCGCTCGATTCCCGAACGCACGGCCGTCAACGCCAGGGCGGAGATCATCGCGGGCACCTCGTCGTCGGGCCGCATCCCCTGGCGGCGCGCGACGATATCGGTCAGGTGGGTTTGGAACCGCTCCAGATCGGCAAGGAAAGCGGCCAGGACCGCTGGGGTGGTCTTGGCGAGTTGCAACATGCACACGGCCTGGTCGCGCTTGGGCGGGGTGTCGCGGAGGTGGTGGGCCGCCAGCGTGATCAGCTCCGCCAGCACCACCGAGTAGGGGGCTGGGCCGGCCGCGACGAACTCGGCAACGAGCTCAGGGGGTATGTCGGAGGGGCCGTAGGCGATCGCGGACTCTTTGTTGGGGAAATAGTTGAAGAAAGTGCGGGGTGAGATGCCGGCCTCGAGGCAGATCTCGTCGATGGTCACCCTGTCGAAGCTGCGTTCGCCGGCCAGACGCACGGCGGCGTCCCGAATGTCCATGCTGGTCTGGCGGCGGCGGCGCTCGCGGAGACCGATCTGATTGGCCATAGCACCCTATAGTTGCACAAACTGCAAACTATGCAGTCACAACGTGACAGATCGCATGTTCGGCCCTCCGGGGTCAGCGACGCGGCGCCGCCAGTGCAGCGCGCAGGTGGTCGCACTGGCTGGCGAGGAAATTCACCGAAATCGGTGCCTTGTCCGCGATCTGGTCGAACGCGTGAAAGGCGCCCGGCGCCAGTTCCTCGTGCACGCGGACACCCGCGTCGCGGAGCCGCTGCGCGTACTCCCGGCACTCGCGGTAGAAGAGGTCCAACGTGCCGACCCCGATCCAGGCCGGGGCCAGACCGGACAGGTCGTGCCGCCGGCCCGGCACCGCCTCGAGGGGATCGGCGCCGTCGAGGTACCACCGCCACGCCAGCTGGTTGTCGCGCTCGGTCCACATGATGCGTTTGGGTCCATCGCCGCGTGCGCCGGTGCGATCATCGAGCATCGGATAGACCAGCATCTGGAAGGCGAGTTCGACGTCGCCCCGATCGTGAGCGCGCTGCGCCACCGCCGCCGCGAAATGCCCACCGGCGCTGGCGCCGCCGACGGCGACCCGATCCGGGTCCACCCACGGCTGGCGCGCCAGCCACAGCAGAGCCGCATAACAGTCTTCGACCGGCGTCGGATAGGGGTGCTCGGGCGCCAGCCGGTGTTCTACCGCCGCGGCCGCGATCCCGGTGCGATGGCACAGCCTGCGGAGATACTTGTCGTCCTGGGCGGCGACCCCCATGATGGTGCCACCGCCGTGGATCCACAACAGCGCGGGCGCCCGGCCGGGCAGCCCGGCCGGGCGGTGCAGGCGCACCGTGACGTTCTCGTTGACCGCGACGACCGGTGTGTCGCGCAACCGGCCGGCGTGACCCAGGGCCGCCATGAGCTTTCGCTGGAGCTTGTAACCGCGGTGCAGTGCGTATCCCCGGGGCAAGAACCGCGTGGCGTTGCGCAGACCGGGATCCACGGCATCCCGGATCGTGAAGGCCCGGCCAGGCGGTCCGCTCACCATGGGTGCCCTCGATTCCCGCGCGCCGACAGGGCAGCACGACCATACAGGACGGAAAATGTGACCTGCCCTTCCGGTCTTCGCACGTGCACTTCGTCTGCGCATTTACAGGCTCGGTGAAGTGGTCAGGCTCGGTGAAGTGGTCAGGCCCCGCCAGATTGTCCTGATGGCTTGACGTCCGGGAACGGCCGGTGCGTTCGATGCGTTCGACGCGGGGATGGTCGGCCGTCCCGGTTCGTCATCGCGTGTCCGCGGTTCGCTTGACGGGGCAGCGCGGCCCACCAGAACGGCGCGGAGCTTCCGGCGAGGCGTCCGGCTAGCGTGCCCCGACGGGCGGACGGCACGTCTCGTGCGGGTCGGCGCCGAGCGCGGCCGCCGCGCCGTCATCGGGTTGGGCGTTGAACCGCCGGCGTTGCGGTTCGCCGCGGTAGCGCGACGGCTCGCCGTCAATCCCGCACACCCGCCACAGGGCCCGGGAAAGGGGATTCATCATCCCGGTGTCATAGACCAGGGCCCGCATATCGGCGAACATGTCGCGAAGGAATTGCTGCGATTCCGGCGACTCGAAGAAAAGTTCCCTCTTCACCTCGCGCGGAATGCCGAACTCGCGCCAAAACGCCGCCGGCGGTACCACAATTGCGTGGCACAACAGACGCATGATCAGCGGGAAATACAGGGAAAGCCAAAAGCGCTGCCATTTGGGCAGTTGAGGCAACCGCTTATGCAGGAATTCGTGGGCAAAGGAGATGTGACGCGCTTCCTCGGCCACGTGGATCGCCATCACCCGTTCCATGACCGGGTGCAGCGCCTTGCCCTCGCGGAGCACATCCTTCTGGGTGTGGTCGAGGGGTTCCTCGCCGGCAAGGACCCCGATGAAGAACGCCACCGGCAGCGGTCCGGCCGCCAACGGGACCAGCGGCGAGATCCAGCGCAGGATGCGTGGCAAGCCCGGCACGCTCGCGTCGACGCGGTTGACCATCTCCTGCAGCATCAGGGTGTGGTTGCCCTCTTCCACGGATTCGTGGAGGCAATACCGGTATTCCGGTGAACCGTTGGGCAGCCAAAATGTGTAGTTCATCAGGCCGCGGATCAGGACGGACTCAAAATGGGTGCCCACCTTGGCCACGTTGGCCTGGCGCCACATCCCGATCTTGATCTTGCGGTCCTCGGGCTGGGCCTGGTACCAGGGGTGGCGGCCCAATGGGTCGCTCGCCGGCAGGATCCACCGGGGATCATTGTCGATGACCGCGAACTCCGGCGCGTCCCAGTCGATGTCGGTGTAGGGGTTGAAGTTCCGGCGCACCGAGCCCTCGGACAACGTGGCGATGGCGCTCACGTACTCGGCGTCGTCGCGCACCTCCATGTTGCGGTGCCAACGCCGGAGTAGAAGCCTCCTGGCCATTCACAGCCCCCGATAAAGTTCCGATCAGCACGTACATTGCTAGAAAATCGTCACGGCCGGGTCGGCGACCGTGTCGCTTAAGGCGAGTCCCGAGAGAGGATTTCCGGTGTGTGCAATGCGATTTTCCCGTTTCTCACGCGACCGGATCGCATCCGTTAGGTCGACACTTCAGAAGAGCCGCTTTCTAGACTCGCATGCGGTGAATATACCGCACTCACCGCCATGCATCGTGGCGGCCTTCGCGGCCGTGCCGACAACGAGTCCCAAATCACGGTCGGGCCGACGGGTGTTTCGCTAAGCAGATTCTTCGGCGCCGCCGCGCGACTTCTGCGACGGGCGCTCGACGAAGACCCACGCACCGGTTGTGGTCGCGGACATGGCTTCCTGCAGCGCATGACATCGAAGAACTCGGCGACTGGATCAACCTGACGGTGTAGTGGACTCCGGGTTCGGCGGCAACGAGTTGGACGTGTGCTGTCACGGTTTGCGTTTGCTTCCCTGCCGATTACGGCCCGGGCGGCGCCATGGCCCAAAGTGCTTGCGCCGGAGGGGCTTGCCGCCGCTACGCGCCGGCGGCCCACAGCGCCGCAGCCGCGAAGGCCTCGGCGCTCGCGATCAACAGGACGGTGAATTTGCGATGGGGCACTCCATGATTGTGTGGCGCAATGCCGGCCCCGTCGGGCGCATGTGGTCAGGCCCGCTCACTGCCGCGACAGTGAGGCTCACTGCCGCGGCAGCGACTCAGGCGACGCAACCGCCCCGCGGCTCCGCGTTGACTACCTCAGTGTCGTTCTTTGGCCCGCGCGCCAGCGTCGCCGTTGGGCCGATCCGAGAAGACCGGGTGTTCGACCGGCTTCCCGGAGGTCTCGTCCGAGACGACGTGTTCGGGCGCTTCGGGGTGGGAGAACAGGTTCGAGTTGTCCATGTGTGTCCTTACGAAAGAGGAGGTCGGCCGGTTCGCGTCGGCGTCCGGACGACGGTCGAATCGCACGCTGATCTCTTTTCTTGAGGCGACGATTCGCGATGACCGCTCGCGAGCGGTTCGTCTTCAACGGTACAGGCAGCGGGCGGGCGCCGCGCGCAGGTCTCGGGCTCGCGGGGCGTACCGGGCCGGCATGCGCTATGCTGGTGTCAACGTTGGCCGTCCTACGGCGGCCGGCACGTCGTGAAACGCTTCTTGATCCTTCCGGCGTCCGCCCCGATCGAGTGGCTGGCGCACTGAATCCGGCGCAGTTCGTATCGCGGCGATCGATTTTGCCCACCGGCAATCTCGCCACTTTGTGCTGACCGAACGCGCGCATTTCGCCGCCAACTCGGCACCACCGATGCTGAAAGACATCCAGTGACCACAGGCACGACATTTGCCGATCTCGGCGTGCGCGAACCACTCATCGAAGTGCTCGCCGCCCGCGGGATCAGCCATCCGTTTCCCATCCAGGTCGAAACACTTCCCGACACACTGAGCGGCCGAGACGTCCTCGGCCGCGGCAAGACGGGCAGCGGCAAGACGCTCGCCTTCTCGATTCCTCTGGTCAGCAGGCTGGCCGGACACCGGCGCCGCCCGTCGCACCCGGCGGGTCTGATTCTGGCCCCGACCCGGGAACTGGCCACCCAGATCACCGCGGCTCTGGAGCCGCTGGCCGCTGCCAACGGGCTGCGCGTGACGACGATCTTCGGCGGCGTGTCGCAAAGCAGGCAGGTGGCGGCGCTGAAGTCCGGCGTCGACGTCGTCGTGGCCTGCCCGGGCCGCCTCGAAGACTTGATGAAGCAACGTCTGATCAGCCTCGACTCGGTCGAGGTCACGGTGATCGACGAAGCCGATCACATGGCCGACCTCGGCTTTCTGCCCGGCGTCACCCGCATCCTGGCGGCCACCCCGATGGGCGGCCAGCGGTTGCTGTTCTCCGCGACCCTCGACAATGGCGTCGACAAGCTCGTCAATCGGTTCCTGCGCGACGCGGTGCTGCACTCCGTCGACGGCGCCGATTCGCCGGTGCCCGAAATGACCCACCACGTGTTCCACGTCTCCGACGTGCACGCCAAGACGAAGCTGGTCCACCGGCTCGCTTCCGGCTCCGGTCGCCGCATCCTGTTCATGCGCACCAAGCATCAGGCGCGCAAGCTCGCCAAACAGCTCACCGAATCCGGTGTCCCGGCTGTGGACTTGCACGGCAACCTGTCTCAGCCCGCACGCGACCGGAATCTTGCCGCCTTCACCGCCGGTGACGCCCGCGTGTTGGTGGCCACCGACATCGCCGCGCGCGGCGTCCATGTCGACGGAATCGAGCTGGTCGTGCACATCGATCCGCCCGCCGAGCACAAGGCTTACCTGCACCGGTCCGGGCGCACCGCGCGGGCGGGCAACGCCGGTGACGTCGTGACCGTCGTCCTGCCCGAGCAGCGTAAGGACACGCACGCGTTGATGCGCCGCGCGGGCATCCGCGTCACACCGCAGGAGGTCACCGTCGACTCGGCTGCCGTGCACGCGGTAGCCGGTGAGATGGCGCCGCATCGTGCCCCCGCGCCGAAGACGGCGGTCCCTGCGCATTCCTCGCAGCAGCGTCCGCCGCAGCCTCCCCGCTCCGGTTCCGTCGGCCGCCGGCGTAGTCGCCGCCCGGCCCGCTCCCAGGGTTCGTCGCCGCAGCGTGACAACAATCGTCAATAAAGGGCACGGCTCGTGCTACGTTGATCGCGCGGATATTTTAGGTATGTCCGCATTTGAAATGAGAGAAGAAAGTAAATGGCACAGGGGACTGTGAAATGGTTCAACGGTGAGAAGGGCTTCGGCTTCATCACCCCGGACGACGGCGCGAAGGACCTGTTCGTCCACTACTCGGAGATCCAGGGCAACGGCTACCGTTCGCTCGAGGAAAACCAGCGTGTTCAGTTCGAGGTTGCGCAAGGCGCCAAAGGGCCTCAGGCAGTAGGAGTGACTGCTGTCTAAGTAACTCCAAACGTGACAGTGGGCTGGTGCGGTTGCTCCGCGCCAGCCCACTGGCCTTTCTGCATCGGCTCTGTGTCGGTTTAGCCGCCGACCGATGCTGCGGGTTTGGTGGCGCGGATGATTGCGCCGTGCATTCCGTCGGCAACTTCGTGGGTGAAGGCCACGGAGGCATCGACGAATCCGGCGGCGGCCAGGCCGTCGAGGTATTCCTTTTTGGACAGGGCTCCGGCAATGCAGCCGACATGGGAGCCGCGCTCGGCTCGTTCGGCCGCGGTGAGGTGATCCTCGGCGACGACGTCGGAGATCCCGATCCGCCCTCCGGGAACCAGAACCCGAAACATTTCGGCGAGCACCGCCGGTTTGTCGGCCGACAGGTTGATCACGCAGTTGGAGATCACCACGTCGACCGCTGCGTCATGCAGTGGGATGTCCTCGATGGTGCCCTTGAGGAACTCGACGTTGGTGACACCCGCTTTGGCCTTGTTCGCCTCGGCCAGGGCGAGCATCTCGTCGGTCATGTCGACGCCGTAGGCGAACCCCTCGGGTCCGACTCGGCGTGCCGAGAGCAGCACATCGATGCCGCCGCCGGAGCCCAGGTCGAGCACGCGTTCACCGGGATGCAGGTCGGCGACCGCGGTCGGGTTGCCGCACCCCAAGCTCGCCGCGACGGCGTCGGCGGGCAGCTCGGAATGCTCGTCGGCGCCGTAGAGACCCGCTCCGAAAATGGTGCCGACGTCGGCCGCATCGCTCGACCCGCAACAGCTCGCCGCGGTGAGCACCTCGCTGTTGGTGGCGCCGCCGCTGATCGCGTTGGCGGCGGCTCCGTAGCTGGCGCGAACCTGATCGCGCAACTCGCCGTCCCTGGTCTCGGTCATTTCGATAATCCTCTCATCGACAGATGTCTATGGGATCAAGACTGCACTATCCATCGACGGCTGTCAATGTGTGTCATACTGGGTTTATGCCTACGACGATCGCTTCCTCAGCGCAATCCGATGGATCGCTACTGGTGGCCGATCTCCAGACGTGTTGTCGTCCCATCGCCGATGCGGTGCTGGATGCGGAGGCCGCCGAGCGGCTGGCCGTGGTTCTCAAGGCGCTCGGCGAGCCAACCCGGCTGCGACTGGTGTCGCTGATCGCGGGCCACGAGGCGGCCGAAGCATGCGTCTGTGACTTGACCGGGCCGGTCGGGCTGTCCCAACCGACCGTGTCACACCACCTCAAGGTCCTGGTCGAGGCCGGTCTGCTCGAGCGCACCCAGCGCGGCAAATGGGCCTACTACCGGCTAGTGCCGGCCGCCCTGGATGCCCTAGCCGGCGTGTTCGCCCGCACCGGTCGATCACGGCCATTTCCTTGAGCGCCTCCGACAGCCGCGCGTTTTCCACTCGGTGGCCGCACCGGTTCGTAGTCGGCCTGCCGTGCCCGACTTGGTGGCCAACGACACCGTCATCGCCGTCGTGCAAATCGTCGCAGCCCACCTCAGTGACCGCCTGACCACGTTCACCGTGACCAACGGAGACACCGTTGACCGAATTCCTTCCACACTTGCAGCAACATTGGGCAGAGGTGGGTGAATGAGAAGATGCCGCATTAACTCTGAATTAAGTTGTGCTACAGCTTAATTCGCTGGCTAGCTAGTCCAGAATCAGTTGCAATCACCGCGAATCAGGTCTCCTCGGGAGCTGCCACTGCGCTACGCATAATTCGCTGGATATCACGCTCGGTGAGGGCCGCTGTTCCGCTGTTGGGTGAGCCATTGTTCCGCTGATCGGTGGGCCACTGTTCCGGTGTGAGGCTGGACCGCGGCGTCGTCGTTGTGCTGACGGGCGTGCGCGTGCACGGGGTGGGCCGCGGGCGGCCTGGGTTGGGTAGTGCCGGTGGGACGGTCCAGCAGGCGGTCCGCCCCACCGGCGGTTGGTCAGCCGGGCAGACCGAAGTGCTTGCGCATTGATTCGTCGCAGGTCAGCACGGTGGCGTGGGCGTTGGTGGTGATGCGATCGATGATTGCGTCGGCGAGAATTTTCTCCTCCATGCGGTCATGCCACTGACCGGGCGGTAGCTGGGTGCAGTAGATCGTCGATGCCGTCTTATGGCGCCGGTCGATCAAGGTGTGCAGCTGCTGGATCTGCTGGCGGCTCGGCGTGGTGAGGAACCAGTCGTCGATGATCAACAGCTCCACCTTGACCAGGGTGTCCAGGCAGCGTTTTCGCTCCCCGGTGCGTTCGGCGATGGTGAGCCGGTCGAATAGTTCACCGGCCGGCAGGTAGAGCACGCTGCGGTACTGCTGGCATGCCTTGTTGCCCAGTGCGCAGGCCACATAGGTCTTCCCGGCGCCGGTGGGGCCCTGCAGGATGACGTCTTGGCGGTTCTGCAGGTAGTTGCCGACGGCCAGGCGGACGATCAGCTCGCTATCCACGCTGCGGCCGGGCATGGCTTTGATGTCAGCGATGTCGGCGGCGGGTTGGGCCAGGCCGGCGTGTCGGCGTAGCCGGTGCAGCTTGTTGTTGCGGCGGCGTTCGTATTCCCAGTCGACGGCCATCTTGACCATCTCCGGGCCGGTGGGCCGCTGCGCACCGGTGGTGGCGGCGAGGTTCTCGAAGTACTCGGCCATGCCGGATAGGCGCATCGCCTTGAGCCTGTCCAAGGTCTGCACGTCGATCATGACTGGTCTTCGCTCTGGCCGTAGTAGTCGGCACCGCGCACGAAGCCGGCATCACCCAGGGATGCCGCCGGTGGTGGATCGGCGGGTTCCCAAGCCGCCCAGAGTTTCTTGATCAGCGTGTAGGACGGCGCCGGTGTGGCGGCCAGTGCTCGACCGCAGGTGTCTTCGAGTCGGGCCGCACCACCGTGGCGTTTGGCCAGTGCCATCACCCCCAGGCACGACCGGTAGGACTGCTCGACGATCTTGCGGGAGGCCAGGATCGCCCCAATCGCCGCTGTGGTGTTCGGGCCGATGGTCGCCGCCCACTGCTCGAAGCGGGCCGGGCTCCAGTCGGACAGGCGGTGGCGATGCCCGGCAGGCATGTGCTCGGTGACGGTGGCATACCGCCCGCGCACCCCTTTGAGCCGGACATGACACGCCACGCGTTCGGTGCCGTCGAAGACCCCCACGGTGCCGGTGGTGATCCGAACGTCCAGACTTTGTCCGATCAACGCCGATGGCACGGAGTAGAAATTGCCGTCCACTTGAATGTGATAGTTCGGTCCTGCCTTGGCTTTTCGTAGATCCGCCAATTCGAACCGCGCCGGCGGCAACGGATGCAGCAGTGGCTGTTCATCGCGCAGGAACACGATCTGGCGGGAGTCCTCCCGCTTCTGAAACGGTCGTGCGTTGATCTGGTCGACCAGCTCGAAGATGGCCTCGTTCAACTCGGCCAGGCCCACGAACCGCCGATCCCGCAGCACCGCGGCGACCTGGTTGGCGACGAAGCGCACGCTGCCCTCCACGACCGGCTTGTCACGCGGGCGTTTGACCCTGGCCGGCACGATCGCGGTGCGGTAATGCTCGGCCAGCCCGGCATAGGCTGGGTTGAGCACCGGTTCGTACCGATCAGCCTTGGATACGCCGGTGCGAAGGTTGTCCGGCACGAGCAGTCGGGTCGTGCCGCCAAAAGCCTCGAATGCGTGCACATGGGCATCGATCCACGACACCAGCGTCATATCGATGAATGCCTCCACATAGGTGAACGCCGAAAACGACAGCGCGGCCACAAACAGCCATGCATCGGTCGGGTCGCCGGTCAGCGGGTCGAGGAAGCTCATCGCATCACCGGCCCAGTCGACCTCGATGGACTCGCCCGGGGTGCGCACGATACGCATCGACGCCCCCGTCGCGGCCACCCAGCGGCGGTACTGTTCGTTGAAGAACGAGTACCGATACGGCACTCCACCGGATTCTCGGCAGGTCGCGACGTACTCATTCCACAGCAGCAGCAGCGTCACTGACGGACGCCCGAGCTCGCGGTGCACGTGCTCGAAATCCGGCGCCACTCGGTCTGAGTCCGGCTTGCTCGGTGCGGGCAGCAGCCGGTGGCGGACCTCGTCAGCAGCGAGGTCCACCACCTCCCCGAAGCCCACCCCGGCAGCAGTTGCGGCGGCGAACACCGATGCCACCGTGTTGCGTGAGCAACCCAGTACCTCGGCGATCCCGCGCTGGCTCACTCCTTCGGCGCGTAGCCGCAGGATCTGTTTGTAGTCGACCATCGAAGGCGACCCCTTTCATCGCGTCCGCGCCCCAATGACGCAGACCGACGAACGGTCGCACTCACAACACCACCGGCGCCACGGCTCACCGGCCACCGGCACAGTGGCTCACCATTCAACGGAATGGTGGCTCACCCAACCCCGGAACAATGGCCCTCACCAGCCGTAATATCCATTCGCCACGTGACAAATCAGACGTTTGTGGGCCCGCGACCGGGGGACGCCCATCGGATAGTTTGCTCAGGCCGTGGCATAATTGTGGCATGAACCGCATACGCCTGAGCACTACTGTCGACGCCGGGCTACTGAGCAGTGCACGCGACGTGCGGGCAGGAATTACTGACGCAGCTCTCATCGATGAGGCCCTCAGGGCCTTACTTGCTCGCCATCGATCAGCCGAGGTGGATGCGAGCTATGCCGCCTACGACGAGCACCCGATTGATGAGCCCGACGAGTGGGGCGATATAGCGTCGTGGCGGCGGGCGGCCGGAGACTCGTGAGCGCACTTCCGGTGCGCGGAGAGGTGTGGTGGTGTGAGATGGCCGAGATCGGCCGGCGTCCAGTCGTTGTTCTCTCGCGCGATGCTGCGATCCCTCGGCTTCGACGCGCACTCGTCGCGCCCTGTACCACGACAATCCGGGGGCTGGCCAGCGAGGTTGTTCTTGAACCCGGTCCCGACCCGATCCCGCACCGTTCCGCGGTGAATTTGGACTCAGTCGAAAGTGTCTCGGTCGCGGTGTTGGTCGATCGGCTTGGCCGCCTCGCCGACGCCCGGATGCGCGCCATCTGCGCGGCACTCGAGGTTGCGGTCGACTGCTCTGGATGACACATCGGCAAACTAGTGAGAATCCGACCCGGGTTCTGGCGAGCGCTTTCGAAGGCCCCCACTCAACGAGCGAGACGGCTCGGCGGCCAAGCGAATCATGGCCGAAAGCACTACGCAGAGGCCCGAATACGCCGGAATCAAATATGCAGCTTTACCGGTGTTGGTCCGGTGTTGGTGTCAGTGCGTCGGTAGGCTCGGCAAACGAGGGCGTCTTGCCGCGATAGTAACGTCACGGTGACGAATTGACCGCGCTGGGGCCCTCTGACTTTGGGCGGCGCTCTCAGCTGATTCTTGGCGCGAGGATGTATCGGTCGGACCGGATACTGTTGTAACCCAACAGCTTTTCGTCACGAGGGTGGCGGTAGACGTCCCCGCGAT
The DNA here is from genome assembly GCF_007714205.1 of Mycobacterium helveticum. Lineage (GTDB taxonomy): Bacteria > Actinomycetota > Actinomycetes > Mycobacteriales > Mycobacteriaceae > Mycobacterium > Mycobacterium helveticum. Next base: position 2,214 of record NZ_VMQU01000109.1, on the reverse strand, counting down.
GGTCGACGCGCACAATGAACACACCGTCCTGTTCGATCCGATACCGCAGTCGGTGGGGCCCGCGGCGGGCGCTGAAATTCCCGGCCAACTCACCGCGCAGCGGCTTGCCGACCCGCCAACCCCGCCAGGTTCCGGCATCGCCGACCCACCCCACCGAAACTGCCAACCGTCGCCTGGATCAACCAACCAACCCCCGAAGCACTCATCAAATCCGCATAAGAAACTGTCTCACCGACCTTGACACGTTCCGCACCGCAAATCCGTCGAGTTGCAACCGCACTGGCGCTTCCGGGTCGGTCGCAGTGACCTCGACGATTGCGTCGCCGCCGGTCATAATTCCTTTCACCGCGGAGACCACCCGTGCCGTGACTGGAACTGACATTCCTGCGCATTCGTCACTGTGACGTAATGGCGCCGGGGTGGGCCCGGCCATCGAAGAGGGAGCCTGAAACGATTCACACCGGTCACGTGCTACCCGGCACCGATCGAAGCTCGCAATGTTTCACCTAACGGCCGAATCATTCATTAAGTGATTGAGATGTACGCCGACCACGGTAGTCATGCAACCAACACGGGAGTCTCAGTGGGTGGCAGCGCACGAGTATGCGGGCCCCAGCAGGACTGACGGCTGAATCCTCACGGGTGCGAGTCCTTTCATCTAATGCGACTCGGCGTAGTTCGGTGCCGATAAGCGACATTATGTCAGGTAAACTACGCCGTTTTGCATTGCTGGTCAACGATTTTCAATCGCTCCTCCTCAGAGGGCGAATGGCGGCCGCAGGTTCTTGAACATCGGGAAATGCTTCACGTTCAACGTCGCCGCTTGATAGCCCTTCACGTCGGCAGTCGCGGCGATCAGATAGTCACCAAGGCCAATGCTTGAATGACTCGCCCGGTATTGCCGCCTGAAGTCGCCGGCCCGGCGCGCGATGATCTCAGTGGCTGGTTCGGTGCGAAACGACGCCAGCAGCCGCCACACTTCGCGTCGCTCGGCGCTGCGCATCCCACCGACGAGCTCCGCGATTGACACCACGCTGATAGCTAAAGGCCCCTCCTCTCGAGCTTGGACGAGCCAATTCCGTGCCGCGTCCAGGCCGCGAAGGTGAGCGATGAGGATGTCCGAGTCGACCAGGATCACGAGGTGCGGCGCCACATTCGGTCGAGGTGCTCCTCGCGGCCGCCGGGACGGCGATCGGGCGATTCCATATCACGAAGCGCGCCGAACGACTCTTCAATCGCATTCAGGTCAGATTCGAGATTGTCGTCGGAGTTGTTGAGAGCCGTGCCTAGCAATTGGCGGATGAGCTCGGCACGCGAAACGCCCTGTTGCTCGGCCAACTTGTCGAGATTGGCCGCCTGCTCCTCATCAAGGTAGATGTTGGTGCGCTTCATACACCAGATCATACACCACATTCAGCCAAGAGTAGCGCCCTAACGCTACCCTTCAGCAAACCTACCGGTCGGTGAACCACGCCCGATCATCTCGAGCGGCCCTCCCCGGGCTCCGCGGTGGTGGGTTCGCGGTGAATACCGGAGGATGAAAAGTCCTACTGTTCGGCTAGTGCAATCCGCGGCAGCAGAGTGCCGTCGGCTTCGGGAGGCGAGGAGTCCAACGTGAAGGCGAGAGTATTGATAACCACTGTCGGTGGTCTAGCAGCAGCCTTGACCGCCGGTGTCGTGTGGGCCGCACCATCGGCCCCAGCTAGCGACTTTTGCGATTCGCTTGGCAATCCCGCGCAAGTTCACGATTGCAACTGCGGTGCCGATAACGTCCCGGGTAGTCCGGAATACCAGCAGTGCCTGCACGGAACTGCGGCTTTGCCCGGCACGGCCAAGTCCCCGACGCCCGCGCCATCCCCCTGATCCCTACCGCGCTCGGCTCGCCACCGGTGCGGTGAACCGCGAGTGCCCATCCCACCTCCGGACGCTCGTGGAGAATATGCACGAATCAAATATGCAGGGTTACCGGTAAAGTACGCCGGGCCTCTCGGCGTGCCACGGCGGTAGATCACTGCGCCGCAAGGTGATGTTGGCCACCGCTGGCGAGGCCATCTCAAACAAAGTGACGGTCACCAGCACCGAGCCGCCGAGTACGTTGAGATCGGACAGGTGCTACGACGAGGCTGGGCACTACAGATCTAACGGGGCTTCGCCCCAGCCCGACAAGGCGTGCCTTTGGTCGCCGATGGTATGGGGGCTCCGGCCGGTCGGGGT
>NZ_VMQU01000108.1 GCF_007714205.1 Mycobacterium helveticum | reverse complement strand
CCGGGCACCGCGCCCGCCCCGGCCCCGGTCGGCCTGCCCGTCCCGGCACCCGCAAGCCCGCTGGGCTTCCCCGGGCAGGCGGCCCTGTCCGGGCAGACGTCGCCCCAGCAGCCCGTCCCCGACCTGCTGGCCCTGGTACCGGGCCTGCCGCCGCTGCCGAACCTGCACCTCGGCTCGCAATACTGAGAGCCGGCGCGCCGGCCCCGCCCCTGGCGCGCGCGTGCCCGACCCGGCTCGTATTGTGGGGCCATGCTGATCGCGGGGGTTTTGTGCATGTGCGCCGCGGCGACATCCGCCGGGTTCGGGATCTGGTCGCTTTCCCGGGGTCACGCCGCCGACACCATCCGGCGGGCGCTGCGTGCGATGGCCCCCACCCAGCTGGCGGCCGCGGTGATGCTGAGCGCCGGTGGCGTCGTGGCCCTGGCCGCGTCCCCGCACACCGCCCTGGTCGTGCTGATCGTCTGCGTCGCCGGTGCCCTCGGGACGCTGGCCGCGGGCTCGTGGCAGAGCGCGCGCTTCGCGCTGAATCAGGCGGCGGCAGCCCCCGGCTGTGGCGGCGCCTGCGCGGGCTGCACGCGGTCCTGCGGCTGACGGCCGCCGCCGCGCTGCGGGCGGGTGTCCGAGCTGCGCGAGCGGCTCCGCACCGACCCTCAGTTGCGGCTGACGTCGATCGGGTGGGTGGCGAGCAGCGACAGCGGGAGCGGCTGCCGGCGCAGCACCTGGCCCCACAGGTCGGTCCGGGGCCCGACCAGGACGTCGGAGGGCAACGCGGACAGCACAATCCAGTCGTCGCGCTCGATCTCGCCTTCCAGCTGACCGATGGTCCAGCCGGAGTAGCCGGCAAAGATCCGTATCCCCTCGACCAGCGGCGCGATCATGTCCGGGTCGGCGTCCAGGTCGACCATCACCACCCGGCCGGTGACGTGACGCAGCCCCGGCACACCCTGCGGATCGGCGCCGACGCGCAGCGTCGCCAGGCACAGCGCCGCATCACGCTTGACGGGCCCACCGATGAACATCGTCTTGGGCTTGGCCACCAACTTGGCCCACCGCGGCAGCACGTTGTACACCGCCGTTTCGCTGGCCCGGTTCACCACGACGCCCAACGTGCCGCCCTCGTTGTGTTCCACGATGTAGATCACGCTGCGCCGGAACGTCGGTTCGAGGAGATTGGTGTTGGCAAGCAGCAAGGTACCCGCACGCACCCGCCGCGCGGCGCGAGCGACAAAGTCCTCGGGGTCTTCCTGCGGGGGCATCACACCATCATGGCATCCCGAGGCATCGTCGCCCGGGGTAATCGAGCGGCGCCCGCAAATATTTGTACTGTTGTCGGGAGCGGCGTCGACCGCAGCGATTGCGTCTGCCCCCACACGGAAGTCGGTTCTGTGACCCAAACCCGGATGCCCACGCGCGCACCCGTCGACATCTGGCGGTCGGTGCGCGGTTTGCCGGATTTCTGGCGGCTGCTGCAGGTGCGCATGGCGTGCCAGTTCGGGGACGGTCTCTTCCAGGCCGGGATGGCCGGAGCGCTGCTGTTCAACCCGGACCGGGCCGCCGACCCGATGGCGATCGCGCGCGCGTTCGCGGTGCTGTTCCTGCCCTACTCGCTGCTGGGCCCGTTCGCCGGGGCGCTGATGGACCGGTGGGATCGGCGCCTGGTGATCGTCGGCGCCAACGCCGGCCGGCTGGTCCTGATCGCCGCGATCGGCACGATCCTCGCCGTGCGGGCCGGCGACATGGCGCTGCTGATCGCGGCGTTGTTCGCCAACGGTTTGGCGCGGTTCGTCGCGTCGGGCCTGTCGGCGTCGCTGCCGCACGTGGTGCCGCGCGACCAGGTGGTGACCATGAACGCGGTCGCCGCCGCGTCGGGTGCCGCCGCGGCGTTCCTGGGTGCCAATTTCATGCTGGTGCCCCGCTTGCTGATGGGCGCCGGCGACGACGGAGCCTCGGCGATCATCTTCCTCACCGCCATCCCGGTGGCGATCGCATTGCTCCTGGCGTTGCGGTTCGGCGCGCGGGTGCTCGGCCCGGACGACACGGTGCGCGCCATCCACGGGTCGGCGCTGTACGCGGTCGGCACCGGCTGGCTGCACGGGGTGCGCACGGTCGTGCGCTACCCGACGGTGGCCGGCACCTTGTCCGGGCTGGCCGCGCACCGGATGGCGGTCGGCATCAACTCGCTGCTGATCCTGTTGCTGGTCCGCCATCTGACCGGCCCGGACGCCGGGGGACTGGGCACCGCGCTGCTCTTCTTCGCGGCCACGGGCCTCGGGGCGTTCCTGGCCAACCTGCTGACGCCGGTCGCGGTGCGCCGGTGGGGCCGCTATGGGACGGCGAACGGCGCGTTGGCCGCCGCCGCGCTGATCCAGACCGCCGGCGCCGGGCTGCGGATTCCGGTCATGGTGGTGTGCGGCCTCCTGCTCGGCGTGGCCGGGCAGGTGGTCAAGCTGTGCGCCGACTCCGCGATGCAGATCGACGTCGACGACGCGTTGCGCGGACACGTGTTCGCCGTGCAGGACGCGCTGTTCTGGGTGGCGTTCATCGTCGCCATCACCGTGGCCGCGGCGTTGATCCCGGCCGACGGGCACGCGCCCGCGTTCGCGCTGTTCGGGTCGGCTCTGTACCTGGGCGGGCTGCTCGCACACAGCGTCGTGGGCAGGCGCTGATGGCCGGGCCCGCGCCGGTGGTGGCCGACCTGCGCGCCGAAAGCGACGACCTCGACGCCCTGGTGGCGGGGCTTGCGCAGGACCAGTGGGCCCTCCCGACACCCGCGCCGGGCTGGACCATCGCTCACCAGATCGCGCACCTCCTGTGGACGGACCGGGTCGCGCTGAGCGCGGTCGCCGACGCGGCGGCGTTCGCCGCGGCGCTGGAGGCCGCCGCGGCCGACCCGACCGGCTTCGTCGACGCCGGCGCCGCAGAGCTGGCGGCCCTGCCGCCGCCGGTCTTGCTCGCCGACTGGCGGGTCAATCGCGCGCGGCTGCACGAGGCGCTGCTGGCGGTGCCCGATGGGCGCAAGGTGCCCTGGTTCGGCCCACCGATGAGCGCGGCGTCGATGGCCACGGCCCGGCTGATGGAGACCTGGGCGCACGGCCTCGATGTGGCCGACGCCCTCGGCGTCACCCGGACCGCCACGCCACGACTGCGGTCGATCGCCCACCTCGGGGTGCGCACCCGCGACTACGCCTTCTCCGTCCACAACCTGGCCGCCCCGGCCGGGCCGTTCCTCGTCGAGCTGCGGGGACCCGGCGGCGACACCTGGTCATGGGGGCCGCCCGATGCCGCCCAGCGGGTCACCGGTTCGGCCCTGGACTTCTGCTTCCTGGTCACGCAGCGGCGCCCGCTGGGCGAACTCGACATCACCGCCGAGGGGGCCGACGCGCGGCGCTGGCTGGAGATCGCCCAGGCCTTCGCCGGCCCGCCCGGCGCCGGCCGGTAGGCGGCCGGCGCCGTCACTGCAGGGGACCGCCGTAGGTGGCCTCATTCTGGGTCTCGGCCTCTTCGCGCAGCGCGGCGATCGCCAGGTTCAACCGGTCCGCCAGCTCCCCGTGGGTGTAGCCGGTCATCACCCCCGGGTGCAGCGTCAGCCGCAGCAACCTGCCGTCGGAGTTCGCGACGGCGTGGACGTCGCCGAGGTCGACGCTGTAGGTGACGGTCCCGGCCTGGGCCACCAGCGCTTCCCACTTGTCGGCCGCCTCGCTCAGATCGCGGAGCACAGCGTCGACCAGATCCTTGTCGCTCAGGTTCGCGCGACCGCCCGATCCCGACACGCTGCCAGTATCCTTCGGTGCTCCGACCAGCGTCAATTCACGATCCGGGGTTCACGCAGCCGGGTGGTGCGTCGAGTTCCCGGAACCAGGCCAGGTGGTAGTTCGCCGAGATCGCATCCCCGGTGACGGCGGCCTCGGTCGCGGCCAGCAGCAGACAGTTGAGCAGCAAGCCGGGCTCCGCGCCGGGATGCCGCGCCGGCAGCTGGTGCAGCGCGGTGTCGAGGTGCACCCGCAGCAGGTCCACCTCGTCGTCGACGACGCGGGCCCCGTCGGCCGCCGCCGCGGCCAAGGAGTACACGAGCCGGGACAGGCCGCCGCGCCCCCGCGTCGCGTCGCTCAGCACCCGCGCCCCGTCGGAAACCGGGGGCAGTTCGCGGGGCCGCGCCGAGGAGGTCGTCGGGGCGAAGTCGTCCGGCCAGCCCAGGCGGTCCCCGGGAGCGTAGGTCGCGGCGCGCGTCGTGTCGCCGACCAGGCCGGTGATCGTGCCGGTGCGCCGTGCGGGGGGCAGCAGTCGCACGCCGGCCGGCAGCGCGATGCGCGGCGGTATCCACCCGTGGGCGAGGTCGGTGGCCAGGACCGTGCCGCCCCCGGCGCGGTCGCCGACGGCCCAGTTCAGCCGTGGCGCCTGACGGGCCGCGAAGGTGAGCAGGCGCCGCAATCGCTGGCCGGCGGACTCGGCGCCGACGGCCTCGGTGACCTCGGTTGCCGGTGCGGGCACGGCGGTCGGAGCGTGCCCCCGGCCCGTCGGCACGTCACCTCTGAGCGCGTGCAACTGGCGGATCGTCGACTCGACCCGCTGCACGGCGAGGGCGCGGGCCTCGTCGACGATGCGGGCCTCCTCTTCCTGCCGTACCGACTCCACCAGCCCCGCACGCTGCAACCTCCTCAGCACGTCGTTGGCGCTCTCCACGATTCGCTGCAAATCGGTCTTCAAATACTCTGCGAGCGTGGCGTTTTCGGCGGTGGCCGGCGACAGCAAGGCAGGCCAGAGCCCACTCGTCACCCACGGGGTGCAATCAACCGGAGAACTGAAGGCCGGAATCGCCAACGATTCTCGGGTCGCCCTCCGGAGGCGCCGGCGCGCCGTTATCCGACCGATCACCACCGGCTTAGCGTAGCGGCATCTCACGCATGCTTTGTGCAGTCGGTGAATTGTGCGGGAGCACAGGCCTGGGTAGCGTGCAGGCATGGCCGAATCTGCGCTGCAGCAGCAACTCGACGAGGTGCGCGCACTGCTCGCGCGGGCGCGGGAGTTGTTCGGCCCCAACCCAACCGAGCCACCAACCGATATCGCACCGGACCCCGGTGCGGTCACGACGTGGCTGGGCTAGCTTCGTTCGGGCACCGCCGGCGCGGCTACTTCGCCCCGTCGCGGCGCCGCAGGTGGTGCGCCAGCAGCTTTTCGATCGCCGCATCGAGGTCGTAGGGGGTCGGCACCTCCGCCGACGGCGTGTGTCCGGCGGCCAGGATCTCCTCGCGCACCTCCAGCAGCGCCTTCAGGTGCGACACGTCGGCCGTCAACAGGATGCCCCGGGTCAGTGTCTCGGCGTCGGTCTCCATCGCCTCGTCGCTCAGGGTGACGCTGTGCATGTAGCCGCCGCGGCAGGACCGGACGAGGATGTGCCCGCTGGGATGGACGGTGTCGAAGGCGGGATTGGGGTCGGTCATCGACCGCCGTCGACGATGCCGCCGAATTCGTTGGCCGCATCCTGCTCGTGCTTTTCCCACCTGCTCGCCGACACCCGCAGCTTGTCGGCCATATCGGCGTGGTCGGCGGCCTGCTGTTCGTAGCACCGGCGCCTGAGCTCGAGCAGTTCGCGCCCGGCGTCGCGGAGGTCGCCGAAGATCGGGCCCAGCGAGTCCAGGCTCTCCTGGATCGCGGCATGCGAGGACGGAACGGTGCGCAAGTAGTCGGCGGCGTCCTGATGCTGCGCGGCGGCCTGCCGCAGCCGCGCGGGCTCCGCGTGGATCGAATCGGCCATCCGCTGTCTCCTGTTCATGCGACGCCGGTGGTGCCGGCGAGTTCACTGTTGGCAGTGGTCGTGTCGGCGGTCAGGTGGCCGCCGGCCGGGTCGGGGCCGGCGCGGCCGGCCGGGTCGGGACCGGCGCCGCGGTCGTCTCCGCCGGTGGGTGCTCCCAGCCTAGAAAGCCCGGCCCGCTCACGGTGGCGATGTGCTGAATCTGCCCGTCCAGAAGGGCCTTGTCCGGCCCGAGGGCCAGCGCGTGACGGTCGGCGAGCATGCCGATATCGCCCGGGGTGACGTCGCGCGGGTCGATCGGATCGGCGACCGCCGTTCCCGGCGCCGGGAGGGTGATGCCCTGGCGCTGAAACGCCTCGGCGATCGGGGTTCCGGTGACCGCGGCCGTGATGGCCGCGGCCAGCCGCGGGCTGGCTGCGGTCACCACCTCGCCGTCGGGCAGGGTGACCGGCGTCGGGCCCGGCGCCGGTGCCGGTGGGGTGTCCACTGCATCGCGGCCCTCGGCGTCGTGCGCCGGGGAAGCGGCGCCGTCACCCGGGTCCGGCTCGCCGGGGCCCGCCGGCGCGTCGTCGTCGAGGTCCCGCAGCACCGGGTCGGGCTCGCCGTCTCGTGCATCGCGCGCCGGCAGGGCCCAGTCGGCCGGCGCACCCGGGGCCGCGCCCAGTCCGGGTGGTGGTCCGGCGCCGAAGGCCGGGAACTGCGGGATCGCCGGGGCCGCCACGGGCGGCGCGGCCGCGACGCCCTCCGCCGCGGCGGGGTCGTCGGCCGGCAGCGCGTCCAGCAGCGGGTCCCAATCGGCGTCGAGGTCGTCCGACGCGTCGGACGCAGGCGGGTCGTCGCCGGTACCCGCGGCGCGTCCGGCGGCACCGTACAGCGATGTCCAGGCCGCCATCAGCGCGGATTTCGACGTGTCGTCGAGGCTCGCGTCCATCACGACCGCCCGGATGTCTCTGAGCTTGCCGATGAGGAACTGCTGGAAGTCACGTGCGCCCGCCGGGGTGTCGAGGTCGGATCGCGTGCGCACCGCGGCTTCGGTCTCCTGCTGCAACCCGGTCAACGCCTCTCGGCCCTCGACGGTGGTCAGGTGTGCGTTCAGGATCGCCGAGACAACCTGCATGTCGAGCTGTGAGCTTGCCGAATTCTGCTGGGCCAGAGCCGCTTCGGCGTCCGCTATGGCGTCGGCAGCCGCTCCCGACGTGGGCACCTGCGGTGTTGCGTCCGGGTGCGGGCGGCGTCGTCGTGACCCCTCCATGACGGGCGACAGTACCGAGCCGGGAGTGCGTCGACAACTCACCGGGGCGCGGTTGTGGACGAACGGTCCTGCTAGCCGTTCGGTCCGGCGTACTGTGACCGCAGGCCTTCCAGCACAGCCCTTTTCGCGCGGCTGAGCTCGTGCGCGTCGGCGACGACCGCCCTGATCTCACGCAGCTTGGCGACCAGGAAGTTGTGCAACTCGCGCGCACCCAGGGGGGTATCGGCGGCCAGCGCCGCCCGGTCGAGGACGGCGCGGTCGACCTCCTCGGCTATGGCGTCGAGCCGCCGGATGCTCTCCCGTGTCGCGGCATGGGCGCCGGCCAGCACCTCCGCCAGGACACGATCGGCGTCGGCCGCGGCACCGTGCCGGCTCGCCAGCGCGGACTGGCGTGCGCGATGCGCGGCCACCGAAGGCCCGGCTTGCTCGGTCATCGGTTCAACCCCTTCGTCGGATAGCGGCCCGGTGGCTCGTCATAGCGGGCGCCGAATCGCAACGTTGCCGCCGAGCCGGCTGATCCGCACCGCGGCCCCCGGGTAGGGCGCCTCGACGACCAGGCCGTTGCCGATCGCCAACTGCACGTGACCGGGATGCGGAAAGACCAGGTCGCCCGGGCGGACCTGCGCATGCGGCACCGGGACACCGTCGTGGATCTGCTGATACGTGGTGCGGTCCAGGTGAACACCGGCGCGCGCGTAGCACCACTGGACCAGCCCGGAACAGTCGAACCGGTCAGGACCGGCCGCGCCCCAGACATACGGCCGTCCCAGCCGCGACAACGCGGCCCGCACCGCGCGGCCGGCGCGATCGTTCGGGGACAGACCCGGCGCCGTCGACCCGCGATGGTGCACGAGCCGGTAGCGCAGGGCCCGCAGCGCCGCGGCGTGCCACCGGGACCGCGACCGGGCCGCCAGCACGTGCGCCCGTTGGGCGCGCAACCGTGCCGCCCGGCGGCGCAGCGCCTCACGCTGTGCCATCGGCGTCGTCGAGGGCGCCGCGGCATCGGCGCGGGCCTCGTCCACGACGCTCTTGGTGAGCGCCCGGGCCCGCGCCCGGTCCCGGTGAGCTTCGGCGACGACGCGGCCGGCCTGGGTATCCGTGCGGGCGGCCGCTACAAGCTGTTGCCGGCCCTGATCGGCGGCGAGCTGGTACGCGCGTTGTCCTGCAACGCCATTCGGTGCCGCCGGGTGCCGCGGCGCACCGCGGCCGGGCGGGGGGCCCGCGTCCCACGCCGGGGCCTCGGTGTGGCCGGCGAACAGTCGATGCGCCCGGCCGAGCACCGCGAGTTCGCTCTCGATCATGGACCCCCCTCGCCGTTGTCCCGGTCCGTCGCGCCGCGGGCCGCCGATTCGACCGCCTCGGTGAAGGCGCGGACGCGGGGGAGGGCCCCCGGCGGGATGGCGCCCCTGTTGCGGATGTCCCACATGTCCTCGGTGTCGACGCCCAGCAGAGCCGCGATGATCGTCTCCGGCAGCGACGACCGCGCGCAGGCACGGTCGAAGCGGGCGCCCAGGCTGTTGGGCATTCGGTCCAGCAAGGCCGCGCGCGTGGCCTCGAGCGCCCGCAGGTGCTCCATGAGCCGGCCCGTCGAGTCCGCCCCGGCGTTCACCGCCACCCGCCAGGAACCGGCGGCCAGCAGCTCCGCCTTCACGCATTGCGCGATCACAGAGAGAATATACGTCTCGTATTCGTTTGATGTCGTCGCGGGCAGGCGTTCGATGACCGATCTGAGGGCGTCGAGCTGCGCTTCGGCGTAGCCCTCCAGCACGTCGGTGTCGCTGTGGCGGTCGACCACCACGGCTCCGGTCCGCCGTGCGGCCGCCGCGCCGGGGGGCTGCGTTGCCATCACCCGGGCCAGCTCGGCATCGGGATCGGCGGCCACCAACAACCGCGAATAGGTGCCCGGCGGCAGCCCGAGCCCGTTTTCAACCTTCTGAACGGTGCTTTTGTGCGGCTTGCGGGCCCCGCGCTCCAAGAAGCTCAGCCCCATGACGCTGACGCCGGTGGCCGCGGCGAGCTCGGCTAGCGAGAGGTCGCGGGATTCGCGCAACGCGCGGATGGCCGCGCCGGCCGATTCACGGCTCACCACACGCTCCGGCCATAGGGCGGATAGTACACAGACCGTCGGACGCCTCATCGGATATACGTTTTTGTCACGTTTCTCTTGCGCGATGGCCCGATCGGCGTATACGCTTCTGCCTACGTTTCAGCCTCGGAAGGAGACCGGCATGGGACATCCCTGCGCAACCAACCCGGAACTGTGGTTCGGCTATCCCGACGACGACGGTGCCGACGGCGCGGCAAAGGCGCGGGCTTACGAGGCATCGGCCACCGCGGCGCGAATCCAGTGCCTGCGCCGGTGCCCGCTGGCGCAACAACGCCTGTGCGCCCAGCACGCCATCGCACACCGGGAGGAGTACGGCGTCTGGGCCGGCGTCAAACTACCCGGCGGTCAGTACCGCAAGCGCGAACAGCTCGCCCGCGCCCACGACATGCTGCGGCGCATCGCGAGCGGGGAGATCAATTCACGTCAGCTGCCCGACAACGCGGCCCTGCTGGCCCGGCACGAGCACGATGCCATGCCGGCGGCCGCGGTGGTGCTGCACCTGCCGATCGCACAGGCCGGGCCGCGCTCGGCCGCCTGAAAGCCGTCGAGACCCGATGGCGCACCGTGGCGTTCGACCTGACACCGACGGCAGCGCAACACGACCTGATCCGGCCGGTTGCGTTCCACTACGACCAGCGCCGGGAATACCCCCGACCCGTGCCCGAGAAGGCGGCCCAGTGCGGCTTCTACGGCGCGCTGTGCCACCGCGACCTGATCGGCGAGCCGACCGGGTTGTCGCTACCGATGTTCATGCCGGAACTGTTCCGGGGCAGCGCCGCGGATACGGGCTGGCGATCGTCCTGCCGGCGCTCGCCCTGTCGGCCAGTGGGCGCCCGCCGAGGACGAGCGCGGCCCCCGGGCGCGCCCATCCAGACGGTGGGCGGCTGGGGTTACATCACCGAGCGGCACGTGAGCGGGTACGGTCGCGATTGTCCCGAATACGGTTATCCCACGGGAGATGAGATGCCTGTCGACAAGACCGGCGCGCACGCCGCGATCAGCACCGGGGATGGCCTGTACACGATTGCCGTCGCCGGCCGGGTCGTCGGCCACGCCTCGTACGCCGACCGGGGCGATCAGCGGGTGTTCGACCACACGGAGATCCATCCCGAATTCGGTGGGCGTGGTTTGGCGACCCTTCTGGTGGAGGAGGCGCTCAACGATGCCCGCGACGCGGGCAAGCGCATCGTCCCGGTGTGCTCGATGATCGGCACGGTGCTGCACAAGCATGCCGAATTCGACGACATCACCGATCCGGTCACCGAGGACATCCTGCAGTGGCTGCGGACCCCATCGAGCAGTTGAAGTCGCCTATCGTCGACATCGTCGAGTGGTTCTGCCGTCGGGTTTCCTATTGCCAACCTTGGGTAACCAATCCGGTAAAAATCCTGTTGCGCGGCAAGCGCTTTGGCCATCTGGTCCACGACGGCGCGGTTGGTGACCCGGCCGACGGCGGCCAGTTCGCTGATCTGCTGCGCGGACGGCCCCGGAGCAGCGTCGGCGTCCTACCCGCCGATGGCGGCGGGATCGTATCCGTCGATGCGGAGGCTGTTCAGTGATTTCTGCAAGCCGCCCGCATAGCCGCCGCGGACTGCCCGCAGGTTCTCCAAGGCTGCTTTCGTGTCAACGATGGCGTCGTCCTCGCAGGCGGCGGTGAAGGCGTCGAGTTCGGCGCGGGCCGTCGCGGCCAGGCCGGGGTCCTGCTCGTCCGCCGGGGCTTGCCCGATCACGGCGTCGAGGTTCTGCAACCGACTTTTCAGGGGCGCGATCTCACCGCTCGCGGCGCGCTGGGCGAGTCCAAGCCGCGTCGAAGTGGCTGCGGGCGTTGGCGAACGCGGCGTCGGCTTCGGTGGTGCAACGACCCGCCGCGTGAAAGGCCTCCGCGATCAACGCGGGCGTGCTTATGTGGCGGAGCTGCACCGCAGCACTTGTCGGCCCGAGGCGTTCCGCATGTCCACGTTGGGCAGCCCTCCGCAACTGCGCCGGGTCGCGCCGGACGAAGGTTGCGGGCAAGGCTACTGACGGTCCGACGACAGTCAATTCACCCGAGACCCGCCGCAGAAGGACGACGCTGTCGCCCGCGACGAGCGCGTGCCGCAGGGCGACAGCGTCACCAGAGATCCGCCCGGGGGAGAGGCGCGCAAGCGCCCGTAGCGATGCGCTTACGGGGCTGGGGGAGTCCCGACGCAGACGCCGCCGGCGCACGCTCCGGCGCCACCGGGCCCGGCCGACGCCCCGGCGCCCGGGACGCCCGCACTCGCCCCGCCGGGCCCGGCCCCGGCGCCCGCGCCGCCCGGCGCGTTCGTGGTGACCCCACCCGGTCCGGCGCCTCCGCCCGGTCCTCCCGGCTCGGCGGGCGGCTGGGCCGGGGTGGTCGGGGTGGTGCTGGGCGGGGTGACCGTCGTCGTGACGGTCGTGGTCGACGGCTTGTTCTCGTGTCCGCTCGAACCGCACGCCGCGATCAGCGAACTCAGCCCGACGGCCGCCGTCAGCGCTGCGGCCACGGCGAAACGGCGGGCGATCCGATTCTCGATCATCATGATTACCCAATCTGTGGAGGGGAGAGGCGATCTCCTTAGGGCATCTACCCACTCGGGCGCGATGTCAAGCGCGATCCTCGCAGAAGATTCTTCCGTTTCGGAACCCACCGGACGCGAAAAGGGGGGACCGGAGCCGCGCCGGCGGCGGTCGGGAGCTCTGGTGGGTGTGGATGCGTCCGGGGTGATGTCGGGCAGCAGCGTCTCCTCGGTCGTCGGCCTGGTCGCCGCCTCGATACCCGACGGCAGTCGGGTGGCCACGGTCGGCGGTGAATTCACCAGCGTCACTTTCCCGTTCGCCGCTCAAGGCGCACGCGACATAACCGTCACCGAGTTGCCGCGCGGCCGGTTCGAGGCCGCTGCGGGGGATTTCGACGTCGTCGCCGCCAGCCTCGTGCAGTCCTCCGACGGCAGCGTGCTCGACGTCGATGTGTTGCGTCGCAGCGTCGCCGAGTCCGCGACCATCACGGTGCTCGACGCGTCGCAGGGCTTGGGCTGGATGGACATCGAAATTCCGTGGGCGGACGTCGTGGTCGCGGCCGGGTACAAGTGGTTGCTCGGGGCGCGCGGCGTCGCATGGGCATCGTTGAGCCGGCGGATGTCCGAGGCGCTGGTCCCGCACGCCGCCAATCCCTACGCGAGCAATGACCTGTGGTCATCGCTGTATGGTCTGCCGCTGCGTCTGGCCGGCGACGCCCGCCGGTTCGACGCATCCCCGGCATGGCTGAGCGTCCTCGCCGCCGGGCGTGCGCTGCCCTGGCTGGCGGCGCTGGACCGCACGGCCGTCGAGGCCCACGTCCTCGGTCTGGCGAGTCGGCTCCGCGATGAGCTCGGATTGGCACCGGCCGCATCGCCGATCGTCGCGATTCCGACGTCGCGCACGATCGATGCGCCGCACAGGGCGGGCATCCGGGCCTCCGGGCGCGCGGGCGCGGTCCGCGTCGGATTCGACCTCTACAACACGCAGTCGGATCTCGAGCTACTCCTCGAGGCGCTGTAAGCGGGTGGGGGCCGCTAGGCCGTGGTCGCGGAAACCGTCACGACGACACCGGCCAACAGCAGCGCATCGGCAGTTGCAGCGTCGACGACGAACTCGGAGCCCCTGGAATAGCTGACCGATCCGTCCGAGGTTTGAAAGTCCCGGACGAATTTGATCGTCACCTGAGCGTCGGGCGACCGCGTCACGGCCACCACAATACATCGGTATTGGACGTGAGTATTACAGTTGGGGGATTCGTAAAGTGTTGGGGTGACATCAGCACCACCGGGGCCGGACGAAGCCGATCCCGCGCTCTCGCCGAGCATGACGCGGATCCGGGCCGCGGCACTTGAGCTTTTCGCGGCGCAGGGCACGGCCGCCACCTCGCTGCGCGCGATCGCGGCCGCAGCGGAGGTTTCCCTGGGGTTGGTGCAACATTATTTCGCCACCAAAGCCGAGCTCATCAGCGCCGTGGACGCCCACGTCCTCGACGTGGTCGGCGCGGTCATGGCGCAGCCAATCCCCGCTCCGCCCACAGACGCGGTCGCCGAGCTCGGACGCAGGGTGACCGCCCTGCTCGCCGAACAGCCCGCCGTCGTGGACTACGTTGTCGACGCCTTGGTCAGCGGGCGGGCGCTGGGAACAGTGGTTTTCGACACGTTGGCCACCCTCGGCGCCGATCGGTGGAACGAACTCAGCGACCTCGAACAGACCCGGCCCGATCTCGACCGGCTATGGGCGCCGCTGCACCCGCTGGTCCTGGTTCTGGGCACCCTGATCCTGCGTCCCCACCTCGACCGTCACCTTCCGCAACCGTTCAGCACGCCCGCCCAGATGCACCGCTGGGAGGAGTCGGTCAACGCGCTCCTTCGCGAAGGACATCTGCGGGCCACTGGCCCTGGCGGCGCTTCGGCCGAAAGTCCTGGCGGCACAGGCCTTTAAAAGCTCCCTGGTCGTCCTCGACTAGTCGCTGACATGCAGCGGGCCGACGCCGATGAGGTGGTCGCCGACCAGGCCGATGCCCATGTTGTAGTTGCCGGTGTTGAAAAGGCCCTGGTTGAACGTGCCGTGGTTGCCGACACCGAGCAGGCTCAACAACGGTGCCGGCAGGCCCTGGTTGTTCACCCCGACATTGCCGATACCGACGTTGTTGATCCCGTTGTTGAACATGCCCAGGCTCCCGAACTGCGTCAGCGGATTGGCCGGGGTGAAATTGGGGCTGACGTTGCCGATGCCGATGTTGACGCTGCCGCTGTTGAAGAAGCCGATGTTGTCCAGACCGGTGTTCGCCACGCCTATCCCACCGAACAAGCTGATCGGATTGGTCGGGGTGAAATTGGGGCTGACGTTGCCGATGCCGAAATTCAAGGTGCCGCTGTTGAAGAAGCCCACGTTGCCCTGACCGACATTGCCGTACCCGTAGTTGGCCAGCGTGGTCTGGGCGGCTGTGGCGACGTTGCCCAGCCCACCGGTCGTCCCGGGCGCGTTGATCGCACCCAGCAGGCCTTGCTCCAAACTCTGCAACGGCAGAGCATTGGCGGCCTCGGCCGCCGAATACGTCTGGCCGGCGCCGATCAGTGTCTGGACGAACTGGGCGTGAAAATCTTCAACGAGCTTGCTGACCTGCTGATATGTCTCGGCGTGTGAGGAGAACAACGACGCCGCCGCTACCGACACCTCGTCGGAGGCCGCTGCCAGCGTGGCGGTAGTCGGGGCTGCAGCCGCGGTGTTGGCGGCACGGATCGCCGAACCTATGCCCTCCAAGTCTGATGCCGCATTCTGGACGAACTCCGGCAGCGCGAATAGAAATGACATGTCAGCCCTCCTGACAGCTTGCGAGTGCACGAATCACCGTACAGGCCACATTGCTGATCGGTGTAAAGGCCTTCATCTGAACTGACAATCGGGGGTGAGTGTTTGCGCCTAGGTGTTTCCTAAGCAGTGGCCATGCGACAGCTATGGAAACCCATTCCGCCGGTGCGTTGCACTTTCCTCCGCAGGTGCTGGGAAATGCTGTGGCATTACTGGGGCGGGTCATGGAGAGTTTCACACGTGTGCCCCGCGGGGCTGATTACCGTCCCGGACGGCTTCCCCAGCTCAGCAACGATCCGCGGCGCCCGCAGATGTCGTCGGCGTTCCTACACGACCCGGAGCGGCCCGGTCGACATCCGGTCGAGATGCTCGTTCGCCCGTGGAACAAGGGACCGCAACCACCAAGGTCCTGGTGATCCGTCCCGGCGACCGTTCGAACAAAGCCTCACCCAAACCTAGCCTCACGCAAACATAAAGGTCACGACCTCAATCGAGTTCGTGACCTCAATGCCTGCGGCTCGCAGAACCGCTCAAAGTGGGCGAAGGGGGACTTGAACCCCCACGTCCCGAAGGACACTGGCACCTGAAGCCAGCGCGTCTGCCATTCCGCCACTCGCCCCGAAAAACAACCGCTGGAACATACCACTGTAACGGCCACGGACCCAACTGGCTTCCAGCGGTCGGGACGGCCCGCCGGAGCACCAGCCCCCTGCAACCGCAGTGAGCTGGGCAGATGCAATATTCTCAGAGTTTCCGAGGTGCCACATCGTCGTGCTGTACCGATACCATGCTGGGGTGACGCGACACGCGGGCGAGTCGTTTGCCGTGCACCGGCCGAGCGCTCGGACATGCGCGGGTGAGTGCTGAGGCATGAGTAGCCGCCGGAGCTTGGTGCAGCGGATTGAGCGCAAGCTCGAGGCAACCGTCGGTGACGCGTTCGCCCGGGTGTTCGGCGGACCGATCGTTCCGCAAGAGGTGGAAGCCCTGCTGCGCCGTGAGGCCGACGACGGCGTCCGGCCGCTGCAGGGGAATCTCCTTTTGGCGCCCAACGAATACATCATTACCCTCGGTGTGCACGACTTCGAGAACCTGGGCGCCGATCCGGGCCTTACCTCGAGCGCTTTCGTGCGGTACTTGGCCGACTACATCCGTGAACAGGGGTGGCAAACGTATGGTGAGGTGGTCGTCCGGTTCGAGCAGCAGCCGAACCTGCACACCGGCCAGTTCCGCGCACGCGGTGCTGTCAACCCCGATGCCAAGCCCCGCCCGACGGTCGACGATCCGCTCCGGCCACAATCGAACCACGCGTTCGGCGCAGAACGAGGAGTAGCAGCAATGACTGACAATTCGAGCTACCGCGGGGATCAGGGGCCGGGACGGCCCGGCGAGGAGTACTACGACGACCGGTACGGGCGTCCGCAAGACGATTCGCAGGGTGGCGCGGACCGTCCCGGTGGGCCGGATCCCCGGGGGGGAAACCGGCCCGAGCAGGGCGGCTACCCGCCGCAGGGCGGATACGTGCCGCCCCGCCCCCCTGACCAGGGCGGCTATCCCGACCAGGGCGGCCACCAAGACCATCAGCGCGGCGGGTACCCGGAGCAGGGCGGCTACCCGGACCAGCGCGGTTACCCGGACCAACGCGGTTACCAGGATCAGGGCGGATACCCGCAGTCCTATGAACAGCGCCCTCCCGGCTACGGCGGACAGGGCTACGACCAGGGTTACCGCCAGGGCGGCTACGGTCCGCCCGGCGGCGGTCAGCCCGGCGGCGGTCAGCAGGGCTATGGCGGCGGCTACAGCGATTACGGCGACTACGGTCGCGGCCCGGGCCGCCCGGACGAGGGCGGCTACGCCTCCCCACAGGCCCCCCAGCAACCGCGGCCGGCCTACCCCGACCAGGGCGGCGGGTACGACCAGGGCTACCAGCAGGGCGGCCAGGCATACGGGCGCCCCGACTACGGCCAGAGCGACCACACGCAGTACGCCGAAAGCGTCCCGGGCGGGGGATACGCCCCCCAGGGCCCCCAGGGCGCCGGGTACACCGAGACCGCGCACCGCGATTACGGCCAGCAGCCCGAATACGGCCAGCCCGAATACGCTCAGGCCGGCGACTACGGCCAGCAGCCCGAATACGGCCAGCCCGAATACGGCCAGGGCGGCGACTACGGCCAATACGGTGACTACGGTCAGCAGCCGGGCGGCTATGGCGGTTATGGGCAGGGCTACGGGTCCCCCGGGACCGCCGTGACCCTGCAGCTCGACGACGGCAGTGGCCGGACCTACCAGCTGCGCGAAGGCGCCAACATCGTGGGTCGCGGACAGGACGCCCAGTTCCGCCTTCCGGACACCGGCGTGTCGCGGCGTCACCTGGAAATTCGCTGGGACGGGCAGGTCGCGCTGCTCTCCGACCTCAATTCCACCAACGGCACCACCGTGAACAACGCGCCGGTGCAGGAATGGCAACTGGCCGACGGCGATGTGATCCGGCTAGGCCACTCGGAGATCATCGTTCGCATGCACTGACGCCACCGGGCTCACCGCCGCCGCGCTTCGCCCCGCCACGACCACCGTCCAAGTATCGTGACGTTGCTGATGTGCTCGGTGTCACGGGTGCCGCGAGTACCAAGCGAGGACGGAAAGGACGCCAGATGCAGGGACTGGTACTGCAGCTGACGCGTGCCGGGTTTTTGACGTTGTTGTGGGTGTTCATCTGGTCCGTACTGCGGATACTGCGGACCGACATCTACGCCCCGACCGGTGCTGTCATGGTACGCCGCGGCCTGGCGCTGCGGGGCACGCTGCTGCCGTCACGGCAACGCCGGGACGCCGCCCGCTATCTGGTGGTGACCGAAGGCGCGCTGGCGGGCGCGCGGATCACGCTCAGCGGCCAGGCGGTGTTGATCGGACGCGCGGACGACTCGACTCTGGTGCTGACCGACGACTACGCCTCGACCCGGCATGCCCGGCTCTCCCAGCGCGGCACAGAGTGGTACGTCGAGGATCTAGGATCGACCAACGGCACTTACCTTGACAGGGCAAAGGTGACGACTGCGGTACGAGTACCCACAGGAACGCCGATCCGGATCGGCAAAACGGCGATCGAGTTGCGCCCGTGACGCTTGTTCTGCGATACGCCGCCCACAGTGATCGCGGCCTGGTACGCGCGAACAACGAAGACTCCGTCTACGCCGGCGCGCGGCTCCTTGCCCTGGCCGACGGGATGGGCGGCCACGCCGCCGGCGAGGTCGCTTCCCAGTTGGTGATTGCGGCGCTGGCCCCTCTCGACGACGACGAACCCGGCGGCGATCTGCTCGCCAAACTCGACGCCGCGGTGCGCGCCGGCAACGCCGCCATCGCCGCGCAGGTCGAGATGGAGCCCGAACTCGAGGGCATGGGCACCACGCTGACCGCAATCCTGTTCGCGGGCAACCGCATTGGGTTGGTGCACGTCGGCGACTCCCGCGGCTACCTGTTGCGCGACGGCGAGCTGACCCAGATCACCAAGGACGACACCTTCGTCCAAACCCTGGTCGACGAGGGGCGCATCACCCGCGAGGAGGCGCACAGCCACCCGCAACGGTCGTTGATCATGCGGGCGCTGACCGGGCACGAGGTCGAGCCGACCCTGACCATGCGCGAAGCGCGCGCCGGCGATCGCTACCTGCTCTGCTCGGACGGGTTGTCCGACCCGGTCAGCGACGAGACCATCCAGGAAGCGCTGCAGATCCCCGACGTCGCCGAGGCTGCCTACCGCCTCATCGAGCTGGCACTGCGCGGCGGCGGCCCCGACAACGTCACCGTAGTCGTCGCCGACGTCGTCGACTACGACTACGGCCAGACCCAGCCGATCCTTGCCGGCGCGGTGTCCGGCGAAGATGACCAACTGACGCTGCCCAACACCTCCGCCGGCCGCGCCTCCGCCATCGGACGGCGCAAAGAAGCCGCCAAACGCGTTGCGCCGCAAGCCGAAACCCTGGCCCGGCCGCGCTGGTCGCGGCGGCGGACGGCGGTCGTCATCACGCTGGTGGTGCTCGTGGCGCTCGCGGGCCTGGCCATCGGCCGGGCAATCATCCGCAGCAACTACTACGTCGCCGAATACAACGGCATGGTGTCAATCGTGCGCGGGGTCCAAGGCTCGCTGCTGGGCATCTCGCTGCACGAGCCCTACCTGATCGGGTGCCTCAACGCCCGCAACGAACTATCGCTCGTCAGCTTCAGCCAGAGCCGCGGCACCCTCGACTGCCACCTGATCCAGCTGCAGGATCTGCGCCCGCCCGAACGCGCCCAGGTCCAGGCCGGGCTTCCCTCCGGGACCCTCGACGACGCCATCGCACAGCTGCGCGAATTGTCGTCCAACTCGCTGCTGCCACCCTGCCCGCCGCCCCGCGCAGTGCCAGCTCGATGAGGCGGTAGGC
>NZ_VMQU01000107.1 GCF_007714205.1 Mycobacterium helveticum | reverse complement strand
ACGCCCCCGACAAACACCGCGCACTCCAACGAATCCTCACCCAAGACGAGGCGGCTTGACATAGGGCTTCTCATGCGATGTGTTCCGAGACTCGGCCGACGATGCGCTTGCCGATGACGTTGACCAGCAAGGACAACACCAGCAGGCCGAAGGCGACCACGAACAGGGAGTCCAGATGGAACGGCTGGTTGGCCTCGGTGAACTCGTTGGCGATGACGCTGGGCATGGTCGATCCAGGGCGCAGCAACCCCTGCGGAATGCTGAGAACGTTATTGCCGATCAACATGGTCACCGCGATCGTTTCGCCGAACGCGCGGCCCAAACCCAGGATGGAGGCACCCACGATTCCCGAGCGCGACCGCGGCAACACCGCGATGCGCAGCACCTCCCATTTGGTCGCGCCGATCGACAGCGCGGCTTCCTTCTCGGCGACGGGCGCGGTGTCGAAGACCTCCCGACAGATCGCGGTGACAATGGGCAACACCATGATCGCGAGCACCACGCCGGCAGACAATATGGAATACCCGAAAAACGGTCCCTGAAAGAGCCAGCCCAGCGCGGGAATTCCGGACACCGCTGTCAATCCTCGACCGATCGGTCCCAGTGCTGGAATCAACGCGAACACACCCCAAAACCCGTAGACCACACTGGGGATTGCGGCGAGCAGGTCGACCAACGACGACAACGGTCTGCGAAGCAGCGCCGGTGCGAGATTGGTGATGTAGAGGGCCACGGCGATCGCGACGGGTACCGCGATCGCCATCGCGACCAGCGAGGTCACCACGGTGCCGTAGATGAACTGCAGGATGCCGTACGGGTTGGGAGTCGATGATGTTTCGGTCGCTTCCGAGGGGGCCCAGCGGGCATGGAAGAAGCTCAGCGGCCCGTAGTGCGACAGGGACGGCCACGCCTTGACCAACAGGAAGAGGGCCGTGGCGACCAAGACGGCGATCACCGTGACCGCCGCGGTGGCCATCAGCCGGCGGAACAGTCCGTCGCCGAAGCGGCCGGCCGACGGCACCCGGCCCCAGGGCGCCGATACGGTTTCCGTCGTCACGACTTCACCGGGGACGCTTCGGGGCTCACGGCGCCACCGGGCTGCCGTTGAGGGTGATCTTGTGCACCTGCTCCATCGCCAAACCTTGCAGATCTTTGCCGAGCGGGGCGTAGTTGACGCTGGCGGCGTCGTCCTGGCCGGTGGAAAGCACCCAAGCGAAAAAGTTTACCAGGGCCTTGGCCTTCGGCGCGTTGGTCTGGTTCTGATACACCAGCGCGTAGGTGGTCCCGGTGATCGGGTAGGCGTTGGGGTTGGGTCCATCGGTCAGGCTCACCCGTAGGTCCCGAGGGTACGCGATGCCCTGGGTGCCCGCGGTGATGGTCGCCACGCAGGGCTGAATGAAGTTGCCCGCCTTGTTCTTCACCTGGCCGTAATTGAGGTTTTGCGCCAGCGCGTAGGCCAACTCGACGTATCCGATGCCGCCTTCGGTCTGGTTGATGATCCCGGAAACGCCCTCGTTGCCTTTGCCGCCGATGCCCACGGGCCATGCGATGTCTTTGCCGAAGCTCCTGTCCGGGCCACCAAGGGTTTGCACCCAGGTCGGGCTCTCCTTGGTCAAAAAGTCCGTCCACACCGCCGTAGTGCCCGAGCCGTCCGAGCGGTGGGCCACCGCGATCGGCTGATCGGGCAACGTAATGCCGGGGTTCAGCGCAACCAGCGCCGGATCGTTCCATTTGGTGATCTTTCCGGCGAAGATCTTGCCCAGCGTGTCACCGTCGAACTTCAGGCCGGTCTGGACGCCCTTGACGTTGTAGGTGGGAACCACGGCGCCCAGTGTCAGCGGGATATGCAGGATGGCGCCGGATTTCGCGGCGGCCAGCTCGCTGTCCTTCATCGGGGTGTCGGACGCGCCGAAGTCGACCGTGCCGGCGAAGATCTGTTGCACACCACCGCCTGACCCGATCGACTGGTAAGCGACCTGCACCCCGTCGGATTGTGAGTAGTTCTTCGTCCACACCGACATGACCGGCGCGACAAACGTCGAGCCCGCACCCGACAACGTGTTTGCTCCCCCGTCGATTTTGGGGACCGTTCGCGGGTATCCGGGCTTGGCGGCCGCCTGCCGGCCGCAAATCTGTCCCGCCTGGGCTGTTTGGCCGTTGCTGCCGGCCCCGACATTGCTCGTGCTCCCACACGCGGTCACCCAACCCGCCGCGGCAATGGCAACCACGGCGGTGATCGTCGTCTTGCCCAACATTGACGCCTCCTCAGCCCATCGATGCCCGCGCATCGTCGCGCTCATCGAAGACCGGCGACATGAACACAGATGGTCTCAAATATGACTGGAAGATGAATGCCCCTATGCGGCTGTGGGTCGTTCGTCGCGGCGACGAATCAATGTCCATCTGCACCTTTCCTGCCGGCCGAGTCCCCCCGGGCACCTCACTTCCCGGTCCCGGGCTTGCATATCGGAGAATAGATCAATCATGATTGAGTCAATGAAAGCTGAGTGGGATGAACGGGTCGTGCAGCGGGCGGGGGTTCACGCCGCGCTCGCCGATCCCGGCCGGTTGGCGATCGTCGACGTGCTGCTGCTCGCCGACGCGTCGCCGTCGGAACTGCAGAAGCTGCTGTCGATGTCGTCGAATTTGATGGCCCATCACCTGGGGGTGCTCGAGCAGGCCGGGCTGGTGCGCCGGGTGCGCTCCGAGGGGGATCGTCGGCGCACCTATATGCAGCTGATTCCCGGGGCAATGGAGGTGATGGTGCCCTGCGCCGTGCGCCGGGCTGAACGCGTGGTGTTCGTGTGTAGTCAGAACTCGGCCCGCAGTCAATTGGCCGTCGCGATGTGGAAGCGTCGCAGCCCGCTGCCGGCGGCATCGGGCGGTACCCATCCCGCCGCCACCGTTCATCCGGGCGCGCTGGCCGCGGCTCGGCGCCGGCACCTACCGATGCGCCCACACACGCCGCGTCATCTTGACGATGTCATCCGCCCTGGGGACCTGGTGGTCGCGGTGTGCGACAACGCCCACGAAGAACTGCCCGCCAACCTGGACCATATTCACTGGTCGGTTCCCGACCCGGTGCCCACCGCAAGCCCCGACGCCTTCGATCAGGCGCTCGACGACTTGACCGAGCGGGTCGACCGCCTCGTCCCGGCCGTTCAGCCCTTCTCGCAGCGGAGTTAGATCATGACCGACAACCTCGCCGCCGACAGTGCCGGCCGCATGCGCTCCGATCTGACCATCGACCAGCGGCGGGGACTCGAGGTTGCCGCCACGGCACTGCGCAGGGAGTTCTCCACGATGTTCGGGGCGGAAACCATCGAGGGGTTCCTGTATTCCTCCTACGACCAATTCGCGAGCCGCGCGTCGATTTCCAACTTCTTACCGCTGCTGGCCCAACGGTTCGCGCGGCAGCGGCTGCGCGCACTGGCCAAAGTCGAAGGCGCCTCGAACGACGGAAAACCCGTCGTGCTGTTCCTGTGCACGCACAACGCCGGCCGCTCGCAAATGGCGCTGGGTTTTTTCACCCGTCTGGCCGGCGACGCCGCGGTGGCCTGGTCAGGCGGCTCCGAACCAGGCGAGGAGATCAACCCGGCCGCCGTCGAGGCCATGGCCGAGCGCGGCATCGACATCTCCGGCGAATATCCCAAACCCTGGACCGACGAGATCGTGCGGGCCGCCGACGTCGTCATCGCCATGGGCTGCGGCGACGCCTGCCCACTGTTCCCGGGGCGCCGCTACCAGGAATGGATCCTCGACGACCCCGCCGGCCACGACGTCGACGGCATACGGCCAATCCGCGACGAGATCGAACGACGGGTCCGCCGGCTTCTTTCCGAACTGGAGGTTCCCATCCGTGAATAACCGGACGTCCGAGCCGCGCAACCACTCATCCTGCGCCCTCCCCCGCCGACCGCGCGGTGCCACGGCCGTGCGGAGGCGTATCAGCGGCGCCGTCACATCGATCATCGAGTGGCTTCGCTCCGGCTACCCCGAAGAGGCACCCCCGACAGGCTACTCGCCGCTGCTCGCGCTCCACGGCCCCCGGGCGCTGACGCCGCAACAAACCCGAAAGATCCTCGACGAGCTCGCCGGCGCGCCCGCCGACATCATCGACATCGGGGTCGCCATCACCAAAGCCACCGGCAAGCTACCCACCCAAACCCAAATCCGCGCAATCGCAGCGGCGCTATCCCCGAGCTGAATGCCCGGACCAATTCCCACCAGCGGTAAACCGTCCAGCTCCAAACCGCGGCCCCGGACCCGCACCGGTGCTTCCGCCACGGCTGTGCGACGCAACCGCGAAGCGGGGGGGCCGCGCATCGCGGCCCCCGCGCTTCGTCCTGCTTTAACCTTGTGGGGTGAACGATCGGGCGGTTCGGCTGGGCGGGCTGCCCCCACCAGTCGCGTACGTGCTTGGCGGAGGAGCCAGCCTCGGCGCTATCCAGGTGGGCATGCTTCAGGCGCTCAGTGAGCGCGAAGCCTTCCCCGACCTCGTCGCCGGTACGTCGGTCGGTTCGCTCAACGGCGCCGTCCTGGCCGCGGACCCGAAGGGTGCGGCGAACCGGCTCTCGCACGCCTGGGCACGGATGACCCGCGAGCAGTTGTTCCCGGGTGGTTTGGTCGCCCAAGCCTTGCTGCTGCAGAGGGTCAAGACGCACTTGTTTCCCAATTCCGGACTGGCCGCGATAATCGCCGAGTTCGTCGGGCCGGAAACGACATTCGCGGACCTGACACTGCCGTTCGCCGCAGTAACAACCGATGTCGCCACCGCTCGGCCACACATGGTTCGGGACGGTCCGCTGCTGCCCGCTCTGCTGGCCAGTGCCGCGATCCCGGGCATCTTCCCGTCTGTCGACCTCGACGGCCGCCAACTCTATGACGGCGGCCTGGTGGCCAATGTCCCGATGCGTCAAGCGGTCGCGATGGGGGCACGCTCAATGGTGGTGCTCGACTGCAACTTTCCTGGCCGACTGCCTGGTTCGACTGACACCATCGCCGACATTCTGCTGTACACGGTGATGGTCGCGATGCGCGCGCAGGCCGTGCTCGAGGCTCCCCTCATCGCCGCCGAGATCCCGGTCGTCTACCTTCCCGGGCCGGCGCCCAGACTGATGTCACCACTTGACTTCACACACACCGCTGCGCTGATCGAGGCAGCGTATGAGTCCGCTCGCTCTTTCCTGGACCAACTCCGCGTCGCAGGTCCGGGCATGTACGGAGCGCCATCTCCCTGATCGTCCCGCCGGGCATGCCGGGGACCAGCGATCGGCATCGGTGGACCCTGAGCCAACCGCGACGAAGTCGGGCGAACCGAGCGCTTACGGCTGGACGTGGATCCCGCACTCGGTCTTGGCGAACCCCGCCCAGCGCCCGCTGCGTTTGTCGGCGCCCGGGGCCGGTTTGGTGGTCATGGGGGCGCAGCCGATCGACGTATAGCCCTCGTCCATCAGGGGATTGACCAGCACCTTGTTTTCGGTGATGTAGTCGGCCAGGTCTTGGTCGGACCATGCGGCGATCGCATTGACTTTCACCAACTTGAATTTTTCGTCGAAGCTGATCAGCGGCGCGTCGGCGCGGCTCGGTGAATCGGCACGGCGAAGCGCGGTGACCCACGCGGAAAAGTCGGGCAGCGTTTTGGTCAGCGGGACCACTTTGCGCAGCCGGCAACACTCGTCGGGATCGGTGTAGCACAGGCTGGTGCCCAGCGCCAGCACCGAGGGTTCCGGGTGCAAGGTCATCAACCGGATGTCGTAGCTGGCTTCGACCGCGTCGCGCATGCCGAGGGTTTCGGGGAATTCGTTGCCGGTGTCGATGTAGAGCACCTGCACGCCGGGGCGAACTTTTGCGGCCAGGTCCACCACCACCGCGTCTTGCATGCTGCAGGCGACCACGTAGCCATCGGCACCGAAGGTTTCGTCGGTCCAGCGCAGCAGGTCGACGGCGCTGGCACCGTCGAGGCTTGCCGCGCCGTCCGCCGCGAGCTTACGCAACTCCGCCTCGGTAAAAGAACGAGCCATCGATATCTCCCATCGTTGTGTTTGTTGTCAACGCGGTGTCCGGTAGCAACCGGATGATCTGCGTGGCAGCTGCCCGGTGTCATAGACCCGTGACGGCGACGAGGACGAGCGAGACGTCTCGGACGAGGGCGCGGACGTCGTTGAGGAAGGGCTCGACGTCTTCCTGGGTTTCGGAGGTGACCTCGAAGGTCATGTAGGACGGTGCTTTGGCGCGGGCGCCTTTCACGGTGGGAACTTCGAGGCGGAGGTTGACGATGTCGTAGGGGCGCTCGCCGAGGAGTTCTTCGAGCCGGACCAAGAACTGTTTGTCACCGAATTCGCCCGCGACTTCGACGCGGGCGCGGGTGGTGACGAGCGCGATGGCGGCCTGCGCGTCGGCACGGGCCTTGGCGATGTCTGCGCGTTCGTGCTTGCGCGCGGCCTCTTTCTTGACGGTGCGGAAAATCTGCCGTTCGCGTTCGAGCCTCCAGACGGCGTCCATCGGCGGGAACGTGATGGCGCCGGTCGGGCAGATGTTGCCGCAGGTGGAGCAGCCGACCGCGCAGTTCATCGGGTCGACGGCGACGGCGACGGCGTCCTCGATCTCGAAGACGGCTCGCCCGCAGGTGAGATAGCAGAGCTGGCAGCCGATGCAGGCTTCGGCGTCGATGGTCGGGAACCAGGGGATTTCATCGCGGGGGATCCCGTGCCACAGGTTGGGCTTGGTGTCGGGCTTGGTGTCGGCTTTCGGGTCGGGCTTGGTTTCGGGCATGGTCATCTCCTGGTTCGCGCGGGTTGCCAGCTCTCGAGGATGCGGGCGTAGTTGAGCCGTTCCCAGGCGGTGGGGTCGGCGACGTTGCTTAGGTCGGTCGCGCCGCACGCGTCGTGGCTGCTGCGGTAGTGGTGGGCGTCGAGCCATCCGGTGAGTTCGCGGGTGATCCGGGCGAGGGCGGCGGGCCCGTCGTCGAGCAGGGCGGAGACGAGTTGCACGGTGGTCGCGCCGCACAGGATCGCTTTGGCCGCATCCAGCCCCGTGTGCACCCCGCCCGTCGCTCCGAGCTGCAGCCCGACGTGGCCGTGCAGGACGGCGAGGGCGTGCAGGCGTAGCGGTAGCTCGGCGGAGGTGGAGGGGGTGAGACGCCGGTCGACGTCGAGGGTGTCGAGGTCGATGTCGGGTTGGTAGAAGCGGTTGAACAGCACGAGCCCGGCCGCCCCGGCGGCCGCCAGGTGGGCCGCGAAGGCGGGCAGGCCTGCGTAGAACGGGGACAGTTTCACGGTCACCGGTATCCCGGATGCGGCGGCGACGACGGCGGCGACGGTGTCGATCTGGCGGGTCTCGATCTCGGCGCTGGTCGCCTGCAGCGTGGTGGGGGGCTCGTAGAGGTTGAGTTCGAGCGCGTCGGCTCCGGCGTCGGCGAGCTGGCGGGCCAGGTCGGTCCACCCGCCTGGGGTGATGCCGTTGAGCGAGGCCACGACGGGTATGTCCAGCGCGGCCCGCAGGGCCTGCAGGCGGCGCAGTGTCGGTGCCGGGCCGATGGGAACCACGTCGGTGTCGGGCAGGAACGATCGGGCTTCGGCGTCGGTGTCGACGTGGCTGTCGATGAAGCGGTGCATCCCGAGCTGCTCGGCGACGATCTGTTCCTCGAACACCGACGCCAGGACCACCGCGCCAGCACCGGCGTCGGAAAGGCGCAGGGCGTCCTCGACGGTCCGGGTCAGCGGCGAGGCGCCCACGACCAGCGGGCTGCGCAGCCGCAGTCCCAGCCAGTCGGTGTGCAGGTCGACCACGTCAGTCCTCTTGGGTGGGCAGGTGGACGGCGGCGAGTTGCTGGTAGAGGGCGTGGCGCCGGGCGATGGCGTTCTCGCCGGCGCCCACGAGCCGTTCGTAGCGCTCAGGGTCGGCGAGTTCGACCATCCGGAAGCGGGCCTCCTGCTCGAGGTAGTCGCGCAGCGGGACGGTCACCGGGTCGGCGTCGACGACCAGCGGCGACTGGCCGGTCTCGATGCGGCGCGGGTCGAAGCGATACAGCGGCCAGGCACCGCTGCCCACGGCCCGGCGCTGCTGCGCGGGGGCATTGACCAGGTCGTAGCCGTGGGCGATGCACGGGCTGTGGGCGATGACGAGCGACGGGCCGGGGTAGCTCTCGGCCTCTTGCAGTGCGGTGAGTGTCTGAGGGGTGTGTGACTGCATGGCGATGCTGGCCACGTAGACGTGTCCGTAGCTCATGGCCAGCAGCCCGAGGTCCTTCTTGCTGGTTTCCTTGCCGGCGGAGGCGAACTTGGCGACCGCGCCCAGGGGTGTGGCTTTGGACTGCTGACCGCCGGTGTTGGAGTACACCTCGGTGTCCAGGACCAGGACGTTGACGTTGCGGCCCGAGGCCAGCACGTGGTCGAGCCCGCCGTAGCCGATGTCGTAGGCCCAGCCGTCGCCGCCGACCAGCCAGACCGATCGGGGCACCAGCGCGTCCGCGCACCGGGCGAGCCGGTCGCCGCCGTCGATGTCGGCGAGCAGCGCGCGCAGCCGGGTGACCGCCGCGCGGCGGGCACCGATGGCGGCATCGTCGCCGGTGGGGCACGGGCCGGTGAGCTCGCGCACCAGGTCGGCGGGTAGCTGCCCTGCGAGGCGTTCGAGCAATGCATGGGCGCGGCGGGCGAGGGTGTCGGCGCCCAGGCGCAACCCGAGGCCGAACTCGGCGTTGTCCTCGAACAGGGAGTTGTTCCACGCCGGCCCGCGCCCGTCGGCGTCGGTGGTATACGGGCTGGTGGGGAGGTTGCCGCCGTAGATCGACGAGCAGCCGGTGGCGTTGGCGATCAGCAGCCGGTCGCCGACGAGTTGGGTCAGCAGCCGCAGGTAGGGCGTTTCACCGCAGCCCGCGCAGGCGCCGCAGAACTCGAACAGCGGCTCGAGCAGCGCGATGCCCGAGCGGGTCCGCGGGATGCGGGTGCGGGAGACGTCGGGGATCTGCTGGTAAAAGTCGAACGCTTCGCGTTCGCTGGTCCGGTGTTCGGCCGCGGGTTGCAGGTTGAGCGCCTTGCGGCGGGGTTGGGTTCGGTCCTTGCCCGGGCATACCTCCACGCACAGCCCGCAGCCGGTGCAGTCGTCGGGCGCGACCTGGACGGTGAAGGCGAGACCTTCGAGCTCCGGGGTGAACCCCTCGGGTACCGACCGAAATGTCGCGGGCGCCGCGGCGGCATCGTCGGGTTGGAAAACCTTGGTACGGATGGCGGTGTGCGGGCAGATCATCGAGCAGCGGTTGCACTGCACGCACAGGTCGGGTTCCCAGATCGGCAGGTCCAGGGCGATGGCGCGCTTCTCGAACTTGCTGGTGCCGGTGGGCCAGGTGCCGTCGGGCGGAAAGGCGCTGACCGGCAGCCGGTCGCCGTGGCCTTCCAGCAGCAGGCGCGTTACCCGCTGGACGAAGTCCGGGGCGTCGGCGGGCACCGCCGGTGGGCGAGTCTTGGTGGCGTCGACGGTGTCGGGGATCGGGATCTGATGCAGGGCGGCGACGGCGGCGTCGATGGCGGCGGTGTTGCGGCGCACGATCTCCGAGCCGCGCCTGCCCCAGGTGGCGGTGACGGCCTGCTTCATCCTGGTGAAGGCCTCATCGACGGGCAGCACATTGCTGAGCGCGAAGAAGCAGGCCTGCATCACGGTGTTGATCCGCCGCCCGAGCCCGTGTTCGTCGGCCAGACGGTAGGCGTCGATGACGAACAGGCGACAGTCGCGTTGCAGCAGGGTCTGCTGTACTTCCCGGGGCAGACCGGCCCAGACCTGCTCGGGCGGAACCGTCGTGTTGAGCAGGACGGTGGCGCCCTGCTCGGCGCGGTCGAGAACGTCGAAGCGGTCCAGGAAGCCGGGGTCGTGCACGGCGAGGAATCCCGCACGGCGGATCTGGTAGGTGGAACGGATCGGTGCGGGTCCGAAACGCAGGTGTGACACCGTCGTCGAACCGGCCTTCTTCGAGTCGTACACGAAGTAGCCCTGACAGGCCTGCGCTGTCGCATCACCGATGATCTTGATCGTGGCCTTGTTGGCGCTCACCGTCCCATCGGAGCCGAGGCCGTAGAACACCGCACGCGAAACCCCGGGCGGCTCGGCGCCGAACTCCTCGTCGACCGGCAGGGACAGGCCGGTCACGTCATCGTTGATGCCCAGGGTGAAGCGGGTGCGGGGCCGCTCGGCATCGAGTTCGTCGAAGGCGGCCTTCACCATCGCGGGAGTCAGTTCCTTGGAGCCCAGCCCGTAGCGGCCCCCGATGATGCGGGGCAGCGCGGCGCGGGTGCCGGTGGTGACGGCGTGGGCCAACGCGGCGGTAACGTCCAGCAGCAACGGCTCGCCAGTGGCGCCGGGCTCTTTCGTGCGGTCCAGGACCGCGAGCGAGCGCACGGATGCGGGCAGCGCGGCGTGGAATGCGCCCATCGCGAAGGGCCGGTACAGGCGCACCTTCACCAGCCCGACCCGCTCGCCGCGAGCGAGCAGGGCGTCGACGGTCTCGTGGGCGCACTCGGCGCCGGAGCCCATCATCACCAGCACCCGCTCCGCCTCGGGGTGCCCGACGTAGTCGAAGAGTTGGTAGCGCCGGCCGGTCAGCGCCGCAAAGTGCCGCATCGTGTCGGCGACGACGTCCGGGCAGCGGTCGTAGAACGGGTTGGTGGCCTCCCGGCCCTGGAAGAAGGCGTCGGGGTTCTGCGAAGTGCCGCGTGCGACGGGGCGCTCGGGGTTCATGGCGCGGGTTCGGTGCGCTTCGACGGCCTCCGCGTCGACGAGGGCCGTCAGGGTGTTGTCGTCCAGCGAGCCGATCTTTTGCAGCTCGTGCGAGGTGCGGAATCCGTCGAAGAAGTGCAGGAACGGAATTCGGGTGGCCAGGGTGGCCGCGTGCCCGATGGCGGCGAGATCGTGCGCCTCCTGTGGCGAACCGGACGCCAGCAGCGCCCACCCGGTCGCGCGGGCTGCCATCACGTCGGAGTGGTCCCCGAAGATCGACAGCGCGTGGGTGGCGACGCTGCGGGCCGCCACATGGATGCAGCACGCAGTCAGTTCGCCGGCGATCTTGTAGAGGTTGGGCAGCATCAGCAGCAGCCCCTGCGACGCGGTGAACGTCGTCACCAGCGCGCCGCCCTGCAGCGCCCCGTGCACCGCGCCCGCGGCGCCGGCCTCCGACTGCATCTCGACGACCTGGGGCACCGTCCCCCAGAGGTTCGGCCGCTGTCTGGCCGACCATTCGTCGGCGTGCTCACCCATCGGTGAGGCCGGCGTGATCGGGTAGATCGCGACGACCTCGCTGAGCCGGTAGGCCACCGACGCGACCGCCTCGTTGGCGTCGACGGT
The DNA here is from genome assembly GCF_007714205.1 of Mycobacterium helveticum. Classification (GTDB taxonomy): domain Bacteria; phylum Actinomycetota; class Actinomycetes; order Mycobacteriales; family Mycobacteriaceae; genus Mycobacterium; species Mycobacterium helveticum. Next base: position 7,630 of record NZ_VMQU01000107.1, on the reverse strand, counting down.
CACCAGCGCCATTTCGTGACCGGCGGGCGGCGGGCGGTGTTGCGCCGCCGCAGCCGAGGCGGCGGTGTCGATGCTCACGACGTCGCAGACGTCGGGGTGGTGAGGATCCGTCCCTCGATCGTGCACGCCGCCGACAACGTGTTGTACACGGTGCCGAACCTGCGCAGGTTACGGTCCAGCAGGTCCACGCGGTGCTCGGGCTCATCGGTGACCAGCCGCATCTCCCAAGTGATCTCGGCGAACTTCGGTGGCGCGTCCTGGCGGCGGGCTGAGACATCGACCTCGGCACCCTCGTACCGGAACGGCAGCAACTGCCCGGACCGTTCGAGGCTCTTGAGCAGGCACGCCGCCAACGCCGACGCCAGCAACTCGGCCGGCCCGGGCAGTCCGGACGGTTCGCTGGCCCAGCTGGCGTCGAAGGCGATCGTCTCGGTCCCGGCGGCCGCTTCGGCCCGTCCGCCGCCGATGGTGCGCGCCCGAACCCGGTACACCGTCGGTGGCGACGAGGGCTGCCTAACCTGCTCTGACATCGGGGCTTGTTTCCTTCCAAACCGGTGCGCGGGCATCGGCCGCCCTTGCCGGTCATGGCGTGTGATGCCTTCTCAGATTACCGCCCGGCACCGGGTTGGCGGCAGGGCACCACGGAGCCGCCTCCGCCCCAACGACTTACACATCACACCAGCGTGTAGAAACAGCCCCAACAGCCTGATCAGACGGTTCCGTTACAAGGCGTACGAGATAACCGCATGCGGGCACGGCGATGGTTAGGGCGCCATGGCGGGGTGAGGGAGTGGCCGGCTTCGATGACCTCGGATCGGGTGCCGGCTTGGCGGACAAGGTTTTCCCCGCGGCGCAAGCGGCGATCAGTGCGGGGAGGGCGAGGCGGTTGGCGGCGATGAATCCGGCTGTCGCCAGCCCGTCGAGGTATGCCTGCTTGGACAGGGCTCCGGCGACGCAGCCGAGATAAGAGCGGCGTTCGGCCCGCTCGGCCGCGCTGAGCTGGTCTTCGACGAAGACGTCGTCGATGCCGATCCGCACGCCGGGAACCAGGACGCGAAACATCTCGGCAAAGACGTCGTGGTTGCCCACGGATAGGTTGATCACGCAGTTGGAGATCACCACGTCGACTGAGGCGTCGGGCAGCGGGATGCATGTGCGAGGTAACCGAAACTGTCACCGGTTCGTGCAGCAGACCCGCCGGCGAGGTGCTGACTTGGTAGGTGGACCGCACGAAACGACAACCCGGCCTCGCGTCGCGGGCCAACACCACGAAACGGAAGGAAAGACCATGACCAGTGAAGGCAAGACCGCCGCCGGGACGGGCGACGAAGAGGTATTTGACGTTCTCGTCATCGGCGGCGGTCCCGGCGGCACGCCGGCGGCCATGGCGCTAGCGCAGGCGGGCCGCCGCGTGGTGCTTGTCGAGGATGGCCCGGGCCTTGGCGGCACCTGCCTGTTCGAGGGTTGCATCCCATCGAAGATCTTTCGCGAGAGCGCTTTCCGCCGGGCCGAGATGGAGCGAGCGGGCGCGTTCGGGCTGGACCTTCCGCAGGGCTGGACGGCCCCGGTGAACTGGTCCACGGTGCAGGCGCGCCGCCACCACATCCTGGCCGGTCGCTCCGCCGGCGCGCTGGCCAACGCGCGACAGTTGCCGGGGCTCGAGGTCGTCTTCGGCCGCGCCCGCCTGACCGGGCCGCGCGCGGCCATGATCGAGCGGCAGGGCGAGGCCCCGCGCGCCGTGCGGTTCGGGAACGCGATCCTCGCCACCGGATCGTCGCCCAGCCGCCTGCCGATCCCCGGCGCGGACTTGCCCGGGGTGATCGATTCCGAAGGGCTGATCGGTATCGGCTTCGTGCCCGAGACGATGGTGCTGATCGGGGGCGGCCCGGTCGGGGTGGAGATGGCCCAGATCTTCGCCATGCTCGGCACCCGGGTCACGGTGCTGGAGGCCGCGTCGCGCATCCTCGGGCCGGTGGACGCGACGCTTGCCGAACTTCTGGCCGGCCGTCTGACGGGCGCGGGCATTGGCGTCGAGACCGGCGTCCGCGTCGAGCGGATCGAGGCGGCCGAGAGCGACGGGCATTGTGTCCACTACAGCCGCGACGGCAATGGCAAGGCCCCCAGCGTCTCGGCGCAGGTGGTGGCGATCGTCGCCGGGCGTCATCCGAACGTCGTCGGCCTTGGGCTCGAGGCGACGGGCGTCGAACACGGGCCCCACGGCATCGCCGTGAACGACCAGCTGGAGACCACCGAGCCCGGCATCTTCGCCACCGGCGATGTCGTGGGCAACCCGATGTTCGCCCATTGGGCCACCGCGCAGGCGCTGGCGGTGGCACGGTACATCCTCGGGATGCCGGTCGACTTCCCGCGGCCCGAGCACAATTCCGCCGTCATCTTCTCGTCGCCGGAGATCGGCATGGTGGGGCTGACCGAAGAGGCCGCCCGCGCCGCCGGCATGGATATCGACGTGGCCGAGTATGACTACAGGATCGACGCGCGCGCCCAAATCGCAGGCGAGGTGCTAGGGCGGCTGCGCATCGTCTATCGCCGGGACGGCCGGCGCATCGTGGGCATTCACGCGCTCGTCGAAGGCGCGGCGGACCTCATGGGCGAGGCGGCGCTTGCGGTGCGAAATGGCTTGACGCTGGAGCAGATGGCGGCCAGCATCCACCCCCATCCGACGCTGACGGAAGCCTTCGGCCTGGCCACGCGCACCGCGCTTGAGGGCCTTCTCGCCCCGGTCGTTTCAACCGCAATACGAATGGAAAGCAAATGACATCAGGAAATGGATCTTTCCCGGATTGTGGCTGGCCAACGGTTTGCGCCACGGCCTCAACGCGGCCGAAAGCGCATCGATGAGGCCCACCTGCTCGGCGGTGCGCACCAGGGTGATCGCACCGGCCTGCGAGACGATCCCGCGGCCGGTGGCGTCAACGGACAACGATGGGTACCACGACGTAGACTTGCCCACCAGAAAGGTGCTCGGCGAACTTGCGATATTCGACCTTAGACAAGCCGAATTATCCGAATTCAGAGCACCTTTCTTCATTCACGACACGGAACTCCTTATCCGGGTGGGTTATTCGCTATAACCTTGTCGTTGGCTGAGGCGCAAAAGTACCGGTGCATCGAGGGTTTCGCCGAGTTCGAAGCGACGGTTGTGTGGTGATTGTGGCCATGCGTGCACAGATTGCCACTACGTTGCGCCCGCGTACCGCCGCCTCGACGGGATGCCTCGTGGTGCGCGGCGTCGTGCACGATGACGTCGCAGTTGTCGCCGACTGTCCAGGCATGGTTTTCGAATTATCAACTACCGCAGTCGAGTTCGAACTTATGAGCGGTGACGATGCGCTCGATCGCGGTCACCCAAGCACCATCACCGACCGCAGCACTTCACCGCTGCCACTTTGAGACGCGCGCTCGATGTCGCCCAGCCCGACGCGTTCGCAGAGAAAGTCTCCAGCGCGAACCGGGCTCCCGCGAGATCAGGAGCGTGGAACGCATGCCTCCAGCTGTCCGCACGGCCGACGGCATCGACCACCACGTCGGCGCCGAACTCACGCGGCCACCTCGGCCTGCTGTTATCGGTGCCGATGGCGATGCCGCGACGGGCCGATCTGGGCCAACCCGGCGATCGCGGTGTTGCCGACGCCGCAAGAGCCGATGACCGCAGTGGTGTCGTCACGGTTGACCGCCCCGGTTTTGACGACCGCGCCCAGGCGGCGATCGTCCGCAGCCCAGTAGCCTGGCCACCGCCGGGCGAGTCGCCGGCATCCATTACGGCACGCTCTGTTCCAGTCGTCGGCTGGACATGACGGGTCGGCTCCACGGTTGCGACGTCGGTGGCACTGCCACTGCGCCGTCGACCGGGATGAGGACTTGACCCGCTACTGGACGGCGGGCAGCGGAGATTGTTTATGGCCGTGGGACCGGCTGTCAGCGGTGCACCAACTCGCTGCGCAGTAGAGCTTTACCGGTTCAGCGCAGGTGCCATTTATGTGGCGGCGTGAGCTGATCAGCAGCGCTGGGGCCCCAGGTGCCTGCCGGGTAAGGATGAATGGCACCGGGTTCCCTGATCGCTGGGGCGACGATCTCCCAGGCCCGTTCGACCACGTCTTCGCGCAGGAAGAGGGTTTCATCTCCGGCGAGGGCGTCCAGGAGTAGGTGCTCGTAGGCCTCTGGGGGCTCGACGGCAAACGCCGTGCCGTAGGAGAACCGCATCGGCACGGTCTGCATGTCGGGCCCCAGCCCTGGCTCTTTGACGCGGAAGGCGATGCTTATGCCCGGATCGGGTTGAAGCTGGATCATGATGCGATTGCAGGGCACGCCAGCGACCGCCTCTGCGAAGAGGTGGCCGGCTCCGGGGTCGCGTAACTCGACAACGACCTCGGTGACCCGGTGTGCCATGCGCTTGCCGGTGCGCATGAGGAACGGCACGCCGCGCCACCGGTCGTTGTCGACCCAGGCCCGGACCGCGACGTAGGTCTCTGTGCTCGAGTCGCTGGCCACGTCCTCCTCCTCGCGGTAGCCGGGGACCTCGTGACCTTCGACGACACCCCATTGGTACTGGCCGCGAACGACGTCGGTCGGATCGAAGGGCCGCACCGCGTCGAGCAGCGCTGCCTTCGCGTCGCGCAATGGCGCGCCGCCCAGTCGGGCTGGGCGTTCCATGGTGAGATATGCCAGCACTTGGAGCAGGTGGCTCTGGACCATGTCACGCATGGCTCCCGCTGTCTCGTAGTAGCCGCCCCGGTGCTCCACGCCGAGGGTCTCGGCCACCGTCACCTGCATGTGTTCGATAGCCTCCCCACTCCAGATGCGCTCAATCAGGGGATTGGCGAATCGGAACACAAGGATGTTCTGGAGGGTGTCCTTGCCGAGGTAGTGGTCGATCCGGAAAATCTGCGGCTCCGAAAAGGTCCGTCGCACGGCTCGGTCCAAGGAGCGGGCGCTCGCCAAGTCGTGGCCGATCGGCTTCTCGAGCACAACTCGAGATGGCCCGGTGGCTCGCTGTGCGCCGATACCTTCGACGATGAGCGCGAACAGCTTGGACGGAGTGGCGCAGTAGTAGAGCCGTCTGCCAAGGGTATGTAACGTCGACTCGAGTTGACCAAGACGCCGGTCAAGGGTCTCGTAGCACACGCCCGTGTTGTAGTCACCGGTGACGTAGAAAAGCCCCTCGGCGAACCGCTGCCAGTGCACCTCGTCGATCCGACGACGCGAGAACTCTTCGACGGCTCGGCGGGCGTGGATCCGGAAGTTCGCGTCATCCCATGCCTTGCGGCCATACCCGACTACCGCGAACGGCGTCGGAAGCAGGCCGTCATGGGCGAGGTTGTAGAGCGCGGGTAACAGCTTGCGTCTGGCCAGATCACCCGAGGCGCCAAAGATCACCAGCAGCTGCGGAGGCGGGGGTGCCTTGCTCACCCCTCGAGGATAACGAGCAGGCGGGCAGATAATCTCGGCCGGACGCACGCCGCAAGCAGGTCCTTTGCCAGGATCGGTACTGTCGCCCATTGCGACTGTCCTAATTGCTGCTAGGGTTCGCGAGCGGAGGTGTCCGAGACCTGGTGGGCTCCACCGCCTTCAAAGCGGTTGGCCGTGGCGAACCCACGGCGGCGGGTTCGATTCCCGTCCACCTCCGCCACCTCGCCTGGTGGATTGGCCGCAATCTGCAGCGGCTCGATGGGCTGGCGGATCTCCAAAACAGGAAACGCAAGATGCAGCAGCACGTGTCGGTGCCGGAAGCAGAGATCCGGTTGGTGCTCGCCGACGTCGTCGTGATGGCCACGTAGAAACCTCACTGTGCCGCAACCGTTCGCCGGGAGGAAGACTCGGCCGTAGTGAGCCCTGGTAACCAAACCTGAGCCGACGCACACACCCGAGTAGGTATCACCGCCGCAAAGCTGGCCAGCCATATCACAGGCCTCATAACAGGCTTGTGATCCCGCGACGCGTGTTGGCAGTTCGATGATCCGGATCGGTTTGCAGCCGCCTCCTCACCCACTCATTGCCGATCTCCCGGGCGGGGAGCAGGAAACAACTTATTAAGTATCCATAAGTAACTCGGGAATGACGTTATCACTGCCGCAAATTGGTGCATCGTCATCCGTTCATGCATAGCGAACGCTACCGGCTGTATGATTTCCGACGCGTCGCCGCCGAAAATCTGCGCGCCCATAATCAGTCCCGTTTGGACATCGAAAATTACTTTCCCGAACCCTACGGGTTCTCCCATGACGAGGGCCGCTGGGCAGATGTGGCGATACTCTACCTTGTGCACGCCCACTTGTCGGCCCGCGTCCGTTGCCTCTCGCTCCGTAATTCCGACTCCGGCGATGGGAGGGGTGGTGCCGATCATCCAGGGAACAATTGCTTCCTCGATGCTCTTGGGCGGCGTGTGAAGTGCGTTGTAGGCGGCTAGCCGTCCTTCATACATAGCCACCATCGCCCGTTGTAGCGCTCCCCTGCGGACATCGCCCGCCGCCCAGATATTGGGCACGCTGCTGCGTAGCGTTTCGTCTGTCACAACACCGTGGTCGACGACCACCCCAACCGCCTCCAGACCCAGGCCTTGGGTCGCCGGTTGCTGGCCGGCGGCGATCAGGACGCAATCGGCCTCTAGCATAAGTGGCTCGTCCACTCTGGTTACGGAAACCTGATAGCCTTTTCCCGTTTGTGAAATGGCGTCCACGTTTGTGAAAGTTAAAATCTGAATTCCCAGTCCCGCAGCATGTGCGAGTACTGCGGCCCTCACGTCAACGTCCGCCTCGACCAGAGCGTCGTGCCGTGCAACGACCGTAACCGGAACACCCAACCGTGCGAATATGTAGGCAAATTCGAAACCGACTATTCCGCCGCCAATGATCACAAGCCGGTCCGGGAGCTTCTCGCGCCTTAGCAGCTCCACGTGGGTGATCGCATGCTCGATCCCCGGTATTTCGAGGCGCGGCGAGTGCGCGCCGGTTGCGATCAGTATCTGCTCGGCAGAGAGTCGAAGGCCTCCGGCATCCACTGTGTGTGCGTCGAGCAACGACGCCGTGCTGGGGAAAAAGGCCACCCCGGCGCCGTGCAATCGCTCGGGCGTGCTGCGGTCTTCGCATTTCTCAATGGAATCATGCGCTCGTTGCAGCGCACTGGCCCAATTTACTCGCGCCTCACTGCCGCCCGTACCGAATTCGATACCGAATTCGGTATGACGCTTTACCAGATCTAGGACTTCGGTGACCCTAACTAGGGTCTGTTTAGGTATTCAACCATAGTTAAGTCAAGTGCCGCCGAGGCGGTCGCGTTCAATCAGAGCCACCCGGGCTCCAGCCATAGCAGCGGTCATCGCGGCAGGAGTGCCGCATGGCCCGCCGCCGATAACCACCAAGTCGAATTCTGAACCCGACTTATCGGATTTCATACGATCTCTCCACCCAGTGAGTGCGTTGGACCGCACCTTATCAAGGCCCTCGAAGATCAAGGCCCTCGAAGATCAAGGCCCGAGAAGCGGGACGAACCGCCCCGTCGAAAAGCGTAAATGGAGCTTCGCCTCCTTGTCCAGTCGGCGGCAAGCATCACGGGAAGTGCCCGCGAAACGCCCTCGGTGCATCACGTAAGAATGCCCGCGAAACGGTGATCCTCG
>NZ_VMQU01000106.1 GCF_007714205.1 Mycobacterium helveticum | reverse complement strand
GCGCTGCGGGTTGGTCGCGGCCCAGCGCCTGGTTGATTTCGGGCATCGGAGCCGTATCCGGGTTAATGCCCATGTAAGTGAGCTTGGCTCGGTCGAGCTTGGTGAGCTGATCGCGTGAGGTGACCGGAGCCGTTGGGGCCGGGTCTAGTGGCATCGGGCCGCCGGGCGCCGGGCTTTGAGGGAAGGGTGACCCCAATACCTCGGATACTCCGCCGAGCACCTGGGACAGCGCTACATCGGTCCAGCCCGTCATGTTCGGGACGATAAGTCCCGAGTCGCTTTAGCCGCTACCAACAACGCCACATTCACCAAAAACCGGCTACGCCAGCATGTCCACACGGCTTGTCGACTTTTGTTTTCTTTCAAGACACGCCGCACCAGATGCGTCCTGCAACTTCGCACACCTGCGTCAATCAGTCCGGAGATACGGCACACAGGAGTGCCTTAAGCCGGGGAGCCTCGCGACTGTGAGCGTAGCCGGCGAGCCAATCGGCGATCTTAGCTGCAAGCTCCACCGGCAACGATCGCGTGCTCTACATCGGTAGCATCGAGCACCGCGCGCATATCCATCGGCGGCAATGACTTTCGGGTTCGCAGCGGGCCCATCACGGGTTGCGCCTCCTCGATACTTCTCGCCGCACGCCCCTTCCCCGCAGTGGAATCCCCGGCTGCACAAGCAGTAGCCGCCAACACCGACATACGCGCGCGAAAGCCGACGCACCTCTAGCAGGACCAGCCTGGACAAGAGCAGGGTCAAATTGTCACGGTGACGAATCAGCCTGGCGCACGGGGCGCTATTGCAACCCGGGCGGGCGCCGATCATCTGACCGGTGGCGCCGAAGAAGCGGCCTTGCGGCTGGCAGTAAGTACGTCCTGGATTTCCGCAATCTTCATGTCGACGTCTTGCACGACTGCGTGCGTGATGCCCGGATCGTCGGCTAGCTTAGCGGGGATACCGTCGCGCAAGCTGGCCAGCTCGTCGGCGATCCACTTTATTCGACGCGATGCGAACTGGTCGCCTTCGACAAGTGGCATCGCCCGCGAGGCCAACCTGACACCTCTATCAGCGATCCGGGCGCTGCACCCCTTTGGTTCCAATGTTAAATCCCTTCGAGCGCTGCACTTTCCACCAACGCTAGGGCAACTTATCGGCCTAGGCGACGGTCACGGTCAAAATTCCCGCCAGAACTTTGACGCGCGAAGGTTGATCGCCGGCCTTGGGGTAGATCTGCATCGCGACGGGCCATGGGGGCTGTACGCCGCCCGTTGTTGGCAGGCCGTCCCCCGGGTGTGGCTTCTAGTTAGTAGTTAGTGGCCTTCCTGCGGATAGGTTGGTGGCCCCAGAGGACCGGAAGGGTTGTACGGTTCGGGGGTTAAATCGCTGTGCCACATATAAATCCCGGACCCTGGTAACCATTCGTCGTATCCGTAGGGTGGCAGTGGGTTAGAGCCAGGCGGATAGATTTTCGCTCCCGGAAAGGCCGACTGCGGTACCCACACGCCTGTGTTTGGGCCCAACTGGACATATGGGTCTGGATTGCCGCGTTCGTCGACGACCGTTGGTGGCCCTAGGGCTCCGGGCGGATACACCTTGTAGCCGGGGATTTCATCGGATCTGACAAAGTAGTGCGGAACTTTGTCGGGGTCGTCTGCTCCTGACCGGTCCCATATATCAACCCACGGCGGCGAATCAGGAAAGTTGGGCGGGCCCATCCCACCCGGGCCGGCGTCATAGGGCATATGCCGCTTATCACCCGGCTTCCACGTGCGCGAATCCAGCGGCGCAGCAGGTGGTGACTCCTTGCCGTGGCTACCGGAAAGGCGCCCGTAGTCAGCGCTTTGGATGGTGCCGGCTATTTCAGCGTTGCGCTGCTGGAAGTTTTGCAGCAATCCCTTCGCCTGGTTGAGCTGACCCTGCAAAAAGCTGGCGAGTTGCTGCTGCCCTGCGGCGCTACGTGTGCTGGGGGCCAGTGCGCTAACCCCCGCGCGGGTCTGAGCGATCAGGTTGTCCATGCTTCGTGCTCCCGCCGCGGCGGCCTGTCCGGCATGGGTCAGCGCCGGATTGACTTGGCCATCGGCGGCTACCGTGCGGTCTAACGCATGGACCTGATCGGCGTTGGTCGCAGCGTAGGTCGTCGCTGCCTCGCCTTGCCAATTGGCAGCTGCGGCCTGCCCCACTGGCGCTACAGCTGCTCGGCCCGCCATCAACTGCTGCGCCGAAGGCAACGACGCTTCGAGGGGCGCCGCGCCGAAAAGCCGGCGAGCATCACTGAGCACGCGACCTGTCTCGGCCACCAGTCCATCGAGTGACGACATACTGGCCAGTATTACCCAGATCCAGTGCGGCTTCTATCGCCGTCTCCGACTTCGTGCTCATGTGGTGTGCGGGGCGTCGGCGACCGGATCGGCCAACTGCTCGTTCATTCGGTCTCCGGCATGCACGTGCTGGCGTACGAGCGGCGTCGCAGCTTTATTCAATGCTGGGGCTGCGATCCAGGTCAGGGGTGCTGGGGTGCGCGGCGTGCACAGGTCGCTAGTGAGTGCGCGCGCTTGTCTGATATCGAGCCGGACGGCGGACTTTTGTTCGGGCGTGCTCGTGGCATCCAGAAGGAGGGCCCGCGCGCGTTGCTGGACGGCATGGACGTGCTCGCGGCGGGCGAGATTGTCGGGCAAGGCTTGCGCGGCGCGGATGTCTTGTTGGGCTTGAGCCGAAGGTCCGGATTCGGGCATGCCGCACAGTAAACCGCGGGGCTGTGCCGCGCGACAAAGGCTGCGAGGTTTCGCCATGTGTCGGCATGCGGTGGCGACGGCTCGAATATGCCGCGATGAAAGGGCACGGGGAACTTCAGCGCCACACAAGGGACCGTTCGAATGTAGTGTCTAACTTCCGGTTTGGATATTCAGAAGTCGTGCTCGGGACCGGCGAGGCCTTGCTGGTGGTCGTGTTGTTCGAGGGCGAGGCGTTCTCGGGCGCGGACAATTTTGCGTAGGGCATCGGCGCTGGGGTAGCCGAGTTCTTCGACCAGGGCCGGTGTGGGGTTCAGGAGCAGGCTCCATCCGGGTTTGCGGCCGCGGGCGGCCATGCGTTGTTCGGCCGCGGCGGCTTTGGCTTTGGCTTCGGGGCTTTGGGCGGCCATGCGCAGCTCGAGGGTGAGGGCTTTAAGTTCTGCGTCTTTTGTGGCCAGTTCGTCGGCGTGTTCGAACGGTGCTGGGGGGTTGGTTACAAAGTCGTCGAGGGCGGCCTGGTCGCGGTCGCGTTCGTGCTGCAGTCGTGCGTGGTGTTCGGGTAGGCCGGTGTAGAGGTTTTCCACGCGGCGCAGCAGTCCGAGTTGTTTGGGGCCGTTGACGTCGGAGCCTGGACCTGCGCCGGTGGATAACAGTTCAAGGCCGGAGATTTCTGCGGTGCGCGACGGCACGGCTAGTCGTAGTAGCAGTTGGTCGTGGGTGAGGTCGCGGGCGGCCAGGATGTCGATGCCGTAGATGGTGGCGCCGATGGGTTCGAAGCGGCTGGCGCCGCGGTCTTTGCCGGCGGTGTAGGCGCGCCGGCAGGCCGCAGCCAGTGCGTGGGAGGCGGGGACGCGCTCGGTGTAGGTGGTGTCTGCGACGGTCAGCCGTGGTGGCCCGCCGGCGGAGGCATGCGCGGCGGCTGCCCTGGCGAATGGAGTGAGCTCGTCGATGGCGCGTTGTTTGTTGGGAATCGCGCGCTCGAGCACACTGACTTGCCAGTCGCGGTTGCGCACCGATTGACTGTGTGCGCGCTGCAGGGCGGTGAGGCGTTTGACGGTGTCGTCGAGTTCAACTTGGTGTATGTAGCGCGGGTCGCCGGTGGCGATGGCCTTGGTTTCTGCGGCGGCGGTCCCGATGTCACCGCCGGAAAGGTCGTCGATCTCGATATCGAGGACCTCGTTGCGGCGCATCTGTTCGATGAACAGCGTTTTGGCTTGGACTTTTTGCCACATGACGGTGTCGTAGGAGCCTTCGGTGACGTAGATGAAGATGTCGATGCCGTCGAGGTTTTGGTTGCCTTGGCGCTGAATGCGGCCTTCGCGTTGTTCAAGGTCGCGCGGGCGCCATGGCACGTCGACGTGATGCAGGGCGGCGGCTCGGGCTTGCACGTTGACCCCGGCGCCGATTTTCTCGGTGCTACCGATCAGCACTGAGACGTCTCCCCTAATGCACTGGGCGAACAGCGTTTTGATCTCTTGAAGATTTTTTGCCTCGTGGACGAAGCGGATCGCGGCTGCGGGCATGCCGCGCGCCACGAGTTCGTCTTTGATCGCCTGATAGATGGTGAACTGGGCGGGGTCTTTGGATGGGGTGCCGCGGTCGCAGAACATGATCTGCAGTGCCCCGGTGCCGGCCGGCGCGCCGGTGTCGGGATGGGTATAGGCGCGATGCGCGTGGCGGTAATGGACACGCATGGCTGCGTCGGCGACTGCGCAGGCGCGGCTGTGTCGGGGTTTGGGCAGGTGGGCCAACCGTGGATCCAACGACACGTTGCGCCCGTCGTTGCTGATTTTGAGTGGGTTGTCGCGTCGGGGATTGCGTGAGTCGAGATGATCGAGGCGGTAGCCCAAGTCGGTAATGAAGTCGACGACTTCGATGTCGGGGTGCAAGCTGATGATTTGGCGTTGCCCGGTGCGAAGCGGCGGCAGCTCGACGGGGACTTGGTCGCGGGTGACGACGTCGGTGTAGACCGAGGACAGCGCCAGCAGGGCGGGCAGGTTGGTGAACTTCCCTACTCGCGTGACGGGCCGCAGCTTAGTGCCCGTGGTGTTGACCTCGATGGTGGTGGTGGTCGCGGTAAACGCCGCACCCCAGTCCCCCAGGTCAGCGACCCCGGCGTGCTCTAAAAGGTCTGGCCGCAAGTAGGTTTGCATGACCCATAGCTCGCCTAATGAGTTGCTGATCGGTGTGCCGGTGGCGAAGGTCGCGACCCGTTCGACAACCCGGTGCGCGGGAATGCCTTTGGCCAGCGCCTCGTCGCGGCGCCGCTGGCGCAACACGGTGAGTTTGAGGGCGAGGTCCTCGGCACGTTGCGATGCGTTGGGGCACGATAATTCTTCAATGTTGCAGGTGCGGCCCAAGTTCTTGTACGTGTCGGCCTCGTCGATCATCAGATAGTCACAACCGGATTCCTCAAACCGCAACCCAGTGTCTTTGGTGTTGGCGGCTACAAGTTTTTCTAGCCGCGCCTTGGCGCTTTTGATGGCGAGTTCGATGCGCTTTTTGCTGCGGTCGGCTTCGGCGGATTGGAGTTGTTCGCGCAATGTATCGAGCTGGTTTTCGATGTAGTCGACGCGCATATCCGTGGAGACGTTGATCGCGGTGAACGCCGACTGCGGGATGACAACGAGATCCCAATCACTTGAGGCGGTTTGGGCGATGAAGCGGCGCCGTCCATCAGCGGTGGTGGCCGCTGAGCCGAGCAGAATCTTGGCGGCCGGATACCACTGTTGGGCTTCGCGGCCAACTTGTTCGGTGATCGCATTGGGTACCACGAGCCAGGGTTGGCGTACCAACCCCAGGCGCCGCAGTTCCAGCGCTCCAGCGACCATGCTTCCCGTCTTGCCCGCTCCGACAACATGATCCAAGAGAACGGCGGGCTCGGAGATGATGCGCGCGGCGGCGTTGCGCTGGTAGAAGTGCGGCGTGAAGTGATCCGACATGCCAGGAAAACGCATGTGTGAGCCGTCGTAGGCAGGCGCGCGCCGCGAGTTGAAGCGCCGGTTGTATTCGGCGACCAGGGTGTCGCGGCGGGTCTCGTCAGACCACAGCCAGCGGGTGAATTCCTCGCTGATTTTGGCCATTTTGGCTTGGGCGGCGAAGGTGGCCTGCAGGTCGAGGACACCGTCGTCGTTGTTGACGAGGACGGCTTTGGAGTTGCAGGCGGCCTCGAGCAGGCTGACCGCGTCGCAGCCGCGTCGGTCGGTTCCCCATTCGTCGGTCATCAGCCGGCCGTGGCGTTTGTAGGAGGCAACGTCGACGACCCAGCGCCCGCCGATGTGTTCGGCGACCACACCGGTGGCGTCGAATGTTTTCTCGGCGAAGGCGGCGACGACTTGGGCCGGGATCCACGGTGCCCCGGGGCGCATTTTGATGTCTTGGGCTTCACGCTGGGGCGGCAGCACCTGTTGCAGGGCGGCGGCGTAGTCGTTGTAGATCGGGTTGGTTTCGGCCGCATCGAGCGCGCGGGCGAGTTTGGTGCGCACGTTGCCGGACAGGGCACTCACGGCGGGGACGAGTTCGTCGGGGTCGTCGAGGCTGGGATAGACCAGTCCAGCGATCAGGTCACGGGCGTCGTCGACTTCGACTTCTAGCAGGTTGGCGATTAGGTCGACGTCGACGCGCTGGGTGCGGTCCAGGCACACCGCCAACGCTTCTTCGGGGGTGTCGGCGGTGGCGCGCTCCAGCGGCGGGGTGAGCAGGTCGGTGGAAAAGATGGGCGATTTCTGGGCGGAGCCGGTGTCTTCGTCGAAGATTTCCAATGAGGCGACCAGTGCCCATCCGGGGTCGTGGCGCATTCCGCCGTCGAGGTGACGCCGCTTCTTGTAGGGCGCGGGCGCTTCGGAGGCCTCGGTGTCCCATTGCGCGGCGACGTCGTCGGGCACGGGCCCGGTGTAGGGGCGCTCGGGGGTGCCTTCGGCGGTGCGCCAGGCGGTTTCGGCGGCGGCCAAGCGCTGATCGTGGCGTTCTTGGGTGACGGTGGGATAGACCCAGGTGAACCGGTTGAGGGGGCCATGCTGGCGCACGTAGTTGTCGTAGAGGGTGTTGAGGTGTCCGCGGAGCTGGTCGCGCTCGGCGGCGGGCTGGCCGTCGCGTTGGGAGGCGATGAGGCTGACGGCGACGTCGCGCAGGCCGATGAGTTCGCGGGTTTCTGCTAGCAGCGTTTTCGGGGTTTTGTGGGGTTCCCATTGGTGTCCGGCCCAGTATTCGATGCCGCGGTTGGCCTCGCTGTAGCGCAATGTGTAGAGCGGGGTGTCCTCACCGCGGTCGGCCGCGGTGATCAGGCCGGGGTCGAAGACGTCTGCGGAGACCTCGGTGAGTTCAGCCGGCGTGGCGGTTAATCCGAGCCCGTGCTTCATGGCCGAGTCGATGAGCAGGTGTAGCCGGTCGTGCAGCTGCTCGGCGAGCTCGGTGCCGCTGGTGCCGCTGGTGCCGCTGGTGCCGCGCACGACGAGTTGGTGGGAGCCGTTGAGTCCGCGGCCCAGGTGCATCTGGCCGAGCACGTTGTGGGGGTTGGCGACGAAATGGGAGTTGATGTGCAGGGTTTCGCCGGCGCCGGTGTCGGGGTCGGTGAGTTCGATGGCTTCGGTGTTGATCCAGGCGGGCAGTTCGTCTGGGGAGGGGGTTCGGGGATCGCGGCGGCGCAGGATGAGCAGGTCGGTGACGACCTCGGTGCCGGCCACCCGCGTAAACGCCTTCGACGGGAGCCGGATCGCGCCGATGAGGTCGGCTTTGGCCGAAATGTCACGCCGGGCGACCGATTTCGCCGCATCCAGGGTGTAGCGGCTGGTCAGCACAGCCACGTATCCACCGGGGGCAATCAGCGCGAGGGATTTGACGATGAAGTGGTTATGGATGGAGTGACGGGCGGGGTTGTGGGCGGGGTCGGTGACCGCGTAGCGGCCGAAGGGGACGTTGCCGACGGCGGCGGCGAAGCTGTTTTCGGGGACGTGAGTGGATTCGAAACCTTCGTGGCGGATCTGGGCCGATGGGTAGAGCAGGGCGGCGATGGCTGCGGTGGTGGCGTCACTTTCCACACCAACCATGACTGCCTCATCGGGGGCGTGAGCGATGAATGTTCCTGCTCCGCAACCTGGTTCGAGGACCTTGCCACCGCTAAACCCGGCCCGACCTAGTGCTTCCCACACCACGGCGGCGATGGCGGGATCGGTGTAGTGGGCGTTGAGGATGGAGGCCTCTGCCTGGCGGTATTGGTCGCGATCGAGCAACTCGGCCAGGGTGTCCCGTTCGGCGGTGAGGTCGCTGGCGCGGGGGTCGAACACCTGGGGTACCGCACCCCAGCCTGACCAGGTGGCCAGGACACGTTGTTCGGCTGGGGTGGCCGGCCGCTGCGCGTCTTGCAGGGCGCGCAGCAGCTGGACGGCGGCAATGTTGGCGCGGATGCGTGCTTTGGACCCCGATGGCACCAGGGTGTCGAGGCTTGCCGGAAAATCGGTGGGGCTGGTGAATTCTTCTATCCGCTGCTCGGCGGCCGGAGTCGGTTCGTCTGATACAGCCGGGCTTTGTACGGTGCCCGCCGGCGGGTCGATTGGCTGGTGGGCTGGTGTGCGCGGGTTCGGCCGCGGCAGCGGGGCGCCGCCGGGGTCAATCGAGCGCGGATCGGTGGGCTGATCGGCCTCATCGAACAGTGAGGGCTGGGCGTTTACCGCTCGGGTATGCCGTCGTCGCGCAGATCGGTGTAGACCATCTGAGCCAGCGTGCTCGTGAGCGGATCGTCCGGGCCGCTCGGTAGGGGCAGGCCATCCTCGGCCCGGGCGGCTAGCAGGTATCCGGCCTTGATCCGAAACACCGCCGAGTAATTCGGGTCCGGCCACAGATCCGCGATCAGCGCCTCGATGTTCTGGCTGGGGTCGCTGCGATACTGGGGCCGGGTCCAGCGTTGATCCCAGGGCACCTGACTGCGATCGGGCGCTGGGTCGTTGTGCTCCCCCCACAGGTTGCTGGGCTGGCCGTCCTCGGTCGGGATCTGCTCGTAGAGCTCGTTGTTGAGCACGATCTCCATCGCCTGGCTGCGTGCGGTGTTCAGCATCCCTGCCTTGGTCAGGTAATCCGGATGCTCGCCGCGGCTGCGGGTCCACGCCCCTACCGCCTGGGCGCCCATCTCGGCCGCCAGCTCGGCGACCTGGTAGCTGATCCTGGCCGCCTGGCTGTCCAGGAATGTCTCGCGTTGGGCTGGGCTCCACTGCGGGGGCAGCTCGAGCGGGCCCGCGTAGGCCTCCGCCACGATCTGGCGTATCTCTGGGCTCGTCACCACCACCGTCCCCGCCGAAGATGTCGAACAGACCCGGCTGGTGTGGATCTGGCCGCGTCCTCCGTGCCATATTGTGCGCTCCGATCGGCTCGAGTCGGGGTCGGGGTAACCGTGGTTAGCCATAAACTGGCGCAGCCGACGCTCAGCGACCCGTCTTCGTGCCGCAGCCGAGCGTGCATCGGGGGAGGTCATGTCGTTGTGCCGCAGTCGAATAATGTCGGGGTGAAGATCTTCCGGTTGGACCACGAGACCTCGGTACGCGCCGCGTAGGCGCCGCTTTGCGATGTGGCAGATAGGATTTCGACTCGGTCCCAGTCGCGCAGCTCGATGTCATACAGGGTGTTTGCGCTCATTGGGTTGCCTTTCGGTTACTGGGATCGGGGGCAACTGCCTGGTGGTGCAACCATGGGGGCACGATTTGCGCCAGTGGCGGTGCGGATGTGAATGCTGCAGGAGGTCAGCTGCCGGACAAGGCGCAAGTTGTGACCAACCTTGCCTAGTGCGCGCGCATAGTCATCGGGGTTGACGTAAACGCGGATGCGGCGCTGTTCAGGGTTGATGACTTCGGCGATCGCAGACTTGATTCCCAGTGCGTTGATCACGTACCTGGCAGTGTCGCTGTCGTAGGCGATGATGCTGACATGTTCGCCGCAGAGGCGCTTTTCGACGTCGGCGATACGCAGGCCGCCCCACCCGATACAGACGGCGACCGCGTTGATCCCGCGAACACGTGATCGGACCGCGACTTTAGCCAACAGTCCGGGCTCGCGTGCGACCGCAATGATTTCGACGGAGCCGTTGGCCAGTTCGGGCACCCGAGCTGTCAGCGCCGCTCGAACGGGACATGTGATCATCGGATGGCGCCCTTTCAACGTGGCGCCGGCTGGCCGTCCGAGGCGCTGAAAGCGGCTTCCAGGGCGGCGATTTCGCGGTCGGCGGGGTTGGCGGCCGCCGTCCAGGTGACCTCGCGGCCTTCACGGCCACCGCGGGTCAGCAGGCCTTGACGCTCAAGGCCGCACAGCACCCGGTAGATCTGCTCGTGGATCGGGGCGCAGGATATCGCGACCCCCGCGACCGGCACGTCAGGCGCGTGCAGGCGCAACTGTGCCGTCGTGAGGGGCCGTTGCGCGATGCGGAGTTGGGCGAGCAGGTCGTCGCGCAGGACGCGGGTGGCTGCGCTGCTGCTAGGCACTGGCCTTCTCCCTTAGCGTCGCACTTGCCCTGGACGCGGGTTTAGCCGCTTGTCGGCGGCGCAGGTCGCGCTGGGTGGCCGCGAAGTGCACGGCCTGACGGATTTGCAGGGACCGCAGCCGTAGCGCTGGGGGTTGGTTTCGGTAGCGGGCGATGACCTCGCGTAATTGCGCTCGAGCGGCCTTGAGGGCGGCGACGTCACGGGCGCCGGGCATGGCCACGCTCGCCCACACCCCATCGGTAGCGCCAAATCTGAGGGCGTTCTGGGCGCAGGCGACGATGATGGGGCAGTTGGTGCAGATCGCTGCCGACTCTCGCTCCCCGCTATATCCCCTGAACCAGGTGTCGGGGTCTTCGTACTCGCACAGGCCGGTGTCGGCTCGCAAGGGTCGGATGGTGGTCACGGCGCTCTCCATTCCTAATTATACCTGTGCATCATATTGTGTATGTTGTGTACTGACTACGTTTATAGCTGCTCATGCGCTGATAGGCAACATCAGTGCAGATGAAGGTTTCGGCAGAGTAAGTCGACACAGTTCAAGGGCGTACAGCGTATTGGCACCCCTGCGCATCTGCTGCGCGAAACCATGCTTTTCTGCCTTAAACAGGCTATTTCTGTGCATCTCTCGCGTGGCACATCTGTTGGGATCCCGTGTCCGACCGTGGCTGAACGTGGTCAACTTCTATAGTTAACTTGCAAGTATCCGAGAGGTCGTCGGTCGACGACGGCGGCGACGATGGCGAAGGACACGGTGAGCACCAAGGCGACTCCACCTGGCGAGAGCCCGCTAGAGCGGGTCGGCAAGGCCGTTGCCGACCGCCGAGTCGAAGTTGGGCTGGAAACGCAGCGAGAGCTAGCTGACGCGGCGAATGTGTCGCTGAACACGGCCGCGTTGCTTGAGCGCGGCAAGTCATTTCCTCATCGGATCAACCGCGTGAAGTTCGAAGATGCCCTGCAGTGGCCGCGCGGCACCCTCGATGCGCTACGCCGCGGTGAGCCCATCCCGCAGACCCAACCGCGCCCGGCAGCGGCGCTCACGGCGCAGCCCTCGTTCGAGTCGGTGTCGACCGATCCGCGCACCACGTTGCAGGCCTTGGGAATCGCTAAGGCGATAGCGGCGATATCTGCGATATGCGCACAGATTCTGGTGCGCCACAGCAACAGTGCACAGGCGAAGGCAACGCTGCGCGACCTCGACGATCAACTGTTGCAGTTAGAGTCGCTCATTGTCGCGAGTCTGCCGCACGTGCGCGGAAAGTCGTTTAGCGAGACCATGTCGGCGCTGACCGAGCTGCACGAGTATCGCGACGTCATCCGCGACGCCGCCGGGGACGCGCAGGCCTCGACCGAAACTGCTACGCCATCGGCCGGCGCGCCACGTACGAGGCTGGCATCGGCGAAATCCTGACCGGCACACCGGATTGCTGGGCTTCTACGCACTGCGTTGGGCTGATGGCGAGCATGACGTGCCCTGCTTCGGGAAAGATCAGGTCTCCGGCTTCGACGTTTCCATGAGCTACCTTGGCGCCCTGGTGAATCTGGGTGTATGTGTCGGGACCCAAGGTGATGCCGGCCTGAGCGTAGGACCAGTGAACCAGGCCGGAGCAGTCAAATTGGTTGGGCCCCTTGGCCCCCCAGACATAGGGGCACCCCAAGCGGGTTAGTGCGGCTTTGACCGCGATGCGCGCTAATGGCCCTCCCCCAGCGATCGCGGCGTCGTGGTCACCGGCGAGTTCGGGGTTGGTGTGGTGGTGGTTTCGGGTAAGCCCGGACAGGGCGGTGTCGAGGCCGGGGATAGAAAGTGGGCTGCCCACTCCCCCGCCGGCGGCGCCCAGGCCGCCCATCGGCATGCCACCGGTCATGGCGCCGGCGCCCATCGGCATCGCGCCCATCCCTGCGCCGTAGCCGCCGGCACCTCGCCCGATCAACGCCGCCAGCTCCATATTGCGCCGCTCACAGATGCGCAACAGGGCCTTGGCCCGATCCAGCTGGCTTTGCAAATGCGTCACCAATTCCCGCTTGCCTGCCGGGGTTCCGGTGGCAGGAGCGATCGCGGCCACCCCCGAACGGGTATCGGTGATCACCCCATCCATGCCCCCGCCACCCGCGGCAGCAGCCTCTCCCACGCCGGTCAGCGGCGGGCCGGTCCCCGCGTCGGCGGCGATGGTGTGATCCAGGGAAAATAGCTGCCCAGTGTTGGCAACGCCGTACCCGGTGGCCGCCGCACCACCCCAGCCTGCGGCGGCGGCCTGTCCCGCGCCTGCCACAACCTGGCGACCCGTCACCAGTCCCGACGTTGATGACCAACCCCCGTTAATCATCGGCGCCGCCCCGAAAAGCCTGCGCGCATCGCCCAATACACGGCCAGCCTCAGCCACCACCTCATCGAGCGACATACCCGGCAGTATCACCTAAACCGCGCCCACGCGGCTATCACCAGCACCAACTTCGCCGCTCAGTAACCCTTCGGCGGTCGTGTGGGATCGGCCTGCTGGATGTTGGCTGCCAGATTCGACGCGTCAGCTGCGACGCAATAGCGGCCGCGGGCGTAGTTGATGAACGCGCACGCTTCGGATACGTCGTCGAATCGGCTACTTGCTGTGCCCGGCTGGTGATACTGCCGGAACGTTGCACCGGTGAATTGGAACGACCCTCCGCTGGGATCTCCCCTCTGCGCGTTGGCATCGGTGTGGTTTATGGCGTCGTTGCGGTATCCGGATTCACGTTTAGCCACCAGCATCATCCCGGCTTCCCACCGGGCACGTGCTACGGGATCATGAACGCCTTCGATGTCGAGGGCTTTGCGGATCGCCGCGCGGACGCGGTCGGCCCCTGGACCTGCGGGCTCGGCGGCCAGGTTCAATCCCTGATCCGGCTCGGGGTTGGTGTGGTGGTGGTTTCGGGTAAGCCCGGACAGGGCGGTGTCGAGGCCGGGGATAGAAAGTGGGCTGCCCACTCCCCCGCCGGCGGCGCCCAGGCCGCCCATCGGCATGCCACCGGTCATGGCGCCGGCGCCCATCGGCATCGCGCCCATCCCTGCGCCGTAGCCGCCGGCACCTCGCCCGATCAACGCCGCCAGCTCCATATTGCGCCGCTCACAGATGCGCAACAGGGCCTTGGCCCGATCCAGCTGGCTTTGCAAATGCGTCACCAATTCCCGCTTGCCTGCCGGGGTTCCGGTGGCAGGAGCGATCGCGGCCACCCCCGAACGGGTATCGGTGATCACCCCATCCATGCCCCCGCCACCCGCGGCAGCAGCCTCTCCCACGCCGGTCAGCGGCGGGCCGGTCCCCGCGTCGGCGGCGATGGTGTGATCCAGGGAAAATAGCTGCCCAGTGTTGGCAACGCCGTACCCGGTGGCCGCCGCACCACCCCAGCCTGCGGCGGCGGCCTGTCCCGCGCCTGCCACAACCTGGCGACCCGTCACCAGTCCCGACGTTGATGACCAACCCCCGTTAATCATCGGCGCCGCCCCGAAAAGCCTGCGCGCATCGCCCAATACACGGCCAGCCTCAGCCACCACCTCATCGAGCGACATACCCGGCAGTATCACCTAAACCGCGCCCACGCGGCTATCACCAGCACCAACTTCGCCGCTCACGCCTCCCAGCGCTCCCAGCTGTGAGCGTTGCCGTGGGGTGCGTTTGGCTTTCGGCTCGCCGGTGTTGACGCCGACAACCACCACCTGCGATATCGAACGGTGCCACCGAAACCGCTTGACGCCCAACATAATTGAGTGTGGCTGAGCGTGCAGTATGCCACGCCACCTCGATGGATGGGTCAGCTTTCCACGGAAAACTGACCCTCGCGATGCTATGTGAGCAACTTCCTGAGCTGGCCGACCAGTGTCCTGGCTCCTTTATCGCCAAGTTGATCGCGCAACGCTATCGCCAGGGCGCGTGGATCCGCGTCGAACTTTCGAAGCGCCCGCGTCACCGAGCGCAGCGGCGGCGCCGTTGGTTCGTCTCGTGCCGCCGAATCCGAATTGCCGTCTTCGGTTTCATTGGCGGTGTTGGCCCCTTCACTGCGCCGGCCGCGAGCGGCCTTCCACCGGGCCACCTGCTGTGCGAGCGGAACCTGGGCAAGTGAACGCGCTTCGCGAATCGCCAGATCGCCCCTGCGGGTGGCTTCCTGAAGATCGGGTGCCAGTTTGAGTAGCGCGCGCCGATGTGACACCCACGTCTTGCTCTTACGAAGATGTTCGGCCGCGGCGTCAGCGCTGCCGTACTCCCCCACTAGCCTCTCGACAGCTTTGGCTTCCTCGATCACGTCGAATCCCGAGCGGTCGACGTTCTCGGAGATTACAGCCGTGAGCAGCGTTGCGCGATCATTGGCGAGTTCGTCTTTGATCACGATGTCGAGCTCGGGTCGGCCGAACTTGTGCGCGGCGGCCAACCGCCGGTTGCCGATGATTACTACCCACCGCGCCGAAATCGTGGTCTCGGGGTAGATGTTTTGAAATGCTCCTCGGGTGACAACAACTACGGGCTGTAGTTGGAAGTCAACGATGGAGGCCAACTCGTCGAGGTCACCGACCGAATCGCGCGGGTTGTGTGGGTTGCCGACCAGGTCTCGTAGAGCCACCGACCGCGACAGGCCCGACCGTGGGGCGACGACGGGAATCTTCGCGTTTCCGTCAACAGATGAGTTGTCGCCAACAGCATCGACGAGATCATCGAATGTCTTGACACCACCGCGCCCCATTACCGGACTCCTACCATGTTCAGTTCGTCGGCGAGCTTGTAGAAGTCAGCCGCCGCGTTGGCCGCCGAGCCACTCTTCTTGTACTGGGTGACCACGACGCCCTCGCTGCAGGCATTCGTGTGAATCTTGTAGTGCCGCACTACCGTCTCGGCTAAGGGCCATCCCTGTCCGCGAATGAACTTCTGCGTTTGCTTTAACCAGTGTTCGCCATCGCGCGGGTCCCAATCATTGATGAAGACCCGGTAGGGGATGTTGCGCGGTTCGAGAAGCTTACGGATCGTGCGCGCGGTTGGGTCGAAGCACATCGGCGCCGGCAGCACCGGGACGATCGCTTCGGCGGTGACGTCGAGGACGGTCCGCAGTGCATCGGCGGAGTATCCGTCACCTAGACCATCTCGAGAGGAGTCCGCGTCGAGGTCGAACCAGCCGGCGGTATCGACGTAGACCTCGACAATACCGGGCAGGTTGTTGAGCTGCTGCAGCCATTCGAGGGGATCGTCGTGCGCTTGGACAAGATGGAAGGGGAGTGCGTCGACCCGGTTGGCCCACCATTTTGCCGACCCCTGCGGGTCTATCGAGACCGCAGCCACCGGCGAGAACGCGTCGGGCTCGAGATATGCGGTCAGTTTTTGGGCTCGTACGGCGGCCAGATTGACGGTCGCGGTGCTCTTGCCGACACCGCCTTTTTGGTTCAAAACAGTGACAACTTTAGTCATGGGGAGAAGACCTTGGTGCGCTTGGGCCGCGGCTGCGGCCCACTCCGGGAACCGGCCGCCAGGAAATACGTCGCTGACCGAACGACCGCCCCTCAGACACGCTGAATTGTGCATTACATCTCGCCAGTTTTCCGCGGAAAACTGCCCAGATCCAACCGGAGATCGCATGCCGTCTTTCGCGCCTTCCCGGTCCGTCAATCACATCAGCGAGTCCATGACTTGCGTCGATTGACGAGCGACAGGCCAGTTTTCCGCGGAAAACTGGACATGCCGGGCTCAGATCATCACCCCAAAAGTCACGCGATTCCGCCGCGGCAGTGAGTTGTGCGCGCGCCTCATCGACTCGCCGCTCCCGATGGCATCCGGCCACATCATGACGTTGGCCGGCAGCCGCCGCCGAGAGGGTGACCACTTCCTCGGGCACTCGTGGATCGGGGCGTTGATTGCGCCGGGGCCCCGCACGACGTAGGAGTCGAACCGGCGGCATCCGCTGGCATGCACAACCGGGTCCACCCACAAAGCGCCCCCATAGTCGTTCGCACGTGCACCGACGCTTGACGACCTCACCGACACCGTCGGTCGACGGTTCACGGCGCACCAGCACCTAGTGCTTGTGCCGCCACGTTGTTGGGCACGCCACCGCCGACCTCTCGCGCGGCGGCGTCTACCGAACCTAGTGCTTGCGCCGCGGCGTCGGTGGCTGCGCCACCGCCGGCTTCCGGCACCGCGCCCTCTCCTGCGCCCCGCGCCGCGCTGCCTTCCGCGCCTAGTGCATCCGCGCGTGGCGCTGCCTGCGCGTCGGCAGACTTCAACACCGCGCGCACCTCACCGACTTTGACTCCCGCCAGTTCAGCGATCGCAGTGAGGCTTTCACCACGGCCTTGCATCCGGGCCACCGCTGTCGCGCCAGCCTGGCGGTGTTCGTGACGGCGCCGCTCCCCCTCTGCGCGTATCTCGAGGATACGGTTGCGCTCCCACTCGTCGACGGCGACCAGCCGCCCAATCTCGACGAGAAACGACGCAGCGTCATCGACATTTTGACGCTCACGCTCCAGACGTGCCTCGTTGGCCTTATGCTGCGCCTCCCGGACACGCTTGCGCGCCGCCGATTTCGAATTGATGTTCACCACGTGGGAACCATAGGACACACCCATCGTCGCGCTCTACCAACCTGACCAACATCATCTGTGTCCCCATTTGTCCGCACCCACTGTCGCCAAATCAACTGCCCACCAATGCAACACATCCGCACCGATCCGCACCACTCACCACAACCACCTGTCCGATCCGGGAAACGGTCGGGTGCGCTCGTTCACGCGCTACGACACACTTATGCCAACGAGACCCGTACCACAGCAGCCTGAAACCCGCTATCTGCACTGGTCGGCACGCGGTGGTTTCGCTTGGTGTGCGATGGCGCTATATGACCAGCTCAGACACCCCTTCTGGACCTCAACCAGAAGGGCTTGACCGCTCTCCTAAAGCCGGTCTCGCAGATTCGACCCCCTGACCGCACTCGACGGTGCATTTCCGATCGAATGTCGCACTGCTGGTAGCGGGAATCGAGAACTATGCCTCATGATCTCGGTATGACCTGCCGGCCAGTACCAACGGCGGGAGACGGGGTTGGAGACGATGACTATAGAAAATGCGTCGGTCATGCTCACCGCTCATGAAGTTCGAGCAATGACCGGAGTTCCGGTCTCAACGCTGCATGATTGGGCGGCCAGGCGGGAACGTGGGATTGATGCGCCTGGTCCACATCACCTCAGGCTTAGCGATCGGCACCGTCGATGGTTACTGGATGACGTCAAAGATTGGCTGGAATCGACTCGGGTGTAGAGCGATTCGCCCTCACCCACGACTTAGCACAACCGCAAATTTTGAGCTAACGATCAAGCTTGCACACGCTCACTGCTGGCTGCAGGCACTGATCCTCAATTCCCCCAACGTCATTCCGGAGGAATCTTGGCCATAAAGCGCCGCGAGACGAAGGACGGCGTGCGTTATGACGTCCAATGGCGCCTACCGGATCGTTCGAAGCGCAAGAAGAGCTTCCGAACAGAGCGGGAGGCGCGCCAGTTCGAAGCAAGGCTCGTCACCGACAGCGCCGCGGGCGTCAGGGTGGACCCACGCGGCGGCAAAATCCTGCTCCGCAACGTCTATCGATCGTGGCTAGCCTCCCGACCCGACCTGAGCGCGAAAGTCCGCCGCGGATACGAAGACAACTGGAGGCTGCGTATCGAGCCACAGTTTGGTTCGTGGCCGATCGCAAGAATCGACCACGAGTCGATCCAACGATGGGTGAATGCCATGTCAGCGTCGGGTCTCGGACCGCGGACCGTGAGGTGGACGCACTCGGTCCTCAAGATGACCCTTGACCGCGCCGTCGAGGAAGACCAGCTCCTCGGCAAGAACCCCGCATCACGCACCAAATTCCCACCGATGCGGCAAGCCACACACGTCTATCTAACCGTCGGCGAAGTCGCAACACTTGCCCAAACATGCGGCGCTCAAGGTGACGTCGTCTTGCTCCTGGCTTACACAGGCCTACGATTCGGTGAACTCACCGGCCTCAATGTCGAGGATGTCGACCTGGGCGCTCGTCGAATCCGTGTTCGCCGGTCGATGACCCAAGTCGGCGGCAAACTCGTTGAAGGGAACCCGAAATCGCAAGCCGGCCGACGTTCTGTCCCAATCCCCGAGCGCTTGATGCCGGCACTTAAGGCGCGGCTCGACGCACGACCCTGTGGCGCGCCGGCGATCGCGTCGCCGAAGGGTTCCCGGCTGAGCCTGGAGAACTGGAAGCGTGCGGTCAACTGGCGGAAGTCTGTGACTGAGATCGGCCGGGACAACTTGCGTGTGCATGACCTACGGCATACCTACGCATCGCTGTCACGACGGGCCGGCGCCGACTTGCGACTCCTGCAAAAGGCAATGGGCCACGCATCAATCACCGTGACCGCACACACCTACGCGGATCTCTTCGACGACGAGCTTGACGACATCGCAACCGCGCTTGACTCGCTCGACGATACTTTTCGTGCGGGCCGCAGCTGATCCGGTTTGGCCCTGTTTCGTCCCATTTCTCAGGGATCGAGGTGGCGGCAAGGCTGTCTGGCAATCGCACGGGAAGGGAGACCCAATCGTTAGACCCCGGCCTCAAGCCAGGTTGGCGAGGCCGGGGCCATTCGACTAGAGCGCAGACCCGGAGGTCATCCCCAACGCTGGTCCCGAAGCCGTTTGTTTAACCGGCCGCATCGGAGCGCACTTCATCAAGTGTAAAGGACTCAAACCCAATTGAGCGGAGGCCACACGCCCCCGCTGAACACAGCCGACCCCGGGGTTATGCGACGGTCAAGTCCAGGGACGTGGTGTACGACGTCGTCGTGTGATTCTTCGACTTGGTGGTTTAGGCGGTCAGTGCCGCC
>NZ_VMQU01000105.1 GCF_007714205.1 Mycobacterium helveticum | reverse complement strand
GGGGGGGGGGGGGGGGGGGGGGGGGGGGGCGGCCGCGATCGCCGGGGCGACCGCGATTGCGCCGGTGCGGCTTTCCATGTCGGCCCGTCGGCTGCCGGCATCGACGCCGGCCTGGCTGTTGTTGCGCATCCCCATCGGCACGGTGTGGGCCGAGGAGGCGGCCTTCCGCGCGGCGCTGGCTCACCTCGGGGCGCGCGCCGCCGGCGGCACCTTCGGAGGACGCCTGCTGCCGGCCGGCGCATTCGGGCTCTTCCACATCGCGGACGCGCGCGCGACGGGCGAACCGTTGGCGGCCACCGTGCTGGCCACCGGAGTCGGGGGCTGGGTCTTCGGCTGGCTCGCCGCTCGGTCCGGAAGCCTGGCGGCGCCCATGCTGGCACACCTCGCCGTCAACGAGGCGGGCGCCATCGCCGCCCTGATCGTCCAGCGCGATCGCCGGAAACGGTCCCGTTAGCGCGCGCTCCACGGCCGTATACTCGGGTCAGGTCTTGCCGACAAAACCGATACACGAGAGGGTTGGCACCCCCGGTGCACAGACTTAGGGCCGCGGAGCACCCGCGGCCGGATTTCATTCTCTTGCACGTCAGTGACACCCATCTCATTGCGCAGGGGTCCCTTTACGGAGCGGTCGATGCGGACGGCCGGCTGGGGGAGCTGCTCGAGCAGTTGACACATGCACGGCTGCGGCCCGACGCGATCGTGTTCACCGGAGATCTGGCCGACAAGGGTGAGCCCGCGGCCTACCGCAAGCTGCGCGCCGTGGTGGAGCCCTTCGCGGCCGGGTTGGGCGCCGAACTCGTCTGGGTGATGGGCAACCACGACGACCGGCCGGCCCTGCGTAGCGCGCTGCTCGACGAAGCACCGTCGATGGCACCGCTGGACCGCGTGTGCATGCTCGACGGGCTGCGCGTCATCACGCTGGACACCTCGGTTCCCGGCCAGCACTACGGGCAGATCAGTGCTTCCCAATTGGCCTGGCTTGCCGCGCAGTTGGACGCACCGGCCCCGCACGGCAGCATCCTCGCCCTGCACCACCCGCCGATTCCCAGCGTCCTGGACCTGGCGGTCACGGTGGAACTGCGCGACCAGGCCGCCCTCGGACGGGTGCTGCGCGGAAGCGATGTCCGAGCGATTCTGGCCGGGCACCTGCACTATTCGACGAACGCGACCTTTGTGGGCATCCCGGTGTCCGTGGCCTCGGCCACCTGCTACACGCAGGACCTGACGGTTGCCGCCGGCGGAACCCGCGGCAGAGACGGCGCCCAGGCCTGCAACGTGGTGCACATCTACCACGACACCGTCGTGCACTCGGTGATCCCGCTCGGCGGCGGAGAAACGGTGGGCACCTCCGTCTCTCCCGCGGAGGCGCGACGCGAAATCACCGACAGCGGCATGTTCATCGAATCGTCCCGACGGGATTCGCTGCTCAGGCACCCTTCGAGGGTGTTAACGTCATCGGCTCGGCGAACCCCGGTTGATTGACGTCGGCCGACACCTTCTCCCAGGGTGCGGGGATGGGGAAGTAGCGCTCGAGGAAGTCGACGACCCGCTCGGCCCGCTCCTCCGCGGCGACCTCGGGGAAACTGCCGTCGTTGAGGCAGAAGAAGTCCTGGTTGCGCTTCCTGCGCAGCACGGGAAGCAGGTCGAGGCCCGCCCGGCTGGTGGTGTCGACGTAGAGCACTTTGGCCTTTTCCTGCTGGACGGCGTGCCCGGTCATCAGCGCGTAGTAGTGGTAGAAGGAGTTGGTCACCGAGATATCGGTGCTGGACCGGAACTGGCTGGCCTGGGTGCGGGCGAAGTCCTCGGGGAATTCGCGTTCCATCTCCCTCAGCACGCTTTTGCGCAGTGGGACCGCGGTGTGCTCCAGATGGCGGGTCATGACCTGCCCGAACCGCTCGAAGATCAACTGCCGGTTCACCCGGGCGGCGTTCTCGAACCCACTGCGTGCGGGGTCGTTGTCACCGAGCCCGATGCGCGTCGTGGCCTCGATGAAGCGCGTGACGCCGCCCGGGGAAAAGAACATGGTCGCTTTGACCGGTCGGCCGAAGAACATGTCGTCGTTGGAGTACAAGAAGTGCTCGCTGAGCTCCGTGATGTTGTGCAGCTGGCTTTCCACCGCATGCGAGCTGTAGGTCGGCAACGCGGCGGGGTCGGAGAAATGTTCCTCGGCGCGGACGATGGTGATCTTCGGGTGGTCGGCCAGCCATGCCGGCGGGCGGGAATCCGTCGCGATGAAGATCCGACGCACCCACGGTGCGAACATGTTGACCGACCGCAGCGCGTATTTCAACTCGTCGATCTGGCGAATGCGCGCTTCGGCTCCGTCACCTTCGCCCACCAGGTACTGCGACATCTGCGCGGCGCGTTGCGCGCGGAACTCGGGATCGCTGCCCTCGACCCAGGAGAACACCATGTCGATGTCGAAGGTGACGTCGCTTGCGTGCGCGGCGAACATCCGCGCGATGGTCGGCCACTTGTAGCCATAGAGTTTGACGGTCGTCGGCTGGACCTCGCTCCGTGGCAACACGGTTCGCGTCAAGGAGTTCTCCACCGGGCAGCGGATCACGGCGTCCTCGTATACCCAGAACTGAATCTCCACGCCGAACGCCGGCCCGTACCGCAGACCCCCGGGGGCGATCCGTCGCCGATACAGCCGAACAAGACGTGGATCAGGCAGTGGGGAGAGCCGGCCTTCGGCGACGAGGACAGGTGATAGCCCCTTTTCGTCGACCGTCTTGGCGTACATGGGCTCGGCCGCGCACGACGTCACCAACGCGCGCTCGACCGCCGGGCGCTGTTCGATGTCGACCGCGAGGATCGGCCGGCCCTGGTGGTCACGGATCAGCAGGAAACCAATGCCGGCCCTGCTCAAGACCTTGCGGATGAAGACCAGGTCCTCGATTTGTGCCTCGTGGGGGGTCAGGCTGGATTCCAGCCGGGCGATTTTTCCTCGCCGGGTCACCACGAGGGGGGCCGGGGTTCGGCGGGCGGCGCGACCGCCCTCGCTCGGACCGGATCTGGCCATCGGACACCCCATTCAGTCAGCCACCGCGGAAGCTGGAGACCTCGCGCGCCGAGGCCGGCGCGGGTGGCGAGCATGCCCGACCCGTGCCGGTATCGTCCATGGTGCCGTTAAGCCGAAACCCCTGCAAGGCAGGCGGTTTAGTGAACGTTCGGACACTTGCCGGCAATGTGGACGTGGTGGCCGCGTCACACGGTGTTGGGTTCCCCGTCGGGTGCCGCGCGGCGCCCCACGCCGCTTTGAGAACCTAAGGTGTGCCCGCCCGTGACAAAGCCGATCCGGCCGCCACCCGGGCCGCGGTGCTGGCCGTCGCGGACTGGTTGCGCGACGAATCGCATCCGGCGCCCGACCGGGATGCGCTGGCGACGGCGGTGCGCCTCAGCGCACGCACCCTGGCCACCGTGGCGCCCGGCGCCAGCGTCGAGGTCCGGATCCCACCGTTCGCCGCCGTGCAGTGCGTGGCCGGTCCCAGGCACACCCGCGGTACGCCGCCCAACGTCGTCGAAACCGACCCGCGGACGTGGCTTCTGCTCGTCACCGGGTTGCTGCGGCTCGAACAGGCGAAGGCCGCGGGGACACTCACCCTGTCGGGGTCGCGCTCGGGTGAGATCGAGCACTGGTTACCGCTGTTCGGCGTCAGCCGAATATAACCCTGAACTGCAGATTTAGGGTCCTGGTGGGGATTTTTCCGAGCTCAACACGCGCTGTCCGATTCGGCGCTGCGGGCGTTGTGCCCGTAGACTCCGTTTCGTCACCCACCGTTCCCCGGGAGCCGCCGAACGTGACCGTCGCTGGAACAGATGCACCCGAGCCGGACTTCAACGCGCCCCGTGAAGAGTGTGGTGTATTCGGGGTGTGGGCCCCGGGCGAAGAGGTCGCCAAGCTCACCTACTACGGTCTCTACGCCTTGCAGCATCGCGGCCAGGAAGCCGCGGGCATCGCGGTCGCCGACGGATCCCAGGTACTGGTCTTCAAAGACCTCGGCCTGGTCAGCCAGGTGTTCGACGAGCAGACGCTGGCGGCGATGCACGGCCACGTCGCCATCGGGCACTGCCGCTACTCCACCACCGGGGACACCACCTGGGAAAACGCTCAGCCGGTCTTCCGCAACACCGCGGCCGGCACGGGAGTCGCGTTGGGGCACAACGGGAATCTGGTCAACACCGCCGAACTTGCCGCACGGGCTCGCGACGCCGGCCTGATCTCCCGTCGCGCCCCCGCCCCGGCGACGACCGACTCCGACATCCTGGGCGCGCTGCTGGCGCACGGCGCGGCCGATTCCACCCTGGAACAGGCGGCCCTCGAGCTGCTGCCGACGGTGCGCGGCGCGTTCTGCCTGACGTTCATGGACGAGAACACCCTCTATGCATGCCGCGACCCGCACGGGGTGCGGCCTCTTTCGCTCGGACGGCTGGACCGCGGCTGGGTGGTGGCCTCCGAGACGGCCGCGCTCGACATCGTCGGCGCCTCGTTCGTCCGTGACATCGAACCGGGCGAACTGCTGGCCATCGACGCCGACGGGGTTCGCTCGACGCGATTCGCCAACCCCACGCCCAACGGCTGCGTCTTCGAGTACGTCTACCTGGCCCGTCCGGACAGCATGCTGGCCGGCCGATCGGTGCACGCGACCCGGGTGGAGATCGGCCGCCGCCTGGCGCGGGAATGCCCCGTCGAGGCCGACCTGGTGATCGGGGTGCCGGAATCGGGCACCCCGGCCGCGGTCGGGTACGCGCAGGAGTCCGGCATCCCCTACGGTCAGGGCCTGATGAAGAACGCCTACGTCGGGCGCACCTTCATCCAGCCGTCGCAGACCATCCGCCAGCTCGGCATCCGGCTCAAGCTCAACCCGCTCAAAGAGGTGATCCGCGGCAAGCGGCTCATCGTCGTCGACGACTCGATCGTGCGGGGAAACACCCAGCGCGCGCTGCTGCGGATGTTGCGCGAGGCCGGTGCCGTCGAGGTGCACGTCCGTATCGCCTCGCCGCCGGTGAAGTGGCCCTGCTTCTACGGCATCGATTTCCCGTCGCCGGCGGAGTTGATCGCCAACGCCGTCGCGGACAAAGAGGAGATGCTCGAGGCGGTGCGGCACGCCATCGGCGCCGACTCGTTGGGTTACATCTCCCTGCGCGGCCTGGTTGCCGCCTCCGAGCAGCCCGCCTCGCGGTTGTGCACCGCCTGCTTCGACGGCACGTATCCGATCGCGCTGCCGGGTGAGACGGCGCTGGGCAAGAACGTCGTCGAGCACATGCTGGCCAATGCGGCGCGCGGGGCCGAATTGGACCACGCCGCGACCGGGGCCGCCACCGGGGAAGTGCCGATCGGCCGCTGACGAGGTGGCCCGTCGGCGCTGCGAGGACGTTTGACACCGGCGGCCGCTGCCGCCCGGTAGCCTTTATCGCGATGACGGATCCCGGAAAAAGCCCCGGACTAGAACCGGGCAGTCAGGGCATCACCTACGCGTCGGCCGGCGTGGACATAGAAGCCGGTGATCGCGCCGTCGACTTGTTCAAGCCGCTGGCGACCAAGGCGACAAGGCCGGAGGTGCGCGGCGGGCTGGGCGGTTTCGCCGGGTTGTTCGCCCTGCGGGGCGACTACCGCGAACCCGTCCTGGCGGCGTCCACCGACGGTGTCGGCACCAAGCTGGCGGTCGCGCAGGCGATGGACAAGCACGACACGGTCGGCCTCGACCTGGTGGCGATGGTGGTTGACGACCTGGTGGTGTGCGGCGCCGAGCCGCTGTTCCTGCAGGACTACATCGCTGTCGGCCGGACCGTGCCGGAACGACTGGCCGCCATCGTCAGCGGTATCGCCGAGGGGTGCGTGCGCGCCGGTTGCGCGCTGCTGGGAGGGGAGACGGCGGAGCATCCCGGCCTCATGGAGCCCGACCACTACGACATCTCGGCCACCGGCGTCGGCGTGGTCGAGGCCGACGACGTGCTGGGCCCCGACCGTGTCAAACCCGGGGACGTCCTCATCGCCCTGGGATCTTCCGGCTTGCACTCCAACGGCTACTCGCTGGCGCGCGCGGTGCTGCTCGAGATCGATCGGATGCCGCTCGGCGGCCACGTGGAGGAATTCGGCCGCACCCTGGGCGAAGAACTGTTGGAGCCCACCTTCATCTATGCCAGGGACTGCCTGGCCCTGGCCGCCGAAACCCAGGTCCGCACGTTCTGCCACGTCACCGGCGGCGGGCTGGCGGGCAACCTGCAGCGGGTAATTCCAAATGGGTTGGTCGCCGAGGTCGACCGGGGCACCTGGACGCCCGCGCCGGTGTTCGCGATGATCGCCCAGCGCGGCCGTGTCGGCCGTGAGGAGATGGAGAAGACGTTCAACATGGGCGTCGGCATGATCGCCATCGTGGCCCCGGAAGACACCGACCGGGCCCTGGCCATATTGACCGCGAGGCACCTGGACTGCTGGGTATTGGGCACGGTGGGCAAGGGCAAGGACGGCCCGCGGGCAAAGCTGGTCGGACAACACCCGAGATTCTGAAAAGGCCTCAACGAAGAGAAACCGTGTCGATGCGGACCGCATCGACACGGAAAGATGCGCGTTCTAGGGGCGCCAGTCGTCGGCGTCCCACGAATTGTCGGGGCCGTCGTCCAGTTCGCCGGAGTCGCCGATCTCGGCAGCACCCGTTCCCGACAACTCGCGCTGAAGCCGCTGGAAGTCGGTCTGCGGGGAGCTGTACTTCAGTTCTCGAGCAACCTTGGTCTGCTTTGCCTTAGCCCGGCCGCGGCCCATGGGGGAACCCCCTCGCGCAATAACGGAGCGGCCTAACAAGTAGGCGGCTCCGATCTCTGGTCTCTTTATTGTCCTGCCGACAGTTTACCGTGCCCACTGGCCGGTCGTCGGCGCCCCCGCCCGCTGTGGCGGACGTCATCGCCCATCATCGCGCACCGCCCCGCAATCGTTCAACGGCCAGCCGTCCCGCACCGATCCGGTCGGCGGCCGGCAGGGAATCGGCATCGATGGACGCAGCAACCCCGGCCTCCGGTCCGGTCGCCAATTCGACGTCCGCCGGCAGCCCGCGCTTGAGCAGTGCCAACGCGATCGGCCCAAGATCCACGTGCTCGACCACGGTGCCGAGGCGGCCGACGGCGCGACCGCCGGCCAGCACCGTATCGGCCGTCGCGGGCCGGTCCACCGAGCCGTCGAGGTGCAATAACACCAGCATCCGGGGCGGTTTACCGAGGTTGTGCACCCGAGCAACGGTTTCCTGCCCGCGGTAGCAGCCCTTGTCCAGATGGACGGCGCCCTCGCCGGGCCCGCCGATCCAGCCCACCTCGTGGGGGATGGTGCGCTCGTCGGTGTCGACCCCGAGGCGGGGCCGCAGCGCCTCGACCCGGTGGGCTTCATAGGCCCACACCCCGGCCGCGCGCACGCCCGCCCGGGCCAGGCGGTCGCGCCAGGCGGGAGACTCACCGCGCGGCACCAACAGGTCCAGTTCGAGTGTGCCGGCCGGACCGCCGGGCATCCGCCGCACGAATCCTCCGCCGGGGAGCGGCGCCGACGTCATCGCGGCGGGCAGCGCATCGCACCCCAGGGCGTCGAGCACGGCCGCGTCGGCGAGTCGCGGCCCGAGCAGCGACAGCACCGCCATGTCCGCGCAGTCCGGCGTGACGTCGGACCAGAAGACCATCTTGCGCAGGTACGCCAGCAGGGGCTCGCCCCGCCACGGCTCGGTGTCGAGGTAGGTGGCGCCGCCCAATTCCGTCTGAATCCAGTGGTCTTCGACCCGGCCCTGACCGTCCAGGCTGAGATTCTGCGTGCTGGCGCCCTCGGGCAGGTCGCTGACGTGCTGGCTGGAGATGCTGTGCAGCCAGCTCTGCCGGTCGCCACCGGTCAGGACGAGCACGGCGCGGTGCGAGCGGTCCACCAGGACCGCGTCGTTTGCCGCCGCGCGCTGCTCGCCCAGCGGATCGCCGTAATGCCAGATGGCGCCCGCGTCGGGCCCGGTCTCGGGTGCGGGGACTGCCCTCATGTGCGCCGCTCCCTTCTCATCGCCCCAACTCTACGGACGCCGCCGGCGGTGAAGCGGTCGGTTCACCGGCCGCGGAGCCGTTCAGCTGTGCCTGCGGACCCGTGAGCGCCGGCGTGAACTTGACCGCGTCGATCAGTTCCTCGATGGCAGCATCCCCTCGGCCATTGCGCACCGCGGCCGAGAAGCAGGTCTCCAGGTGGTTGTGCAGCATCACGCGGTTTGCGCGCTCCAGCGACGACTGGACGGCCGAGATCTGCTTCATCACGTCCACGCAGTAGGCATCCGACTCCAGCATCCTGATGATCCCGTCCAGGTGTCCCCGCACGGTCTTGAGGCGGTTCAGCGCGGCGCGCTTCTTCGACGTCAACTCGTCGTCCGTCGCTCCCATCAACGTCGCTGATCCCCTTTGGACGGGTCGGGACGCTCGGCGACGCCACCGCCGAGCGCAGGCTTTCGGAAATCCTCGAAATCCATGGTAACCCTTTACTATCCCACCCCACCCTGGGTGGGAAACGGGCGGTGTCGTGCCTGGCCGGTCCTGCGGACATGCGGCGTTACGCCCAGATGTGCCACCGGCACAACCACATAACTCGTACCGTCGACGCCGATCCCCGGCGGGGCGCGGACCACCACGGCCTCGACCTCCCCGGATCTCGCCGCGCAGCTGCGGGCGCGCGTGTCGAGCATGTACGAGTCACTGATCGCCGTGTCGACCCGCTGCGCCCGGCTTCGCCGCGCTTGCGATCGCCACTAGGCTGCTCTTCCATGACAGGCCAGGCGGGTGTCATCGTCACACTGGACGGCAACATCCATCCGCCCGGAACGCCGCTGCTGTACGCCGACGATCTCGCGGCGGTCCGCGGCGACGGCGCCTTCGAGACGCTGTTGATCCGCGACGGCAGAGCCTGTCTGATCGACTCGCATCTGCAGCGCCTGACCCAGTCGGCCAAGATGCTGGACCTGCCGCCGCCGGAACTCGCGAGCTGGCGCAGCGCGATCGACGTGGCCACGCGCCGGTGGGTGGCGCACACCGACGACGAGGGTGCATTGCGCTTGATCTACAGCCGCGGCCGCGAGAGCGGCTCGGCGCCCACCGCCTACGTGATGGTCAACGGCGTCCCGGAACGAGTCGCGGCCGTTCGGCGCGACGGCCTGACGGCGATCACGCTGGATCGCGGATTGCC
Organism: Mycobacterium helveticum; assembly: GCF_007714205.1. Lineage (GTDB taxonomy): Bacteria > Actinomycetota > Actinomycetes > Mycobacteriales > Mycobacteriaceae > Mycobacterium > Mycobacterium helveticum. Next base: position 9,908 of record NZ_VMQU01000105.1, on the reverse strand, counting down.
CGCCCTCGGTATCGACGCGATGCCCTGGCTGCTGGCCGGGGCCAAGACGCTGTCCTACGCGGTCAACATGGCCGCATTGCGCCAAGCGGCCCGGCAGGGTGCCGGTGACGTGGTGTTCGTCAGCTCCGAGGGCTACGTCCTGGAAGGCCCGCGTTCAACTGTGGTCATCGCCACGCAGTCCGGCGCGGAAAACCCATGCCTGCTCACACCGCCGCCGTGGTATCCGATCCTGCGCGGCACCACTCAACAAGCGCTCTTCGAGGTGGCCCGGTCCAAGGGTTACGACTGCGATTACCGCGCCTTGCGCATCGCGGACCTTTATGCAGCTCAAGGGGTTTGGTTGGTGTCGAGCATGACGCTGGCCGCCCGTGTGCACACCCTCGATGGCCGTCGGCTGCCGCGGTCTGCGAGGGCCGCAGAATTCGCGGGCCTGATCGACGCGGCTGTCGTCAGCGATCGCTGAGAAGTGAATTGTGTTGTCGGATCGCCGATTTGCAGGTACGGTCGGCCGTACACAAGAAAGGAGGTGGTCCGCGAAATTGATAGCTTCATGGACATGTGAGGTGGCTGCGCGCTAGCAGCATCGGCTCGGCAGAGAAGAGCTGGCGGCCAATGCGCGCTGGCGAATCCACCGCAGTCACCCGGCCCCCGAGCATCCGGTCGTGTCCGACCAGGAGCTTTGCTCGGGGGCCGCTCCACGTCCGGACCCGATGTGATCCCCGAAAGCGCCAGGGCGAGGCGCTATCCGGCAAACCGCGACAGGCGCGCCGACAGATGCGGCACCAGCCCGCCGTCGGCATCCACCCGTTCCTCGACGTAGGCCAGGTCGCCGCCTTCGACGATGCCGTAGAGGCGCTTGGCGCCGCCGACGAGCACCCCCGACCTACTGCGTGCCAGGGCGTCGGTCACCAACTCCCACGACGACTGGTTGCGCGGCCGCCCGTAGAACAACTCGACGTATCCGGCGGAATGAGCCAGCAGCAACTCGATGGCCTGCGACTCGCTCGGATCGTCGGGGTCGTTGACGAAACGCCAGAAGCCCGTCTCGCGCAACCCGGGTCCCTGGTAGCCGCCCGTCTCGCTGAGCCGCCAGGACCGGGCCTCCCAATTCAGGTAGTCGCCGCCGTCGTGCGAGACCACGATCTGCTGGCCGAACCGGTAGTCCCCGTCGTGTCCGCGGCCTTCGCCTTCCCCGCGCCACACACCCACCAGCGGCAGCAGCGCCAGCAGTGCGTCGTGGAGGTTCGCGCCTTCGCGCAGGTTTGCGGTGTCGGCCGGAAGCGGCAGATCGTCGAACGCCGGGATGTTGCGCGCCGCCGTCACCTTGGCGCGTTCGGCAGCGGCAGCCATGGCGCGGTCGCCGAAGGCGGCACCTTCCGGTCCGTCAACGTTGGCGTCAGAGGAGGTCACGACTCGTCAGTGATCAGTCGGTACAGCGTGTACAGCGCGAACCAGGAGATGATCACGACCGCCAGCACCAGCACGATCTCGAAGAACAACACCACGGGGACGAGTCTATTCGCCGACGGCACGTGCCGCGGAGCCTGCCGCCGTCCCTCCTGCATCGGGCGTGAGTCCTGGGCGGCGACACGCCGAAAAGCCGCGCCCTGTGTTCACGCCGAAAGCCGTGAGTTCACAGTCGGCCCCCGAAGTCGTCAGGCGATCTTGACGTCCACCGCGTGCACGCCGGCGCCCGATGGCGCGATCACGGCGTCGCCGTTGCCCGAAGCGGACAGTGCGCGCAGCCTCCAGACTCCGGTGCGGCGAAGATCCGCAAGTCCCCGCCGGCCGAGCCGATGACCTCGGCGGTGAAATCGTCCGACGAGTCCGGCAAGCGGACGAACGCGCCGGCCACGGCCCGCCCGTCTCGGTCCACGACGGGGCCGGTGATCACGGTCTCCGTCGCCGGGTCGGCTCCGGAACGCTTGTGGGCAAGTGTCACGTCAACTCCTCGGTCGAGCCGGGGCATCCACCGGACGGCGGGAACCGGACCGGAAACGCGCCACGAGCGGTTAGACCCGGCAGCCCAGACAGATGCCGAACGCGGCGTTGCGGAAGGCTGCCGGCAGCACGGCCGCGGTGGCCACGACGCCCGCCACGAAGGCGCCGTCGGCGACCGGTCCCAGCCGCGGTGCCGGCAGGGTGGCGAACACCCGCCCGTAGGGGTGACGGCGCGGACCGCCGAGGGCGCCGGCGGCAAAGACCACGGCCTGCAGCCCGGGGATGATCGCTGCCGCTGCCGGGCAGCGACGCCGCAATCAACAGAGCGGACGTCAGGACGGCGGTCGTCACCCAGGCGGCGAACCTCGGCCCACGCGCGTCGACGAGGTCCGGGCGAAGGCGACGGTTGATGGTGCACATGCTGCTGGCCCTGGGGGTGGCTGGTGCACGGAGACGGTGGAAGACAGGCCACGCTCGGCCTCCGGGGTTGCTGCGGGGTGCGCGCGGAAGCGCCCCTACTCAGCAGCTACAGCAACAGCCCGCGATGCGGCACAGATCGACTGCGTCACGCTTGGTGAGCATGGGCTCGAAGCGGGCTGACACGCCGGCAGGTTCACCCAGCGGCATGGCCGTCAAGTCAGCAGCGGTTCCAGCGCGGAACGCAGATCGGCCGCCGTGGGTACACCGGAGGCCCGGTAGCGCTGGTGTCCGTCGGCGTCGAAGATCAACGTGGTGGGCAGCGACAGCACCGCGAAGCGGCGGGCTGCGCGCGGATCGGCGTCCAGGTCGATTTCGACGTGGGCGACGCCGCCCAGGTCGTCGCAAACGTGGCCGACCACCCGGCGAACCCGATCGCACGGTCCGCACCACGGGGCGCTGAAGTGCACGACCGTCGGACCGGTGCGGGACAGGCCCAGATCGTCCATGCCGCCGGCGTCATCGCGGGCCGACGCCGGGCGCACCTCCCTGATCGCTCCCGAGCGCCGGGTCAGCAACCACCCTGCCAGCGTTGCCACGACAGCCGTCGCGGCGATGGCGGCCAGAACGGTGCTCACAAGCGCCGCTCCTCCTCATCGCCTCGCTCTGCATCGTCGTCGGCGCGGGTCACGAGCGACGGCTCACGATTGCCTGAACTCTTCCAGCGTGATGGTCACGTCATAGGTGATGCCTTCGATGATGACGTCCGAACCGCGCGCCCCGACGGTTTGCGGCGCCACGCCGAACGGCAGCGTCTGGCCGGGCAGGCTGGAGCTGAATGCGTGCAGCACCGCATCGCGCTTGTCGTCCGGAACCGGTTGATTCGCGGTGTCCGGCCCGGTGAGAACCCCGGTGGGCGTGAACACCAGGGTCGCCTGGTTGCCGGGGGCCATGGACAGATCGACCGAGACGCTGACCCGGTGATCGAAGCCGGCCGATTTCGGCGTGCCGGTGAACACCAGGCCGTGGCTGCCGGAGATACCTGATTCGGTGGTGCCGCCGGTCGCATCGTTGGTTTCCCGTGGGGGTGCGTCGACCATCAGGTCGCTGATGCCCAGGTATCGGCCCAGGTGCACGGAGTCGATGATGATGCGGCTCTCCAGCTCGCCCACCGGAAGCTTCGCCTCGGGCCTGATCAGCCAGGAAGCGTACGTCAGATCGATCGAGTGCATGGTGGCTTCGAGGGTGGCCTTGCCGGTCAGCGCGTGATCGACCGCGTTGGCCTTGATCTCCAGCTCGTTGTAATGCCGGCGCATCGCCTCGGGGATGAAGGGGAACGCCAGGATGGCCACAAACGGGTCCGAGCCCAGCTTTGCCACCTCGCGCACGGTCGTCGACAGCCGGTACTCGGCGTAGATGCTCGTTCCGTAGTCGACGCCGACGGCGCCTGCGGCCACCACGGCCACGGTGATCACCGCGGCCGCCGGACCGATCAGCACCTTGCGCACCCGCATATTGTGGCCGAGCCGGCGCCGCGTTCGCCGCGAGGTACGTCTCCGGGGTACCTCACGCGACCGCGAGCACTTGGTCACAGTCGCCACCAGAGCGCTCGATCGCGAGGCCAAAGACCAGGTGGCACGTTATCGTTAGATGACCTGGCAACTAACGCGACGTTGCGTCCCGCATTGGGAGATGCCTTTCCCATGGGCTGGAGGGGCTTGTTGGAGCTACTACTGTTGACCTCGGAGCTGCATCCCGACCCCGTCCTGCCGTCGTTGTCCCTACTTCCCCACACCGTGCGGACGGCCCCGCCGGAACCATCCTCTTTGCTGGAGGCCGGAACGGCGGACGCCGTGCTGGTCGACGCGCGCACCGACCTGTCCTCGGCGCGTGGTCTTTGCCGCCTCCTGAACACGGCCGGCCGATCGGCCCCGGTCCTGGCCGTGGTGACCGAAGGCGGTCTGGTGGCGGTCAGCGCGGACTGGGGGCTCGACGAGATCCTGCTGCCCAGCACGGGGCCCGCCGAAATCGACGCCAGGCTCCGGCTGGTGGTAGGGCGTCGCGGCGACCTGGCCGAGCAGGAGAGCGCGGGCAAGGTGAACCTCGGCGAGCTGGTGATCGACGAAGGCACCTACACCGCGCGGCTGCGGGGCCGCCCGCTCGACCTGACCTACAAGGAATTCGAGTTGCTCAAATATCTGGCCCAGCATGTCGGCCGCGTGTTCACCCGCGCACAGCTGCTGCACGAAGTGTGGGGCTACGACTTCTTCGGCGGCACACGCACCGTCGACGTGCACGTGCGCCGGTTGCGTGCCAAACTCGGTCCCGAACACGAGGCTCTGATCGGCACGGTCCGCAACGTGGGTTACAAGGCTGTCAGGCCCGCGCGCGGCCGGGTGCCCAGCGCCGACCCCGACGGCTCCGAGGATGCCGAGCCCGAGGCCGAGGAGCTGCCAGGCCCGTTGGCCGACCCCGCGCGCAGTCAGTGACCCCGTCCGGCTGGCGGTCCGGGCTGACCGCCGACGAGCAGCGGCAGGTGCGCCAATTGGTTTCGGCGGCAACAGAATTCGACGGCGTCACGCCCCTCGGCGAACAGGTGCTGCGCGAACTCGGGCACGACCGCACCGAGCACCTGCTGGTTTCCGAATCGTCGAACAATGCGCTCGTCGGCTACCTCAACCTCAGTCCGCCACGCGACGGGGACACCGGGATGGCCGAACTGGTGGTGCACCCACAGGCCCGCCGAGGTGGCATCGGCGCGGCGATGGGTCGGGCGGCGCTGGCAAAGACCGCCGCCCGCAACCGTTTCTGGGCGCACGGCACGCTGGAGGCGGCCCGGGCGACCGCGTCCGCGCTGAACCTGGTCGCCGTGCGGGAACTCGTCCAGATGCGGCGCTCGCTGCGCGACACCCCCCCGGTGGAACCGGCCGGCGGGATGCGGATCCGCACCTACGCGGGCCCGGGCGACGACGCCGAACTGCTGCGCGTGAACAACGCTGCGTTCGCCGAACACCCCGAACAGGGTGGGTGGACCGCGGCCGACCTCGCCGAGCGGCGCGCCGAACCGTGGTTCGACCCGGCGGGGCTGTTCTTGGCGTTCGGCGACTCGACCAGCGACGAGGCCGGCCGGTTGGTGGGCTTCCACTGGACCAAAGTGCATGCGGATCAACCGGGCCTGGGCGAGGTCTACGTTCTGGGCGTCGACCCGTCCGCGCAGCGCCGCGGCATCGGGCAGGTGCTGACGGCCATCGGCATCGAGTCGCTGGCACGCCGGCTGGCCGGTGCTGCCGACCCGACGGTGATGCTGTACGTGGAGTCGGACAATGTCGCCGCGCTGCGGACCTACGAACGCCTGGGCTTCACCCGGTACAGCGCCGACACCGCCTACGCGGTCTCGTCCACCGCCGGCTGAGCGAACCGCAGGCAGCAGTGGCGGGGGGCCGTACGCGGGAACCGGGAACCTACCCGTTGCTCCTGGCTACGTGCGAGTCGTTGCGCACCGCGGCCGCCAACAACGCGCAGTCCGTCCTGACATCTGCCGGCTGTGTTCGCCTACCCGATAAAGTCGAGGAGCGGTGATCAATTGGGCGCAAGGAGCGACAGCGCGACTGTGACGGGATCACGGTGACAATGCCTGCAGTGCCGAACCCGGCCGACGCGGGTTCGGGCGCGGTCGTGGCCGCGCCCTTCCCCGAGGCCCCGGTGGTGCCGATCAGCCCATGGGGCCAGGGGCAACCGCAGGTCGGCGACAGGGTCTTCCGCCGGCTCGCGCAGGCTTCGGGCGCCCTGATGGTTGCGCTGATCGCCGCGATCGGCGGTTTCCTGCTGCTGCGCGCCATCCCGGCGCTCGAGCGCAACCGGGAGAACTTCTTCACCTATGGCGGAGCCTGGGTCACGACAGACACCTCGGCGATGCACTTCGGCATGCTCGATCTACTGCAGGTCACCATCCTCGTGGCGCTGTTCGCGCTGTTCCTGGCCATGCCGGTCGCCCTGGGCGTGGCGTTGTTCATCACGCAGTACGCCCCGCGGCCTCTTGCCGGCCCGCTGGCGTACGCGGTCGACCTGTTGGCCGCGGTGCCCTCGATCATCTATGGCGTGTGGGGTCTGCAGGTGTTGGCGCCTCGCCTGCGGCCTATCGCGTCCTGGCTGAACCACGCCCTGGGCTGGTGCTTTCTCTTCGCCGGCGGGAACACCCCGGCGACCGGGGGCGGCACCGTCTTCACCGGCGGCCTCGTGCTGGCGGTGATGATCCTGCCGATCACCACCGCGGTCACCCGCGAGGTGTTCGTCCAGACGCCCATCGACCAGATCGAGGCCGCGCTGGCGCTGGGCGCCACCCGGTGGGAAGTGGTCAGGACGACCGTGCTGCCGTTCGGGAAGTCCGGGTACGTCAGCGGCGCGATGCTGGGCCTGGGTCGCGCCCTCGGCGAGACGATGGCCCTGCTGATCATCCTGCGGGGAGCCCGGGCCGCGTTCGGCTGGTCGTTGTTCGACGGCGGCTCCACCTTCGCGACCAAGATCGCCGGTGCCGCTTCGGATCTGGACGACCCGTACCGGGCGGGTGCCTATATCGCCGCCGGTCTGGTTCTTTTCGTGCTCACTTTCCTGGTCGACGCCCTCGCGCGCGGCGCGGTCGCCGGGATCGGGCGCAGAAGAAGCGGCCGATGACCTCGATCCTGGACCGCCCGCTCAAGGCCCGGACGTTCCCCGGCCTCGGCCGGCGTCGTCGAGTCGTGAACAATCTCGCCGGCCTGTTCGTGACGACGTCGATGGTCGTTGCCCTGGCGCCACTGGTCTACGTGCTGTTCTCGGTGATCGCCAAGGGGTACAGGGCGATCGCATCGGCCGCGTGGTGGACGCAGTCGCAGGCGGGTATGACGGCGTTCGTCGCCGGCGGCGGCGCCTACCACGCGATCGTCGGCACGCTGTTGCAGGGATTGGTATGCGCGGTCATCTCGGTCCCGATCAGCATCATGGTGGCGATCTACCTGGTCGAGTACGGGGGCGGCACGCCGCTGGGCAGGGTGGCCTCGTTCATGGTGGACGTCCTGTCCGGGGTGCCGTCGATCGTGGCGGCGTTGTTCATCTACACCCTGGGGGTGGCGACGTTCGGCCTCGCCCGCTCCGAGTTCGCGGTGTCGCTGGCCCTGGTGCTGTTGATGCTGCCGGTCATCGTGCGAGCCACCGAGGAGATGCTGCGGATCGTGCCGGTGGATCTGCGCGAGGCGAGCTACGCGCTGGGCATCCCGAAGTGGAAGACCATCGCCCGGATTGTGATTCCCACCGGGCTGTCCGGCATCATCACGGGCATCATGCTTGCGGTGGCCAGAGCGTTGGGGGAGACGGCCCCGTTGCTGATCCTGGTCGGTTATTCGCAGTCGATGGGCTGGGACATCTTCCACGGGTTCATCGGGTCACTTCCGGGCATGATCTACGACCAGGCGTTGGCCGGTGCGGGCGTCGACCCCGTGCCCACGGATCGGTTGTGGGGCGCCGCCCTAACCCTCATCCTGGTGATCGCCGTCATCAACATCGGGGCCAGGGTGATGTCGAAAATCTTTGCCCCCGCAAGTCAAGGCAGGAGCACCAGGTGGCCAAGCGGTTGGACCTCAAGAGCGTCGACATCTATTACGGGTCGTTTCAGGCCGTCGCGGATGTGACGCTGTCGGTTCTGCCCCGGAGCGTGACGGCGTTCATCGGCCCGTCCGGTTGCGGCAAGACGACCGTGCTGCGCGCGCTGAACCGGATGCACGAGGTGGTTCCCGGCGGCCGCGTCGAGGGCGAGGTGCTGCTCGACGACGAGGACATCTACGGCCCGGACGTCGACCCGGTCGGTGTGCGCCGGGCGATCGGGATGGTGTTCCAGCGCCCGAACCCGTTCCCCGCCATGTCGATTCGCAACAACGTGGTGGCGGGCCTGAAGCTGCAAGGTGTCCGCAACCGCAAGGTGCTCGACGAGGTGACCGAACATTCGCTGCGCGGCGCGAACCTGTGGGACGAGGTCAAGGACCGGTTGGACAAGCCGGGCGGTGGACTGTCCGGCGGTCAGCAGCAGCGGCTGTGCATCGCGCGTGCCATCGCCGTGCAACCCGATGTGTTGTTGATGGACGAGCCGTGTTCGGCGCTGGACCCGATCTCGACGATGGCGGTCGAAGACCTGATCAGTGAGCTGAAGCAGGACTACACGATCGTCATCGTCACCCACAACATGCAGCAGGCTGCCCGGGTCAGCGACCTCACGGCGTTCTTCAACCTGGAAGCCACCGGCAAGCCCGGCCGGCTCATCGAGATCGACGACACGGAAAAGATTTTCTCCAACCCGAGCGAGAAGGCCACCGAGGACTACATCTCCGGCCGCTTCGGCTGAGGTCTAGTCGGAGGAGGCTTTGTTCTCCTCTTCGGGGAGGCTGCCGGTCGCCTGGAAGATGACGCGCCGCGCCACCTCGACCGCATGGTCGGCGAAGCGCTCGTAGAACCGGCCCAGCAGTGTCACGTCAACGGCCGCGGCCACGCCGTACTTCCATTTGCGGTCCATCAGCACCGAGAACAGATGCCGGTGCAGATCGTCCATGGCGTCGTCTTCTTCGCGGATGCGGGCGGCCTTCTCCGGGTCGCGGGACAGCACCACCTCTTGCGCGCTGTTACCCAAATCGACTGCGAGCCTTCCCATTTCGGCGAAGTATCCGTTGACTTCCTCCGGCAGCGCGTGCTGGGGATGCCGCCGGCGGGCGATCTTGGCGACGTGCAGGGCCAGCGCGCCCATCCGGTCGATGTCGGCGACCATCTGGATGGCGCTCACGATCGACCTGAGGTCGCCCGCGACCGGTGCCTGCAACGCCAGCAGCACGAAGGCGCTCTCCTCGGCGCGGGCGCTCATCGCCGCGATCTGCTCGTGGTCGGAGATCACCTGTTCGGCCAGCACGAGGTCGGCCTGCAGCAGGGCCTGGGTGGCGCGCTCCATGGCAACGCCCGCCAGCCCGCACATCTCGCCAAGCCGCTCGGACAAGCCCGCAAGCTGCTCATGGTAGGCGGTCCGCATGCCGCCAAGCCTACGTTCTCGACGTCGAAAACGGCGACCGGACGCTCGGCAATCAGGCTATTCGCAGGTGGTGTCGGCCGCGTTGGTGACCGTCAGGTCTTCGGGCAGCTTGGTCGGCGTGTCGCCGGAGCTGCGCTCGATCTGCACGCTGACCGGTGAGCCGGTCGGCGGCGGATCGGCGACGGAGTTGAAGTCCGGGCCGAGCACCACCTGGACGACCTGACCGTAGCCCGACACCCGGTGCACCTTGGAAGTGGCGAACGCCGACGCCACCGTCGCGGCGGCCTGTTCATTGCCGGGAGAGAAGAACACCGTCGTGGCCTTCAGTGCACTGGGGTAGTCGTCGGGTGTCATCACGTTGAACCCGTCCCGCTTGAGCTGCGTGGTGGCGGCGGCGGCGAGCCCGGATTTGGCGGTCGCGTTGGACACCCGCACCGTCACCTCGCGCGGCGAGGTCGTCGTCACCTGTTCGCGCCGGATCTCGGGGCTCGGGGCCGGGGTCTTGGCC
>NZ_VMQU01000104.1 GCF_007714205.1 Mycobacterium helveticum | reverse complement strand
AATCGAACACAAGCGAACCTAACCCACATCACATAACTTGACTCAAAAATCCGGCTTCGCCGGATCTAGCCAACTAGGACGAAGCGTAGTGCTTGGTCAATGGCTTGCATCTGTTCTGGACTAATCATTCCCTCGCGAGATGACAGTCGTTCGACGGAGACCACCCGCAGCTGATCGCAGCGAGCGTAGGAAGTGTGGTCCACCCCGCTGCTTGCTGGCTCGAGTTCAACGTGGCTTCGGAGGCCGTAACCAGCGGTAGTGATCGGGACGACGACCACCAGACCGCCCGGTCCGTTGTTGAGAATGTCGACCGACACCACTACCGCCGGGCGGCGAAAGGCTGGCTCGTGTCCGACTGGTTGGCCGAGATCGACGTGATAGACCTCCCCCCGCCAGATCAAGCCAGTGCGTCCCACTCGTGACGCTCGGCCAGGTATTGCTCCCACAGTTCGGGGTCGCTGCGCAGGCGCTGGTAGTCCCCGTTGAGCCCCCGCAGGAACTCCTGCCTCTCCAAGGCGTCGATGGCTGCGTGCACGACGTCGACGACGGCGGTTTGACGAGCCTTGGCTAGAGATTGCAGCCGCTCAGAATCGGGACGGCGGACTCGGACAGTTGTGGTTTCTGCTGCCATGGAACCAGTGTAGACGAATTGTAGACACCGGGTATGGCGGATCGTCCCATGTGTTCAGCAAACGAACGCCGGGCAAACCTCGAGTGCTACCGGACCCTTGCCCTCCCCCCTTGGGCAGGGCGACTCCAGGGCTCTACATCCAGGCCTCCGCGACGATCCGCCGGCCTACCCCGGCAACGAATACGGCGGAATCGAATATGGCGGGTTACCAGTAGGTCTCGCCGCTTTCATCTGATCGCACGTCGCCTACACTCGGCGCACCCGAACAGCTCGGCTCATGCCGTCAACGAGCATCAGATCGTCATTGGTGACGGTCGCTTCCGGCCGGTAGGCGTAGTGGTACAAAGCCTGCTTCCACTTCGAGCCGTCGGTCATCTCCACGAAAGTCTTGTCGTCCCAGCCCTTCCAAGCTCCCTTGACGGTCATTGTGGTCATCTGATTCTCCAGTTTCAGTAGTGCGGGTCAGTGACGACGACGTAGGCACGAGCCACCGAGATGCAGAGCGGACTCAACCGGCGGTAATGCCGACAGCGATATCGTCAACGCTAGCATATGCTATTATGCTAGCGTCAGTGCTATCATCAACGGGTGGTCGACCGTATTGCCAGGATCGAAGCCGAGATGCTGAATAGCCCTGCCAGCATCAAGTTCACCGATCTGAAGGCGGTATGCGATCACTACTTCGGCGCGCCCCGTAACCAAGGGACAAGCCACCACGTCTACCGGATGCCGTGGGCTGGAAACCCCCGCATCAACATCCAGAAGAAGGGCAGCAAGGCCAAGGAATACCAGGTCAAGCAGGCCCTCATCGCCATCGCCAAGCTCAAGGAAGGGCCCTACTGATGGACCGCCACTACACCTACCGCGTCGAATGGTCGCCCGAGGATGGCGAGTACGTCGGCCTGGTCGCCGAGTTCCCTTCGCTGTCATGGCTCGAGGAATCACCCGTCGACGCGATGTCCGGCATCGTGAGGCTGGTCGCCGATGTCATCGAGGACCTGGCGGCGTCGGGCGAGCCCATCCCCGAACCGCTCGGCGATCGCCGTTACTCCGGCAAGATCGCGCTGCGCACCTCGCCAGAACAGCACCGCAAGCTCACCATGGCCGCAGCCGAGCAAGGGGTCTCTGTCAACCAGCTGCTCAACCAGAAGATCGCCGCGATAGACGTCAAGATCTCAGTTGGCGGGCCGTCGGCCGACTCCGCGTTTGCCGGTCCAGTCGTCATCGAACCACCCATGTCGGTCTTGCCGACCCCCGAAAAGGCGTCGCCCGAGGTTGCCAAGCAGCTCGCAGATATCTGGCGCGTGTTGCGCAACGCCTTCGTGCACGGTGCCGCCGTGCCGGGAGATCGGTTCCTGCCCGGCGGCCTCGCGCCGACCGGCGCCCAGGTGATGCCCGACGGAAAGGTGATCGTGTTCGGCGAACGCGACAGCGAGGGCCACTATCCCAGCTTCTACGTGCCGAACGTCATCGCCAAGGAGCAGCGCTCGGTGCGCTGACATACCGCTGCACCGCGGTGCTGCTGCCGGTCAGCGCTGCGGTGCAGCGGGGCGAAACGAATACGCGGAAATCGAATATGCCGCTTTACCGGTGAACTACGCCGTTTTGCACTGCCTACCAATTGTTTCGTTTGTGGCTGTCCGTGTCCTGTCTCGATGTACCTGGCGGTTTTCGCAAAATTTTTGGCGGTCTTCGGTGTGCCGCCATTTTCTCAATAGGATCCCAGAGCCTCTTGTTGTCCTTCTCGCCGACGGGCACGCGAGGCCCGCAACTATTCGCTTACGCCTTGTAGCATTTCGCTACAAGGCGTAGCATCCTGCTACAGGAGGTGCGGATATGACGAACGTCGCCGACCGCGTCACGAGGGTCGCCGCCGACCTCGTGGACAGTGCTGCTGCTGAGGGTGCTCGCCAGAGCCGGTCGGCCAAGCAGCAACTCGATCATTGGGCTCGGGTGGGCCGGGCGGTGTCGAGCCATCAAACGGCCTCGCGTCGCCGTGTCGAGGCCGCCCTGGCCGGTGATCTCGACACGAACCAACTGTCCGAGGATGAGGGGCTCGTCTTCAACGCAGAGATCTCGGCCGCTATCGAGGAGTCGCTGGCCACCGCCCATTACGGTGACTTGCTGTCAGTGCGCGGCATCACGACAGTGGCGCTCAACGACGACGGCGAGATCGTCGAGTACCGGCCCGACGGAACTACCTCGGTGGTCGATGTCGACGGATGAGCCATGACTCCGCGAGGCGCCGGTGAAGCGGCTCGACCTCGTCGTCGGCCCGAACGGCGCTGGTAAGTCGACGTTCGTGGCGTTCACGTTGGCGCCGTTGTTGCCACGCAGCGTATTCGTCAATGCCGATGAGATCGCAAAGCAGCGTTGGCCCGATGATCCAACTGCGCACGCCTACGATGCAGCGCGGATCGCTGCAGATACCCGCGCCAGGCTTATCGAGACTGGCAAATCGTTTATTGCCGAGACCGTCTTCTCCCATGCGTCGAAGCTGGAGCTGATCCGCTCCGCCCACGATGCGGGCTACGTCGTCGCTTTGCACGTGATGCTGGTCCCCGAGGGTCTCGCCGTCGAACGCGTACGGCGGCGCGTGCGCCACGGAGGTCACGACGTCCCCGAGGCCAAGATCCGTGAACGGCACCGTCGATTATGGCAATTGGTGGCCGATGCGATCGAGATCGCCGACACCGCAACGGTCTACGACAATTCACGCCTTCACGGGCCCCGAATTGTCGCGCAACTGACCGCGGGCACCGTCATCGGCGCACCGACGTGGCCGGCGTGGTTGTCCGAGAAGCTTTTTCGACGCTGGCCGGGCTAGGTGCGCTTGGCTCAAGCTGCTGACGATCAGCTTCGAAGGAGGCCGATGATCGCCGCGGAGATCGCTTTCAGGGATGCGCTGCACCTGGTGCCGCTGCCCGGATGGCTCAGCCAGGCACGATAACGAGCTTGCCCCGCTTGGCGAATCCGTTTTGCTCGAGTTGCGTCAGGGCGGGGATTGCTTGTGCTAGCGGTACCGTGTGAGCGATCGGCAGCCGCAAGTGACCGTCGCCGGCGGCGCGTGCGACGGCCTCGAGATCGGCTGTGACGAACTTGCCGATCACGACATGGAACGGTCCGGGCAGCGCGCTTCTGAACATGTTCGCCGGACTGGGCTTGACGCTGACGATCCGTCCTCCTCGCGCCAGCATCCTTCGGGCTTTCTTGATGGGCAGAGTGCCGGCGGCATCCAGCACGGTGTCAAAACGCCGGGTAATTGTGGTGGGATTGAAATCGAAGTCGGCGATGGGGTCGATACCGAGTGTGCGTGCCTCGGGCTCGGAGCCGGGACGGCAGCTGCCGGCCACGATGGCCCCGTGGGTCGACGCGAGTTGGACGGCTGAGCGGCCGACCGCGCCGAGGCTGGCATGCACGAACACTGTTTCTCCTGGCTGCAACTTCCCTACCGTGAACAGCGCCTGATAGGCCGTGCCCGCGGCGATCGGGATCGTCGCAGCCGCGTCGAAGGGCAGCCCGGCGGGCTTATGGACGATGCCCGCTTGGTCGGCGACGACTACGTCGGCGAATGCACCTGAGCCTTTGATCGACGCCGCCCCGAGCACTTCGTCACCAACGTGGAGTCGGGTGACGTTTTCGCCGACGGCGTCGACGACGCCGGCGAAGTCGTAGCCCATCCCGCGCGGGAAGCAGCGGCCGGTAACCATTTTCATTTTGCCGCTTCGGATTCCGAAGTCCATCGGATTGGCGGCGGCCGCGCGCACCCGGACGAGAACATCGTCGGGGCCGAGTTGCCTCGGCTCGAAGTCTTCGAGCCGAAGGACCTCCGGTGCGCCGTATTGGTGGTACTGGATTCGTTGCGTAGCTGGCATGTGCGTTCTCCGATCAGCGATATCGTGTGTCAACGGTGCCCGGGAAGGGCTATTGCTCAAGCGGATTCGAGGAATGTCAGCGTGGTCTGCTGCAGCGGCGGTGCGTTGAAGTGAGCAGACCCGTGGTCGCCCCCGGCGATCTCGACCAGATCCGCTCGGGCCCCCTGCGCGGTGAGCGCGCGATGAAGACGTCGACCCTGCTCGATGCCGACTCGGCGGTCGCAGTCACCGTGGGCGATCAGGAACGGGGGCGCGCCTTGGTGTGCGAGGCGGCACAGGTTTCCCTGCTCGACCAACGCTGGGCGGGTGGAGGGCACGAATCCGAAGAAGCGCGCCAGGGTGCTGTCTGGGCCCTGCATTCGTTCGACGGCGTCGGGGTGTGCGTCCTCATCGTGTCGAAGGAAATCGGTGGGCCCGTAGTGCTCCACGACAGCAGCCAACCCGCAGGACACCTGCGACTAGGGTTCGGTGCTGCCGACCAGGTCGCTGCCGTCGCCCGCGAGCGCGACGGCGCTGATGAGGTAAGCGCCTGCGCTGGAACCGAATCCCACGATGCGCTCGGCGTCGAGGCCGTAGCGATCCGCGTTGGCCCGCACCCAGCGCACGGCAGCGGCGACATCGTGGATGGCGTCGGGAAAGACGGCCTCACCGCTGAGCCGGTACTGGACCGACACCACAGCCACCCCAGCCTCGAGCAGAAATCGCCATGGCCCCATTTGTTTGATGCCGGTGAAGAAGCCACCCGGATGTGCGTACACGACCACGGGAACCGGTGTTGCCGCGGGGCGGTGAGGAATGTGCAGATCCATGGCAGGTCGGCGAATTCGGGCCGGATCACCGCAGCGAGCATCTCCTCAGGGATGTCAACTGGCATACCGGGAATATGCAAGAGAAGGCTCCTCTTAAATTTCCAAATAAAATGCGGTGCAATGTATTTCCGTATCAGGTCTTATGCGGTGTGGTCTCGAAGAGAGCGCGACCGAATAACCAGCCGAACATCTTGGCCGACAACGATCGCGGAATCACGAGTTTGATCAGAAGATCGACGAGGCGGTTGCTGCCGCCCGGTACGACACGCGCTCGCTTGCCCAGGTTGTTCAACGCGGCCTCGACAACCGGCGCCGCCGCCATCCTTGGGCCGCTGATCTTCTGAAGATCAAGGCCGGAGGATCGCTTGGCGATTTCGGTCTTCGTCATTCCAGGGGACAAGACCAAGACGTCGACGCCGTCTCTTTTCAGTTCGTAGTGCAACGCCTGGCCCAGCAAGGAGACGTACGCCTTGGCCGCGGCGTAGTTGGCCACATACGGCACCGCGCTGGCTTCGAGGCTCGATGCCACCAAGACGACGGCTCCGCGACCCCGCCGGACCAAGGCATTGCCGAAAACGTGCGCCATCTGCAGCGGCACCACCGCATCAAGGGTGAGAACCTCGAGTTCGTAGGCGATCGAACTGTTCACCAGCACCCCCGCCGAAGGGATCCCAGCGTTCGCCACCACGATTCCAACGTCGAGATCACCGACCCGACGGGCCAATTCGTCCACTGCTGCATCGGAGAGCAAGTCCAACGCAATCACGACATTGTCGGTGCCATGTGCGCGGGAGAGCTCACTGGCCAAGGCCTCCAGCCGATCTTTGCGACGCGCCACCAGGACGACGTTGATGCCCGCAGCGCTGAGCTGCCGTGCGAATTGCTCTCCGATGCCCGCGGACGCCCCGGTCACAAGCGCGTACTGCCCGTAGGCGGCGCGAAGATTCTTCATTCCTGTTCCCGTCTTCGCAGAGGCGTGGTCCGGAGCCAACAGCACGGCACCTGGTGTCATCACACTACACCTGGACGGCACGTGGTGTCATCGGCTCGCTGCGCACTTTAGAATGCCGATATGAGTCGGTGGGAACCCAATGCGGCCGAGCGATTGGCAGTCTCGGCGGTGGAGTTGTTCGCCAACCGTGGATACGAGGACGTGACGGTCGTCGAGATCGCTGAGCGTGCGGGATTGACCAAACGCACGTTCTTCCGTCACTTTGCCGACAAACGCGAAATTCTATTCCGTGGCCAGGATGCCTACCGCGGCATGTTCGCCGACGCCATCGCCGGTGCGCCCGCCGAAGCCGGCCCCATTGATGCGATCGGCGCCGCACTGACCGCGTTCGCCGCCGGCTTCGCAGACGACCGTCGCGGATTTCTGGCCAAACGTCAGGCCGTCATCGACGCCAATCCCGAACTCAAAGAGCGAGACCTGCTCAAAGCGGCCGCCCTGACAGCGGCGATGGCCGAGGCGCTGGTCGCGCGCGGGGTAGAACCGCCTGTCGCGAACCTGGCCGCCAACGTCGGCGCACTCGCCCTCGCCGATGCCTTCCAACGCTGGCTGCAACCCGGAAACCGGAAATCCATGAGCACGCTTGCCCAGCAAACGCTCCGTCGCTTCGATGCCGCAATCGAAGCGCTGCGCAAAGACCCTTGACAGTACTGGCGCGGCGACGAGGCGTGTGAGTGCACTCGTGGGCGAATCGGTTCAGGCGCGCTGACGCGCGCACGAGGCAGGGGGCGAAATTCGGCCACCGACCTCAACGCAAGGATGAATATGTGCGAATCGAATACGGCATGTTACTGGTAGGAGGCCCTCACCTGTCAATGAATCAGGACGGCCGTGTGCCGTTTGACAGTCGCTTCCCGCGTGAGCTTTCGAGGCCATAACCGCCGGGTATCCATTTGCAAACGCTAACGCGTTTCGGACAGCCCGGGCCTATCGTGAACGGCAGTCACATCGTTAACATCGCGCGATGCACCATTTGTCCCAGAAGGCCAGCCATGGGCGACTGCGTAAGGTTTCCCGGCGCGACGCGCTCCGCTACGCCACTGCGTTGGCCGGTCTGGGGGCCGCAGCACTCGGCAGCGGCATGCCCACCGCGGCCGCCGCCGCTCCTCAACTGATCGACTTCGCCGCGCGCCAGATTCCGGCGCAGCTGATCCGAGCT
Source organism: Mycobacterium helveticum (assembly GCF_007714205.1). Taxonomy (GTDB): domain Bacteria; phylum Actinomycetota; class Actinomycetes; order Mycobacteriales; family Mycobacteriaceae; genus Mycobacterium; species Mycobacterium helveticum. Next base: position 11,963 of record NZ_VMQU01000104.1, on the reverse strand, counting down.
GCCGGCTATAGCGGGGTGGTCAACTATGTCTCGCTGTCGCGTCCTGGCTCGTCGTTTGGCGCCAAGCCGATCACTCGCGCCTACGCCGAGTCACTCACCGCCGCGGGCCTGGTGATTGTCAGTAATTACCAGTACGGCAAGCCAGGTGGGACGGCACCGTCGGATTTCAGGCGGGGCTACGCCGGCGGTATCGCGGACGCGCGCACCGCCTGGCAGCTGCACACCGCGGCAGGCGGCGGTCAGAGCGCGCCGATATTCTTCACCATCGACGAGGACATCAACCGTGACACCTGGGATCGCCTCGCGCTGCAGTGGTTTCGCGGAATCAACACGGTTCTTGGAGTTCAACGCACCGGGGTCTACGGAGGCATCAAAGTGTGCCAGTGGGCCGTGGCCGATGGCGTTATCGGGTCTTCGAGCACACCGGGCCGCCGCTGGGCCTGGCAAACTCGAGCCTGGTCCGGCAATCAGGTCTACCCCGCCGCTGTCCTCTACCAGCGCATCGTGAGCACGGCGTCCAATCCCGGCCCGCGGGTCGGCGGACTCGAAGTCGACGTCAACGACGTCCTGGCCCCCGATTGCGGCCAGTGGAACCTGCATCAGTCGAGTCATCCGAATGGCGATGTGAGGTAGGTGCTGCCGACGTGCGCTGTGCCATGCGGACTCGGTGGGACGGTGTGGCACGACGCGCTCTCGGGCGGCCCTATCGGGGCCTGCGTTGAGCACCTGCCACGGCCCGGCGGCGGCCGCGGAAGGTACGGCCGAGTGACAACGGACGGTGATGGTTGGCCCAAGCATCGCAACGGCTCTGGGTCTCAGAACCGTCGATCCTCGGTGTGTCGTCGCCTTTAGGTGCATGGATACTGCCCGTTAAGCATGCAATTCTGCGGTGGCGAGTAGGTACCGGCCAGCACGCCTCTCATGCCGCCCGTGGCTGAACCGCCGGGTGCAATGATGCGATTCCAGTTCGCGGGGGTGAGAACATAGTGCGTGCCAGATTGCGCAAGGGTGCTGTTCCACGTGTGCGAGACGGATTCTCCAGCGGGCAGGTCGAATTCGAGCTTCCAATCGCTGAGCGCCGCCGGGGTCGAATTGGTGACGGTGAAGCTGGCGATGAACCCGGTCTGCCACGTCGATGTCACCGACAATCTCGCCGCGGGCGCAGCGGCGTGAGCTGCGGGGGCGATTGCGACCCCGAGGATGGCAACCATCAAGGCCACCATTGCGTGAAGCACTGTGCGCCAGTGCTTCACGTAACCGTTGTGTTCGGCCATGGCAGCCAACGCTAGGCCAGGCAGGTGATCTCGGCCCGCGCCCCGCGGTTGCGCTGCAGTTTGTTTGCCCAACTGAGACCGTCATGAGATTTTGGCCGCACTCCCCCTCGGCGCCGCTCGCGGTCCCAAGGTGCCATCCTCCCTGCCGTTGATGATGTTGCGTCTGGCCGCTGAGGCCCTGATAGCAGGGACTGGGCGGCGCTCAACTCACGCGCGAAGCGGACCTTCGGTGTGCGCTGGCGCTCAGCGCGGCGTCGGCCGCCGTCGTTCCGGTTTCCCGAAGGCTCCAAGATGGCGCTGGAGAAGCTCAACTGCTGCCACGGCCGGGTGAAGCGCACTTGCTCCATGCTGTCGCCATGGAGCAAGTCGTTCGAGACCATCCCGGATGGGCCCGCTGAAATCCCACGGGAGGGGGGATCGCGGCGTGCTGGCCAGACCGGGGTCCCCGCAGTGCCGTCCTGGCCCGGCTCGGTGGCGACGAGTTCGCCTTCTGCATCGTCGATCGCGCCGGCCCGGGCCCGGACGCGGCGGAGCAGTTGGTCGCCGCCGTCCGGCTGCACACCCCCGGCACGAGCGTCGGCGCGGCATCGCACCGCGGCGAGAGTGCCGCCATCGCCGCGTTGCACGCGAACGCCCACGCTCACCTCGATGCCGCCATGCGCAAGAGAGATCTCCCGACATGCGCCTGGAAGCGGTGCGCTGCGTGGCTGTACCGTGACGGCGGTGAAATCCTCTCGCGCGTATTGCTCCGTCGCGCTCGCGGCCTGTGCCGCGGCGATCGTTCTGACGCTCGCCGCTCCGGGCACGGCAACCGCGGCCGGTTCCTGCCCCACCTCGGCTCCGCAGAACGGTGCGGCGCCCGACTGGACGCTGGCCGGGACCACCGGCAGCGTCGCGGTCACCGGGCCCACGGATACGACGGCTCCGCTCGTGAAGGTGACGACACCGTTCAGCGTCACCCAGACCCAGGTGCACACGCTGCAGGCCGGCAATGGACCGGTGGTTCCTGCCACGGCCAGGGTTAGCGTCTGCTACATGGGCGTCGACGGGCGGGACGGGTCGGTGTTCGACAGCAGCTACGAGCGGGGCGCCCCGGTCGACTTCCCGCTGGGCGGAGTCGTCCCGGGCTTCCAGAAGGCCATCGCGGGTCAAAAGGTCGGATCCGCGGTCGCCGTCGCGATGACCTCGGCGGACGGTTACCCCAACGGTCAGCCCAGAGCCGGGATCCGGCCGGGCGACACGCTCGTCTTCGCGATCAAGATCCTCAGCGCCTCGAGCTGAGGTCGGGCGCTGCTAGCCTCCACTTCGTGGCGACTCGCGATCATGGCGACCCCGGGGATGCGCCCTCCGCGCCCCCTCCCCTGCTGCCGCCGACCAACTCCGCCCGTCGGTCCGCGGCGGAGGAGGCCCGCACCATCGCCGCCGCGACCAATGCCGCCACGCTGGCCAGCTTGACCGCCGACGGCGACCCGTGGGCGTCGTTGGTGGCGTACGGACTGCTGGGCGGGGCGCCGGTGCTGTGCGTCTCGGATTTGGCCGAGCACGGCCGCAACCTGGCCGCCGACCCGAGGGCGAGCCTGTCCATCGTGGCGGCGACCAGCGACACCGACCCGCTGGCCGGCAGCCGAATCACCCTGGCGGGGGTGGTCGCCCGGCCCCCGGACGCACAACGGGAGGCGGCCCGCGCCGCGTACCTGCGTGCGGTGCCCGCCGGCCGTTTCTACCTCGACTTCAGCGATTTCACCCTGTGGGTGCTCACGGTTCAGCGGGTCCGCTGGGTGGGCGGATACGGTCGGATGGACTCGGCCACCGGAGAGCAATACGCCGCCGCTTCGCCGGATCCGGTTGCGCCGGCCTCGGCCCGGGCGCTCGCGCATCTCAACGCCGACCACGCCCCCGCCCTGGCCGCGATGGCCCGGGCGTTCGGCGGCTACCCCGACACCGACACCGCGGTGTGCACCGGCGTCGACCGCTACGGCCTGGACCTGCGGGTGCACACGCTGCGCGGGATGGCCTACACCCGGGTCGGTTTCCCGGCACCGCTGGATGCTGCTGACCAGTTGCGTTCGGCCACAGCGGACTTGGCCCGCGCCGCCGAGTCGCGCGCGTAACCGCCGAGCGTGCATTGCGCGACGCTCGCCCCGCATGTCGCGTCGTGAAATGCACTGGCGGCGGGCGGCGGGCGGCGGGGGCGTGGCGGTGAACTCCGTTCGGGTCCGGCCCGTCGCGCTCAGTTCAGGCGGAAACGCTTGAGCCGCGACGTCTTTCCCGAAACCAGTTCGACTCGGCTACGGGGCAGTCGGAGGTGGGTGGCCAGCAACCCGGTCACCGCGTCGTTGGCCTTGCCGTCGACGGCGCGCTCCCGAACGTAGATGGTCAGCTCACCGTCGGGGCCTACCTCGACGAGCGGCCCCTTGCGGCTGCCGGGCTTGACCTTGACGACGACGAAGTCGTTCACGCCGCATTACGCTACCGTCGGCGGCATAGCGTCAGCCCGTCATCGCCCAGCGGATACCGCTGACCAGCGCGCGGCCGGCCGCGCGACCCACGGTGCGCTCGATCGGCGGGAAGTACGGCAGCAGCAGCGGTGTGCGTGCCCACGCGGGAAGCATCCCGACCGACGTCGCCGTCAGCACCGCGTAGGGCGCCCTGGCCGCCAGCGGCAGCGGCGGCGTCAGCAACAGATACCGGGCGGCGTCGCGGGCCGCCGGCGTGCTGCGCAGTTCCGGACGGTAGGCCTCGATGCGGTCGGCCAGCTCACGCTCGGTGCGCGGGGGATCGACAACCCCGAGCCGACTGGCCACGTAAGCCATGTCCGCCACGTAGGCGTCGCGGCCGCCGCGGTCCAGCGGCGCCGCGCCGTAGAGCTTGTGGGCCAGCAGGAAGCTGTCCACTTCGGTGATGTGAACCCACTCCAACAGATGCGGGTAGGTGGCGGAATAGGGCCTCCCGTCGGCCGCCACCCCTTGCACTCGCCGGTGAATCCCCCGCACCCGATCGACGGCACGCTGCGCGTCGGCGGCCGTCCCGAATGTCGTGACGGCCAGGAAGGTGCTGGTGCGCTGCAGTCGGCCCCACGGGTCGCCCCGGTAATTCGAGTGTTGGGCGACGCCGGCCATGGCCAGTGGGTGCAGCGACTGCAGCAGCAACGCCCGCAGCCCCCCGACGAACATGGACGCGTCCGCGTTCACCCTGCGGATGGGGCGTTCCTCGTCGAACCACCGCGGCCCCGGCGTCTCGTGGATCCGCGTCCGCCGGGCCGGACCGTCGGGGCCGGCAACCATGGCGAACAGGCCGGCGCCCAGCGATTCCCGCACCGCACCCAGCTGACTCAGCACCGACACCCCTCCGACGGTACATCCCGCGCCGACGAGGCCGCGGTGATCACCGTTCTCGTGGGGCCGATGATGCGTCTGGGCGGCTTCGCTCGCGAACCGCTGCCGCCCACCCCGGGCAACGCGTTCAAGCCACGCGGTAGCGGCCTGCGTGACGATCAGGAGTCGGACTCCCACTCCGCGATGCGTTCGGCCAGTCCGAGAATCCGCTCGGCATTGCGCACGTGCAAACTCTCGATCATGCGGCCGTCGACGGTGATCACGCTGTTGCCCGCCGCCTGCGCCCGCTCGTAGGCCGCCACGATCTTGCGGGCATCGGCCAGCTCATCCGGCGACGGCCCGAAGAGCTCATTGGCCGGGGCGATCTGCGAAGGATGAATCAAAGTCTTGCCGTCGAAACCCATTTCGCGGCCCTGGCGGGCATCGGCCCGGAAGCCTCCCGCGTCGGTGATGTCGTTGAACACGCCGTCCAGGACCACCTTCCCGGCCGCCCTCGCCCCCAGCACCGCCATCGCCAACGCGGGCACGACCGGTGCGCGCCCGGGTACGTGCAGCGCGTGCAGATCGTTGACCAGATCGTTGGTGCCGACCACCAGCGCCGCCAATCGCTGGCTGGCCGAGGCGATCTCGTCGGCCTTGAGGAACGACCGCGGCGTTTCGATCATCACCCACAACTGCAACGACTCCGGCGCGTCCAGCCGCTCGAGCGTGGCGGCCAGCGCTCGGACCTGGTCGCCGGTTTCGACCTTCGGCACGAGCACTCCGTGGGCGGGCGACGCGGCCACGGCCGCCAGATCGTCGTCGTGCCAGTCGGTGCCCAGGCCGTTGATGCGCACCACGACCTCGCGGGGCGAGTAGCTCCCGGACGCGACCGCGTCGCACACCTTCGTGCGTGAGTCGGCTTTGGCGTCGGGCCCGACGGCGTCCTCCAGGTCGAAGATGAGCACGTCTGCGGGCAGCGTTTTGCCCTTTTCCAGTGCGCGGGCGTTGTTGCCGGGCAGGTAGAGGGCGGATCGGCGCGGGCGCAGTGTCGATGCCATGGGGCTGGTCCGCTTCCTGTCGTCGAGTGCCGGGCCGCTTTGGCCTGCGGTGGGTGCATGCTGAGCGCAGCATAGGAGAAAGTACGCTTCGACCTCGATGAGGTAAGCGGTGGCGGCGTCACGCCGGGAGGGAGAAACCGATGTCATCCGTAGGCTCGGCGCGCAGCGAGGGCGACAGCTGGGACCTGGCGTCCAGCGTCGGAGCGACCGCCACGATGGTGGCGGCGTCGCGGGCGCTCGCGTCCCGGGAGCCCGATCCGCTGCTCGACGACCGGTTCGCCGAGCCGTTGGTGCGCGCGGTCGGGCACCCGTTCTTCATCCGGATGCTGGACGGGCAACTCCCCCTCGACGACGACGATGCGCCCATGACCCTGCAGGAGCGCCGCGAGCAGATGACGGTGCGGACCAGGTTCTTCGACGACTTCTTCCAGACCGCGGTCGCCGCCGGGATACGCCAGGCCGTCATCCTGGCGGCCGGCCTGGACGCGCGGGCCTACCGGTTGCCGTGGCCGACCGGCACGGTGGTTTTCGAGGTGGACCAGCCCGAGGTCATCGCCTTCAAGAGCGACACGCTCGCCGGGCTCGGCGCGCAACCGACCGCCGAACGGCGTGCCGTGAGTATCGACCTGCGCGATGACTGGGTAACGGCCCTGCGCGACAACGGCTTTGATGCCACGGCGCCCACCGCGTGGATCGCCGAGGGCCTGCTGCCCTACCTGCCGCCGGAGGCCCAGGACCGGCTCCTGGACAACATCACCGCGCTGAGCGCGCCCGGCAGCCGGTTGGCCACGGAGAACATCACCGACATGAGCGTGTTCACCGACGAGCGAGCGCGGGCGATGCGCAGCACCTGGCGCAAGCACGGACTGGACATCGACGTCGCGGAACTGGTGTGGCTCGGGGAACGCCGTCCGGCGGCCGACCACCTGGGGTCGACCGGCTGGCAGGTCACCCTGCACCCCACCGACCAGGTGTACGGCAGGTACGGCTTCGTCGTCCCCGACAATGAGATCCTGCGCGAATTCCGCGGTGCGATGAGCTATCTCAGCGCCGAATTGCACTGAAGCAGGCGCAGCAACCTCGCCCAGCGCCGGAAGCTGCCATGCACCGTCATATTCCGTGATGCAGCAGGGTGAACGCCCGCAACTGGCATGTCCGCATCCGGGCAGTTCAGCAGCGGTTGCGCGCGGCGTCGATCGCCCGATAGATCCGCTGCTCGCTGACCGGTCGCGGGGTGCCGAGCTGCTGGGCCCACAGGCTCACCCGCAGCTCCTCGACCCGGCGGGCGATATCGCGGACGTCGGCCGCCGCCCGCCGTGCCGGCGGCAGCGCGCGCAGCAGTTCGTCGTAGGCGTCCTGCACGGCGTGCACCGTGGCCATCCGCTCCCGATCCGCCCCGGGCGCGTAGGGCAGCCGGTCGAGGCGCCGGCCGATGGCCCTCAGGTAGCGGGTCAGCTCGGCGAGGTGCGCGTATCCGGTGGCGGTGACGAACCCGGGCGGCAGCAGCCGGGCGAGCTGGGCACGGACGTCGGCGACGGCGTCGGCCTGCGGCGGCGTGGGCCGGGCGGGCAGCGCCAGTCGCACCTCCTGGGCGGCGGCCAGCACGGTCTCGACGCGGCCCACGACGTCGGCGGTGGTCGCCGGCAGCGCCCGCGCCACCCGCTCGCTCAGCGCGCCGAACTCGGCGCGGGCCCACACCGGCCCGGGCACCAGCGCGTCCACGGCGGCGTCGGCGCAGTCGTCGAGCAGCGCGGACAGCGAGCCGTCCGGGTTCGTTCCCAGCGCCAGTCGGGTCCGCGGATCCAGCTGGCGCTCAACAGCTTTGACCGGTGACGGCGTGCTCAGCCGCAGCAGCCTCCGGATGCCGGGTCCCAGTGCCTGGTCCTGCTCGACCGGCGTCGCGAACACTCTCAGGTCGACCGAGGATCCGGCATCGACGAAGGCCGGAAAACCCTGCACCGCGCGCCCGCCCACCGTGCGCTCCACGACGCGCGGCAGTTGCTCCAGGTCATCCGGCCAGGCACGCAACCTGGTCCGCTCGAGGTCGCCGGCGACCGCGTCGGCGACGGCGTGCCGGGCCGGGCCCTGCAGTCGCTCCTGCAGCACCCGCAGGTCCTTGCCGCGGGCGACCTCGGTCCCGTCGGGCGACTCCACGGCGAACGTCACCCGCAGATGCGGCGGCAACGTGGTCAGGTCGAAAGCGTCGATGGGCACCAGAATGCCGCTGCGGCGGCGCAATTCGCGCTGCAGCGCCGGCAGCAGCGGCTCTGCGGCCGGGTCGATGCCGGCCAGCACCGCGCGTGCGGTGTCGGGAACGGGAACGAAGTTGCGGCGCAGATCTTTTGGCAGGCCGCGGATGAGCGCGGTCACCAGCTCCTCGCGCAGCGCCGGCACCTGCCAGGCGAACTCCTCGCCGCCCAGTCGGGTGAGCACGTCGAGCGGGACGTGCACCGTCACGCCGTCGTCGGCGGCGCCGGGTTCGAACCGGTAGGTCAACGGCAGCGCGACGTCACCGGCCCGCCAGGTGTCGGGCCGGTCCGCATCGAAAGCGTCGGTGCGTAGCAGGTCGTCGCGGGTCAACGTCAGCAGGCCGGGTGTGGTGTGCCGCTGCTTTTTCCACCACGCGTCGAAATGCCGCGCCGAGACGACCTCCGCGGGGACGCGGGCGTCGTAGAACGCGTAGATGTCGTCGTCGCCGACGAGCAGGTCCCGGCGGCGGGCCCGCTCCTCGAGCTCCTCGAGTTCGGTTCGCAGCCGCGCGTTGTCGCGGAAGAAGTGATGGCGGGTCTGCCATTCCCCTTCCACCAGCGCGTGCCGGATGAACAGTTCCCGCGCCACCGCCGGCTCCACGCGGGCGTACCCGACGCGGCGGCGCGCCGCCAGCGGCAGGCCGTACAGCGTCACCCGTTCGAAGGCCAGCACCTCGCCGCGGTTGGCGTCCCAGTGCGGTTCGCTGTAGCTGCGCTGCACCAGATCGCCCGCGACCCGTTCGACGACGTCGGGCTGGATCCGCGCGGCGGTCCGCCCGTAGAGGCGACTGGTCTCCACCAGCTCGGCCACCACAACCCAGCGCGGCGGGCGTTTGGTCAGCACCGAGCCGGGCGCCAGGACGAACCGGGAGTTGCGCGCGCCCAGGTATTCGCGGGTGTCCTCGCGGCGCATGCCCACGTGCGACAACAGCCCGGCCAGCAGCGCCGCGTGCACCCGGGCCGGGTCGGCCGGCTGCCGCGCGTCAGAGGACTCGGCGATGCCCTGCATAATTCCCAGGTCGCGGGCGATGCCGCGCAGCTGCCCGACGAGGTCCTGCCACTCGCGAATCCGCAGGTAGTGCAGGAAATCGTCGCGGCACAACCGACGGAAAGCATTACCTGACAGGGTCTTTCGCTGATCGCGCAGATAGCGCCAGAGGTTGAGGTAGGACAGGAAGTCCGAGTTCTCGTCGGCGAACCGGGCGTGCTTCTGGCGGGCCGCCTCCTCGCGGTCGGTCGGCCGCTCCCGGGGGTCGGGGATGGTCAGCGCCGCCACCAGCACCAGGATCTCCCGCACGCACGCCTCGGTTTCGGCCGCCAGGATCATCCGGCCCAGCCTCGGGTCGACGGGCAGCCGCGCCAGCCGGCGGCCCAGGTCGGTGATCGCGCCCCGGGCGTCGAACGCGCCCAGCTCCTGCAGCAGGTGCACGCCGTCGCGGACGCTGCGCCGGTCCGGCGGGTCCAGGAACGGGAACTCCTCGACATAACCGGGTGGGGCGCCCAGCCGCAGCGCCGCCATCTGCAGCAGCACGGCGGCCAGGTTGGTGCGCAGGATCTCGGGGTCGGTGTAGCGGGGCCTGGAGTCGAAGTCCTGCTCGGCGTACAGGCGGATGCACACCCCCGGCGCGACCCGCCCGCACCGGCCGGCCCGCTGCGCCGCCGACGCCTGCGAGATCGGCTCGATCGGCAGCCGCTGCACCTTGAGGCGGCGGCTGTAGCGGGAGATGCGGGCGTTGCCCGGGTCGACGACGTAGCGGATACCCGGCACGGTCAGCGACGTCTCGGCGACATTGGTCGCCAGCACGACGCGACGCCCGGTATGCGGGGCGAACACCTTCTGCTGCTCGGCGGTCGGCAGCCGCGCGTACAGCGGCAGCACCTCGGTGTGTCTGAGGCCGGTCAAAGCCTCTGCGGTGTCGCGGATTTCGCGTTCGCCGGACAGGAACACCAAGACGTCGCCGGGCGGCTCGGCCTCGAGTTCGTGAATGGCGTCGACGATCGCCTCGATTTCGTCGCGGGTCTCGGTGCGCACGATCTCGTGGTCGGGGTCGTCGGGATCGTCCTGGGCGCCGGACGCGACGGGCACTTCCAGCGGCCGGTACCGGATCTCCACCGGGTACATGCGCCCGGACACCTCCACGATCGGCGCGCCACCGAAGTGGGCCGAGAAGCGGTGCGGCTCGATGGTCGCCGACGTGACGATCACCTTCAGGTCGGGACGGCGCGGCAGCAGCTCACGCAGGTAGCCCAGCAGGAAGTCGATGTTGAGGCTGCGCTCGTGGGCCTCGTCGAGGATCAGCGTGTCGTAGTGCAGCAGGCGGCGGTCACGTTGGATCTCGGCGAGCAGGATTCCGTCGGTCATCAGCTTGACCAGCGTGCGGTCGCTGACCTGGTCGGTGAACCGGACGGCGTAGCCGACCGCGTCGCCGAGCGGGCTGCCCAACTCGTCGGCGATGCGCTGGGCGACGGTGCGCGCGGCCAGCCGGCGCGGCTGGGTGTGGCCGATGGTTCCGCGGATGCCGCGGCCGAGTTCGAGACAGATCTTGGGCAGCTGCGTGGTCTTGCCGGACCCGGTTTCGCCGGCGGCGACGACGACCTGGTGCTCCCGTATCGCCTCGGCGAGGTCGCGGCGCCGCTCGCTGACCGGCAGGTCGGGGTAGGTGATCGTCGGGACCGCGGCCCGCCGGTTGGCCACTAATGTCTCGGCTGCGCCGATCTGGCGGGCGAGCTGCCGCAGCTTCTCGGGCCCCGCGCCGCGAAGGTTCTTCAGGCGCCGGCCCAGGCGTGCGGCGTCGCGGAGGGTCAGGCCGTCCAGGCGTTCGCGCAACTCCTTGACGGTCGGTTCGGCCACGCGAGCCAGGGTATGCGTCGCCGGGAAGTCGCCGGGAAGCCGCGGCGCACTTCCCGTCCGCAGAACCCGCATTCGGCGCCACTAGGGTGCAGCTATGAGCCTGGTGACCTATGCGCTGCACGACCATGTCGCCACCCTCACCCTGAACCGTCCCGAGGCGCGCAATGCGATCAACGGGGCCATGCGCCAGGACATCAACGCGGCCTGGGACCGGTTCCGCGACGACCTGGACGCCTGGGTGGGGATCCTCACGGCCAACGGCGACGCGTTCTGCGCCGGCGGTGACCTCAAGGACGGCGAGGGTTCGGTCGGCACTTTCGGTGGCACGTTCTGGGAGAAGCCGACAATCAATTCCTTCGAATCGGGCATGGAGTTGTTCAAGCCGACCATCGCCGCGGTGCACGGGCCGTGCATCGGCTACGGCGTGACCGGGGTGCTGTTCTGCGACTTCGTCATCGCCAGCACCGAGGCCACGTTCTGCTTTCCCGAGGTGTCGCTCGGGGTGCCCACGATCGTCGGGGCCATCCGGCTTCCCCAGCGGGTGGGCTGGGCCAACGCCATGGAGTTGCTGTTGACCGGCAAGCCGATGAGCGCGGAGCGCGCCAAGGAGGTCGGGCTGGTGTGGAAGCTGGTCGAACCCGACGACCTGCAGGCCGAGGCTCAGGCGTGGGCCCGCACCCTCACCGAGGCCGCTCCCCTGGCCCAGCGCGCCACCAAGGAGGTGGCGTGGCGGGCCGCGGACATGGGCTGGATCGAGTCGGTGCGCTTCGGTGAGACCATGCGCAAGGTGGCCGCGGCGACCGAGGATGTGGCCGAAGGGCTTCGGGCGTGGCGCGAGAAACGCAAGCCCCGGTGGCGCGGCCGTTGACCCGCGCGTCCGGCATCAGTAGCAGTCGGGGTAGGCCAGCATCGCACTGGAAACGAGTTGCAGGGAGTCGGCTGTGTTCGTACCCATCCGCGCCGCCATCTCCTGGTCGACTTGCTCGGCCGAGTCGCCCTGCCGGAGCAGCCGGCACGCTTCGTGCGCGTTGTGCAGGATCAGCTGCGGGTTGACGATCACGTAGCCCAGCGACCGCATGTGGTCGAGGAATCGCTGATCGGCGGCGGGGTCGATCGCTTGCGGCGCCGCATCGCTGGACCGCCGCGGAGAGTGGATCGTGCCGGCGGGGGCCGGGACGGTCACGGTCGTGGGGGCCGGCTCGACGGTGACGGTC
>NZ_VMQU01000103.1 GCF_007714205.1 Mycobacterium helveticum | reverse complement strand
ATTTTCCCTTGCACGAAGGGCATTTCCGTGTCACGACACAGCCATCACCCACATCAGGCTGAAAAATCAGGGTCAGAGCTGTCGCCGAGTCAATCGGGCACCATGTCGGTATGCCGTTGTCGGAGAGGTTGCTGCTCGAGGTGGCTGGTGACCGGAGCTACGCGCGAGGCGAAGACTATGTCCGGTCCGCAACCTGATGGTTTCTGCACGTGCCCGCACGCCGGCGATGGTCACTTCTGCAAGCACCTGGTCGCGGTCGGACTCGCCGTGATCGACAGCGGCGCCGTCGACGACGCCACTCGGGAGGAATCGGCGCTGGAAGCGACCGTGCAGGCGATGGACGTCGACGAGCTTCGCGAACTCGTCATGACCCTCGCCCACCGCGACGGCGAAGTGCGCCGCATGCTGGAGGTTCGCGCCACGGCCGCATCCGGTGATGACACGACCGCCAAGGCCGAGTTCGAAGCCTATGTGCGCAACGCCCTGGAATTCCGCGGATTCGTCGACTATCGCGAGTCCTACGCGGTCGCGGAAGCAGCCAGTCAAGTACTCGACGAACTCGGGAATCACCTGAATGCAGGGGCAGCCGAAATCGTGCGGCCAGCTCTGCTTTGCGCATTGCCCCTGCTGCGCACGATCACCGAGCAGGCGGACGACTCGTCAGGTGCGATTGGCGCTGAATGCGAGCGGGCCGCCGACCTATTCGCGCAGGCATGTCGACTGGGTTCGCCAGACCCAGCCGAACTCGCGGAGTGGCTGGCGAGTTTCCGAGCGACCTCGCCGGGGTGGCCGACACTGGTGCTCGCGGATTTCGTCGACGCGTTCGACGAACATGCGCTCGCGATTTACCGCGCGGCGGTCGCGGACTTGGACCGCCAGCACGGAGGTCGCGACCACTGGAGCCGGTTTGAAGTCAATGCCATGTTGCTGGAGCTCGCCGATCACGACGGCGATGTCGATCGGGCTGTCGACCTGCTGAACGACCGGGAGCACCCGCAGTACGGGTCGATCATCGCCCGCTTGCGGGAAGCGGACGTGACGACGAGATAGTGCATTGGATCGATCGGGCGGTTGCCGAAGGACGAGCAAGCAGTCAAGGCGGCGGTAATGGCTATTGGCTGAGCCCGTCCGCCGTCGCCGACACGTACCAGGAAATCGGCCGCATCGACGATGCGATCGCCGTTCTGCGTGCTGATTTCGTCCGGCAGCCTGCGGTCCACGCCTATCGGTCACTGCTGGACTTTGCCGCCACGATCGATCGCGCCGATACCGAACGCGCCTGGGCGCTCGACCACGCGCGAGAATTGGCTGGTGGCCCCGGCGCGGGGTCGGTCCTGGTCCAGCTCTCGCTGAGCGAGGGAGACGTGGACGCCCCTGGGAGGCCGCCGACCGCTACGGTCCCGGATGGGCATGGCAGGAACTCGCTACGCAAGGCGCCGAGGCTCGGCCGATAGCCGCTGCAGATCTGTACCGGCCGCAGCTCGACAACGACTTGCAGCGTCCCAACACCAGGATCTACCCGGGCATTGCTGCGACGCTGGCAACGATGGCCAAGCTGTATGAAAGAGGCGGTCGCAGTGCTGATTTCGCGTCGTACATCGCCGAGGTCCGGCAAGATTACGGCAGGCGCCCCTCGCTGATGAAGGCGCTCCAAGCGAAGGGGCTCTGAGCGACCTCACTCGCTGGGCCAGCGAGTGAGGAGCACTGGCTGCGTCGACCCCACCTGTAGGGACATCGCAATCCGGGACCGCCATTCTTGTTGGCGTACTTCCGCCGCACTTACCCTACTCACTCCAGCGCTGCCCGAGCGCTTTCGCCGCTGTGGACACCTTCATGACCAGACGACGCTCGCGGTTCCTGACGGGAACGAAGTGGTAGTGCTCGTAGAAGGATCGTGCTTCGTCGTCAATGGCATCAACGACGACGAGTCGGCCGCCGCCGATTTCGGATGCGGCGACGGCTTTGCTGAGTGCGTCGAGCAGCAGCTGCTCGCCATATCCCTGACCCCGCAGCGATGTGTCGATCGCTAGGCGGGCGATCAAGTATCCGGGTATGCGGGAATAGCCGCCGGCCATCGATCCCGACAGGCCGTCGTCGTTGCGTACCACTTCGGTGGGACAGATGGCGAAATAGGCGATGACTTTCTGTTCGCCGAGCGGGGTCCACACGTAGACGTGCGCGACTCCGCTGCTGTCCGCGCGACGGGCATGGGCGATGAGCCAGGAGTTCAGCGACTCCTTACCGCAGTCGAATCCTTCCAACGTGTGGGCATCAGTGAGTCGCGCGGACTCGAACATTATTCAACGCCTTGTGAAGACCGGTGGTTTGCGTGCGGCCGCCGCCAGCCGCGGCGCGTCGTCAGCAGCATCGAGAGAGCACATCAGTTTGTCGAACTGTTCGGGCTCCATTGCCGTCACCAGCTCCTGACGCAAGATGTCTTCGGCGCGTTGCATCGCAGCTTTGCGCACGAATTCCGACGTCTGCTCGTGGACAAGGTTGGCGGCACGCTGGATGCGGTCCAAGGTCGCTTGCTCCGCGCGGAGCTCGATCCGCTTCGTTTTGACTGCCACAGCGACACCTCCTTCTTTCCTCAGTCATCCCTGCTCGCGATTGCCGATCGCTTCATTGTACGGTGAATGTACGTACGAAGCTAGCGAGGGTTGCGGCCAGCGCTGGGGACCACCCAGGGACCACACGTCATGCACGATGCCGAACGACCTGCACGTCCGTGAACGCCACACACCACCGCCCCGACCACGAAACCTCCGGTGACCCGGGAAAACGCGCTACCGCAACTTCCTGGGGGTCAAATGGTCGCAGGTTCAAATCCTGTCAGCCCGACTAGGGAAGATGGGCTCTGATCTGCTGTGATGTCTTGAGCGGTAGGTCAGACGACCCGGAGCGCGGTCCCATTTTGGGACCACAAGTGCCTCGACGGCAGCTCGCCGGCGCCCGCAGCCGAGATGTTGCACCCGATCAGCTAAGTGCCAGGAGCAATGCCGCGCCGAATCCCGGGCACTGCCGGTCCCGCAACAGCGTGGCGATCTCGGTCGCGCTCCGCGGTGGCCCATTTCGTCCAGTCCTCGTGGCGACTGCACGCACCGCCGCCAGGACGGCGCTGGGGTGCAGGTCGAGCGAATCGAGCAGAAATGTATCTGCGGTTTGCGAAAACATCGACACTGGCAGCTCCTCGGGCGGGAAATCCTCTGATCTTCGGTCACGATTACGTCTGCACGCCCCGATAGCGCAGCCGCCACGACGTGGCGATCCGTCGCGTCGGGCAGGCTGATCGCTTCGACGAGCGGCTGCCACCCGTCGACCAGTGCGTCGGGGAAGGCCCGGTTCATCTGGGCCAGCAATCTCCCGACGTACGAGTCGACCACGTCAGGCGCTACGCCTCGTTCGGCGGTGAGTCGGCGGACGGTCCGCTCCAGCTCGTCAAGAACCTCCGAACTCCACAACGGTCGGTAGACCGACTGTTCGGCGACCTCAAGAAGGACATCTCGCGACAGGCTTGGAACCAGGACGCACGTGTCGAGGAACGCCGAAAACATTCTCAGCCGGTTTTGCCCCGCGCGGCCCGCAACGCAGCCGACACCGCTGCGGGATCGGCGTCGTACAGGTCAAGGCGTTCAGCATCGGCAACCATGTCGTCCAGCGCTTGTGCGGCCGCCTTCCGCTGACGCTGGCGGTACTCGATCAGGTCCTGCAGTCGGACCTTCCGGTGTCGGCTCGGCTTGTCGAACGGGATAGCCCCCGTTTCCAGCAGCCGGACCAAGGTGGTCCGGGAGATGCGGAGCAGATCGGCTGCCTCTTGCGTCGACAGCGTGAGGTGGTGGGGTGCGATCGTTACCGCAAGGCCGGCCTTCAACGCCTCGGCGACCTGGATGAGGATCGTGAACATCGAGTCGGGAATCGGCACACCCGATCCGTCGGCGTCGACAAGGCGTGCGGTCGGCATGGCTGTACCGCGGCCCTTGCTGCGAAGACGTTCGATGAAGTCGATCACCTCAGCTTGTTCGTCGGACGGCAGGATAACGCCTGGGGATTCTTCCAACGGCTGCACCGTGACCTCCTTTCGTTTGGAACGAGCAATACGATCGTTTCACGCGTTCCGAGAGTACGCCTTGCTCCTGTTCACTGAAACGGGCGCAAATGGCGTCCGACATGGCCGCTGGTCAAGTAGGCGAGGGATCGACGCGCTCGCTCATCCTGCGGCGCGGAACTCGTCGAATCGTTCGGCGAGTCGATCAGCCGCCGGCTGGTCAGATGCTCGCGCAGGCAAGGTTAGGAGTCGGCCGTCCATCTCTTGAAGGCCGTACCGGAGCATCGGCCCGTCGATTTCATCCATGAGGGCACGGTTGATGTGGACGACGTAATCCGGTGAGATGCCGAGCAGATTTGCGTCGAATGCGGCGTGGTGGATTTTGCAGAGGCTCAGGCCATTCTCGACGATCGGAAGGCCGTGCTGCTTGGTGTCGCCGATGATGTGGGCAGCATCGAGGAGCCTGCCGTGCCGGAGGCTGCAGACGGTGCACTGCGTTTGGTAGGCGAGGAGCACGCGGCCACGGAATTCGGGTTGATGGAGGCGTTGTCTGACGATTCGTTCGGCGTATTCGCGTTCGGCTGGTTTGAGCTGAAGCGGGTTGGAGACGAAGCGAAGGCTCTCGTCGAGAGCAAGTATGAATTGTCGATTGGCGGAATCGTCGGCGACGACATAGACCGGGAAAATCGGCACGAAGGTGCCTGGGCGAATGGTGCGCAGCAAGATGATCGGCAGGCCGAGTTCGAAGGCACGCCGCAGTTTTCGATTGTCGCCGTCGGTGCTGCCTGCCCGGTAGTCGTACGCGTAGAGGGAATCGCCCACGTGCGTATCTGCGTACGGCCCACTGGGATTGGAGATCACCGACAGCGTGGCCAGGAGTTCTTTCGGGTTTCGGATACCGCGGTTGCGGTCAATTATCCGCCATTGTTGGTCTCCGACCTGAAGTTGTTCGAGTTCGGACCTGGTGATGACGCCGTTCTCGGCGACGATGTCGGCGAGCCTGTCGAAGATCAGTTGGCGAAGATGCAGCTCAACCTGGCTGTCCATGGGTGGAGTCTTACAGGTTGGCCAGGGTTTCGGCGATATCTTTGGTCAACAGATAGAGGTCCACGTTGGCCGCATCGTGCGCGTTAAACGGTTCGAACCCGAACCGCTGCCACCAGCGGGACGCATCAGCGTTCAGCGCAGTGATGACCACGGCCCGGCAGGCAGCCTTGATGTTCAGCTCGGCGGCGGTAGCCAAGATGTGCTCGACCATCTCGGTGCCAACGCCAAGCTCGGCCACGTGAATCTCGGTAGCCAGTCGGCCGATCAGAAGCGCTGGAATCTGTTGTGGGGCGCCCTTGCCCACACGTTTGGGGCTGGCGGACCGATCGATGGCTGTCATCGACAAAGTGGCATAGCAGACGACGTTGTGGTTGGCATCGGCGATCACCCATGCCGCGGCGGTGTTGCCGCGGCGGTTCTGGCCGGCATAGCGGCGCAGCCATTCATCTAATGTTGGTTCGCCTGAGGTGAATTCGTCGCGGTGATGTTTGTCCGGGTCGAGCAGCGCCGGCCGGCGGAACCGCACCCTCAGTCCAGCCAGCTGAACTTCGAGGGCCGCTGCAACGCCTTCGCCAGCCGCTCACTGACCTGCGCTGGACGGTTGAGTGCATCGGTAAAGGCGGCCGCGGCGTCGGGGGAGAGGTGGACGGTCCGACGTTCGGCGAGTATGTCGTCGGCGGCACGGTTGGCGGCCTGCAGTACGAACGCCGTGATGCTGAGATGCGCCTCGGATGCCGCTTCCTCCAGTCGGCGTTTGGCGGCGGCGTCCACTCGCAGCTGCAGGCGATCATCCTTCATCGCCGTCATGTACTTACAATGGCAGTACGGAAGGTTGGCCGTCAAGCTCGTTCGAGACGGGGTCGGTTCTTCTCGCTTGCGGGGACCGCTCAGGGGCTGGCTTGCTCCGCGCTGGCCGGTGCCGATCGGGCGGCCACCGCTACCGTGCCGGGATAGTCCCCACACCGAGCGCGTAGACGACGATGTACAGATTGATCAGCAGCATGACGATGGCAGGCAGAGCATCGGCCAGGGAATCCCCGCAGCGAAGGCGGACAACGACTCCCACGCCCATCATCAGTGTCAGGCCACCCGCGGCGGCGACGGTGAACTGCGGCAAGAAGTAGCCGAGGATGAGACCCAGCGATCCGAGCAACTCGAGAATCCCGGTGAGCTTCCGAAATCGGACCAGCCCGAAGCGGGCAAACTCCTCCACCATGGCGTTGGCGACGAGCACGGCCAAGCCGTAATACAGAAACAAAAGGATCGACAGAACTTTGCACGCCTGGTAAAGCATGTTCATGGTGTAGTGGTTCCGATCAACGATCGATCCTGTGACAGCGATACGGCAACGAAAGGCACCCCCATGTTGTCATCTGCGGCAGTTTCCACCAGTCTCCAGATCATCGTTGCACTGGGGTTGCTCAACGTCTGGCTGGTGCGGGCGCGGGCATCGACCGCATACCGGGGCGGTTCGGCGCAGTCGCTCAAAGAAGAATTCGCCACCTACGGACTTCCCGAGTGGTCCTTCTACGCCGTCGGTGCCCTGAAGATCGGGTCGGCGGTGCTGCTGATCGTAGGCATCTGGGTTCCGGCACTCATCCGGCCGCCGGCACTGATCGTTGCCGTGTTGATGGTCGGGGCACTGGCTATGCACGCGAAGGTCAAGGACTCGCCGACGAAGTTTCTGCCCGCGCTTCTGATGTTGTTGATGTGCGTCGCCATTATCCTGCTGCAGTAGAGTCGCCGCTCTAACTCCCGGGGTATGGCATTGAGTCCGTGGCGGAACTGCCACCACCGGCACCACGGCTCCAGTAAGGTCTTGGTATGGCAATTTGGGATTGGCTTGTGCCCAAATCGTGGCAGCCGAACGCCCGGGGCGACTACCGGGTGGTTGACGTGCGGGAAGCCGGACACGCACCATCGCCGGAACTTCCTCCTTCGCGGACACGGTAAACGCTCTGCCGCTCGGTCCCGTCGAAGTGACGTTGCGGTTGGAGGCCGACGGCGCGAACACGCGCGGGCTGGCCGCCTACGTCCTCGACCGGCAGGTGGGCTGGCTGGCAACCCAACAGAGCGTCATCAACTCTCGTCTCGCCACCGGTTTCCTCTGGCGCGACCCATGGATGACCTGGATGACAAAACTGGACGCGGCGGGGATCCAGCCAAGGTTTCACGGGTTGTTACGCATCGCGGGGGAGCCCGGCCGGCGGGTCATCAACATCGACGTACCGGGACGCAATGAACCCCGCCTGTCGACGATCGCCAAGCAGGTCATCGACGCTGAAGCGAACGGCGGATAAACCGGATACCCAGGCGGTGGCCCCGGTCAAGTACTGGCCGGCCGTGCACGTGTCGCGGAAGCCAGGTGGGTTGGACGTGCCGTGTCTGCGACGCCACGTCGTACTGGCCGCCCACCGACCCGGCGCACGTCGCGCTGGCCGGCGCTCCGCACCCGGAATGTGACACCTCCGGTGCAGCCGGAATCCCTTAGGAGCGAGTCGCTTTCATGTACGCGCGTTTGCGCAGCGAAGACGGGGGGCGTCAAACACGACCGCATCGGCAAAATCGTTGTCACCCGCAAGGACGATCTTGAAACCTCGGCTGCTCGACACCGGACTTCGGAGAGGTGATCATCGGAGGGTAAGGAAGGGATCGCAATCGTGAAAACCATTGGTCTGGAAGAGCATTTTGTCACCGCTGACGTGCTGCACGCATGGCGTGGTCTCGAGGCGCACTGGCAAAACCCGGCGGGACTATCCGCCGCAGACGATATCGTGCGCCGCCTCGCCGAGCTAGACGAGGAGCGCCTTGCCGCAATGGAAGACACTGGGCTCGACGTGCAGGTTCTCTCCCTGACCAGCCCCGGTGTTCAAAACCTGGCTCCCAACGACGCGGTGACGTTGCAGACGACCTGTAACGACCTCGTAGCCGACGCGGTGCGCGCGCATCCCGACCACCTGCAGGGCTTCGCGACGCTGGCTACCAGCGATCCGATCAAAGCCGCCAGCGAGTTGGAGCGCGCGGTAACCACATTGGGCCTCAACGGCGCGATGATCTTCCCCCGCAGCCGTGGGCGCAGTCTGGAACACCGCGACTTCTGGCCGATCTTCGAGGCCGCGGCTGCCCTCAACGCACCGCTCTACCTGCATCCACAGGTGCCGCCACCGCCGGTACAGGCCGCCTACTACGGCGGCTTCGCCGACACGGTCAACGCCGGATTGGCCACCTACGGTATCGGCTGGCACTACGACGTGGGTGTCGCGCTGCTGCGCTTGATCCTTGCCGGCGTCTTCGACCACTTCCCAAATCTCGAAGTGATAGTCGGTCATTGGGGCGAGATGGTGCTGTTTTACCTGGACAGGGTCGACGACTTGAGCACAGCCACCAAACGGGCACGTCCGATCTCCGAATACTTCCGCACCAACGTGCTGGTCACGCCCAGTGGCATCTTCAGCCAGCGATATCTGCGGTGGGCACTCGAGGTCATCGGAGTTGACCGCATCCTTTTCTCCACCGACTATCCCTACCGGTGCGCCTCCCACAACGGCGCGCGCCGCTTTCTGGAGGAAGCAGATCTGAGCGACGTCGAACGAGGGAAGATCGCATCAGGCAATTGGAACCGAATCTGCGCCGGCATCCGTCGCTGACGGCATCACAACACAGCCCACCAATTCGTCGATCTATGCCGAACTGACCCTTCGCGCTTGGCCCATCAGACCGGTCTGCTGAGGGGCGACGTCGATCAAGCAAGCGCAGTACGGTGGATGACGGTCCGAGACGGGTCGGCCCATCAACTTGTCGAAGGAGTGGACATGGCGCGCACAGACGATGACACGTGGGACCTGGCCACCAGCGTCGGATCCACCGCCACGATGGTCGCGGCTGCCAGAGCGGCTGCTACCCGGCGAGGGGTGATCAACGACCCGTTTGCCGAGCCGTTGGTGCGTGCGGTCGGCCTGGACTTCTTCACCAGGGTGGCCGAGGGTGAGGCGGATTTAGCCGAAGTCGCCGATGATGCCTGGTTTCGCCGGATGACGGACGTTTTCGCCGCGCGAGCAAGGTATTACGACGACTTCTTCAACAGTGCTTCAGCAGCGGGCGTACGCCAGGTCGTGATCGTTGCGTCGGGGTTGGATTCCCGCGCGTACCGCCTGTCATGGCCGGCTGGGACCACGGTGTACGAGGTCGATCAGCCCGAAGTGATCAAGTTCAAGACCTCGACGCTGGCCAGATTAGGTGCCGCCCCGACGGCCGACCTGCGGACGGTGAGCATCGATCTTCGCCAGGACTGGCCGACGGCTCTGCAGGCGGCCGGCTTCGACGCTTCCCTGCCCACGGCATGGAACGCCGAGGGGCTGATGATCGGATTCTTGCCACCTGACGCTCAGGATCGGCTGCTGGACAACATCACCGCACTGAGCGTTCCCGCCAGCCGCTTCGCCGGCGATTACGGGACGATGACGGATCAGTCCGCGGCGACGCAACAGCAGATGGCCGCCCAAGCCGATCACTGGCGCGAGCACGGCATAGATATCGACCCCGTGGATCTGAGTTACACCGGCGAATACCACGACGTACCCAAATACCTACAGGCCAAGGGGTGGGACACGGTTGGGACGACCCTGACGGATTTGCTCGGCGCTGCCAGGTTACCTCCGCTGCAGGACGAGGACCTTGGCGTTGCGCCTGCCTCGATCCTCTACGTCACCGCGACTCGCAGATAAGCGTTCCCGCCTGACTGCAGGCAGCCTCGTAAAGCGCGCTGCCCCGAACGGGTCCGCCGGTTGGTCGCCTCGGGTGTAGCCTGGGAAGTGCTGAGAATTTCAGCTGGTTCGGGATCAGTTCGGCTGTCCGCTGCAGAACTTCAGGAGCGTTGGCTCCGAGGCCCCTACACTTCGGTGATCGTTTGCACGTCGGGATCACCATGACTGTTTTACGGAGTTTCTTCGTTCGATCGGCTCCCGTACCTCACCTCTCAACAACGAGGGTTGCGCAGGACGTGGTCGCGGGCACCCGCCGGCACGGTTCACCGGAAGGTGTGCGGTGATGAAAGCGTTGGGTGTCGTCGTCGTTGTTCTGGTCGTGCTGTTGCTGCTGGTGCTGGCGTTGGCGGTGCGGATCGTCAAGCAATACGAGGACGGGGTGCTGTTCCGGTTGGGTCGGGTGATCGGGGAACGTCAACCCGGGTTGCGGCTGATCATTCCGTTCGTCGATGTGCTGCAACGGATTTCGTTGCGGGTCGTGACCATGCCGATCCAGTCTCAGGGGATCATCACCCGCGACAATGTCAGTGTCGACGTGTCGGCGGTGGCCTACTTCAAGGGCGTCGACGCGGTGAAGTCGGTGGTGGCGATCGAGAATGTCTATGCCGCGATCGATCAGATCGCCCAGACGACGTTGCGCAAGGTGGTCGGCCAGCACAGCCTGGACGAGACGCTCTCGGAGACCGACAAGATCAATCTCGACATCCGCGCGATCCTTGACGTCATCACCATCGATTGGGGTGTGAAGGTCACCTTGGTGGAGCTCAAAGACATCCAACTGCCCGACAGTATGAAACGGGCGATGGCCCGCCAAGCCGAGGCGGAGCGGGAGAAGCGCGCGAAAATCATTGCTGCCGAAGGTGAATCGCTGGCCGCTGCCGCCTTGGGCGATGCCTCGGACACCATGATGGCCCACCCGCTGGCGCTGCAATTACGCAATCTGCAGACCCTGGTCGAACTCGGCGTCGACAAAAACAGCACCGTGGTGTTCCCGGCGCCGTTGATGTCGACCATCGCCGAACTCGGAACCTTCCTGGCCCAGGAAAGCCGCGCAGCAGTCCGGCCAGAGCCACAGCCACCGATCCCCATCCCGGCGGCGGTGGCCAACGGCACCTCCGCCACGGAGAGCCGGCCATGATCGCCGCGGTGATCGTCATGGCGTTGACCGGGTGGGGTTACTGGATGATGTACCGCGACATGCGATCCCCCCGGGTGAGAACGCCGGCTGTCGCACCCGATCAGCGCGCGACCCGCGCCGCTGCGGTCCTTGGCCTCGAGGACGATCCTGATCAGTGGCGCGCTGGCCGCGGCGCCTGGACTGCACTGGACGAGCGTCAGCTCATCCGGCTGCTCACCGACTCCGCGCCATGACACCGACGAGCCACCGTCCGAACCATGGAACCTGAACTGCTGGGCAAGATGAACGCATACTGGCGGGCGGCGAATCACTGTCGGTCGGCCAGATCTACCTGTATGACAATCCGCTGCTGAAGCGGCCACTGGCGCTCTCGGATGTGAAACCGCTGGTGTGGCCGAGGATGTGCTGCGCACGGTGTACGACCCGCTCCAGCCAGGCTTCTGTGCAGGCCGGCGCTGATGCTGCGCTGACCTGTCTGCGGCGGGCCGTTCCCGCCGTGCCAGTTACCTGCTTTCGGCGTCTGGGGCGGCCAAGAGGCCGAAAAGCCGTAGGAACAACGGGCATTGCGGGACCGGGCGGCCACCAATCGGGTCGCTCGCCGCGGTTACCGGTCGGCGGGGACCGGTCCACGCGTTGATGCTGGATGACTTCGCGACTTCCGAAACACCCAGACGATAACGAGCAGGTAAGAGAGCCAACCATGACCACCGAGGATGAGAAGTCCCCACCCCGGAACTCCGCAGCGCCGACCAAGGCCGACCCGCAAGGGGACCTGAAGTCGCTGCCGATGCCCGAGCTGGAAAAGCAGCTCGCGAGTTCGGTTAACGGGATCGGTGCAGGCGAGGCCGGCAAACGCCTGATTCAGTACGGGCCGAACGAGATCGCGGAGAAGAAAACCAACCAGCTGCTGAAGTTCCTCGGTTACTTCTGGGGTCCGATACCGTGGATGATCGAGGTTGCCGTCATCTTGTCGGGCGTGCTGCGCCACTGGCCGGATTTCATCATCATCTTCGTGCTGCTCGCTGCTAACGCGTTCATCGGGTTCTGGGAGGAACGGTCCGCGGGCAAAGCCATCGACGCCCTCAGAGCCCAACTGGCGGTCAACGCGCGGGTACTACGCGACAGCACGTGGGTTACCCTCCCGGCGCGCGAACTCGTGCCGGGCGACGTGATCCGGCTGCGGCTCGGCGACATCGTGTCGGCCGACGCCCGCCTGCTCGACGGCGACGCGGTGGAGGTGGACGAGTCCGCGCTGACCGGGGAGTCGCTGCCGGCCAGCCGCGGACCGGGCGACAAGGTGTTCTCCGGATCGATCATGCGTCAGGGCGAGATCAGCGCCTTGGTGTACGCCACCGGCACGAATACCTACTTTGGCCATACCGCAGAACTGGTCCAAGCCGCCGACAGCGTCAGCCACTTCCAAAAGGCGGTGCTGCAGATCGGCAAGTTCCTGATCCTGCTCGCGTTGGCCATGGTGGTGCTGATCGTCGTCGTGTCGACCCTGCGCGGCAATCCGATCCTGGGTACCGTCCAGTTCGTCCTGGTGCTCACTGTGGCGGCGATCCCGGTGGCGATGCCGACCGTGTTGTCGGTGACCATGGCCGTCGGCGCACGCCTGCTTGCCAAGAAGCAGGCCATCGTCACCCGGCTGGTCGCCATCGAGGAGCTCGCCGGCGTGGACGTGTTGTGCTCGGACAAGACCGGGACCCTGACCCAGAACAAGCTGACTCTGGGCGACCCGTTCGCCGTGCCCGGGGTGAGCACCGGCGACGTCGTACTCGCCGGTGCGCTGGCCTCGCGCGTCGACGACAACGACACCATCGACCTGGCCGTCCTGGCCGGACTGACCGACCCGGCGGCACTCGACGCCTACCACGTGGTCCACTTCCAACCCTTCGACGCGGTCCACAAGCGCACCGAGGCCAGCGTCGAGCTCGCAGGCAAGCCGTCGTTCAAGGTCAGCAAGGGCGCACCGCAGGTCATCCTCGCCCTGGCCGGCAACGCGGCCGACGTGCACGCAGCCGTGGACACCGCTGTTCAAGAGTTCGCCCAGCGCGGCTTCCGGTCGCTGGGGGTCGCCCGCGTCGACGGCGACGGTCCGTGGCGGTTCCTGGGCGTGCTGCCGCTGTTCGACCCGCCCCGCGTCGACGCCAAAGAGATCATCGCGACTGCCGAACAGATGGGTGTGAAGGTCAAGATGGTCACCGGCGATGCCATCGCCATCGCCCGGGAGACCGCCAAGGCACTCGGGATGCGCGCCGGGATTCTTGACGCCGCCGGGCTGGGTGGCGTCAAGGAGGAGGTGACGGCCGCCGAGGCGACGGCGATCGCACAGGCCGACGGCTTCGCCCAGGTGTTCCCCGAGCACAAGTACCGCATTGTCGATGTGCTGCAGAAGCACGGCCATATCGTCGGGATGACCGGTGACGGGGTGAACGATGCCCCCGCGCTGAAGAAGGCTGATTGCGGCATCGCCGTGTCCGGGGCGACCGACGCGGCACGCGCGGCGGCGTCCATGGTGCTGCTGAGCCCGGGCCTGTCGGTGATCATCGATGCGATCAAGGAAAGCCGCCGGATCGTTCAGCGGATGAACAGCTATGCGATCTACCGCATCTCTGAGACGTTGCGGGTGCTGCTGTTCGTGACCGCCGCGATCCTGGTCTTCGGCTTCTTTCCCGTGACGGCGATCATGATCGTCGTCCTCGCGCTGCTCAACGACGGCGCGATCTTGTCCATCGCCTACGACAACGTGAAGTACAAGAACAGCCCCGAGGCGTGGAACATGCGCCTGGTCCTGGGGATAGCGACCGTCCTGGGTGTCATCGGGCCGGTCGCCGCGTTCGGACTGTTCTACCTGGGCGGGCACGAATTCAAACTCGACCGGGACCAGCTGCGGACACTGATGTATCTGATGCTGTCGGTCGCCGGGTCGCTGACGATCTTCCTCACCCGTACCCGCGGGCCGTTCTGGTCCATCCGGCCCAAGCGGATCCTCGTACTGGCCGTGCTCGGCGCCGAGACCATCGCGACGCTGCTCGCCGGCTTCGGGGTACTGATGACGCCGCTCGGCTGGCAGTGGGTCGCCTTCGTCTGGGGCTACGCCATCGTCTGGGCACTCGTCACCGACCGCGTCAAACTCCTCGCCTACCGCATCCTCGACCCGGTCAGACGGGACGCCGCTACCCACGCGGGAGCAGCTTGAGACGGTGACAGCGCGCCCGGTTACCCGGCTGCGCACAGTGTGGATACCACGACGACGATCGCCGCTTTCCACACCGCCACCAATTCCGCAGACCCCGTCTACCACGACAATTCCGACTGTCCCTACGGGCGGGACAGCACCCGCCACACCGGCCAGGCCGGAACCGGTGTCCGCCGCCGCTGACGCGGCCAGGCACAGGTTAGTGGGATGTGGTCATTCCACACGTGACGGCTGATTCCGGACCCAGGATCTGGTGGGCCCAGAGGACTGCTCCTGCTGACAGCACGCAGCCGCTGGCCGCGTGCGGGTTGGGGATGCTGACCGGGTGATCTCGCGCGACGGTGAACGGCTTCGCGTGGTGCAGCGCCGTGAGCAGGGAACCGTCAAGGAGGCGGTGAGTGGTGATGCGGGGGCCGATCGTGAGGGCAAAGCGGATTCGACCGCGCGGGCCGCGTAGCTGATCCCGCATACCTCAACGGAACTCGGCGACATACCCGCGGCGCAATCGCCACGAGATGATTTGTCAGACCGAGAATGCCGCCTCGAGCAGTTCTGGACCGCGTGCCGCCGGACGGCTGCCCGAGAAGCGCGATCTCGCGCCCGATCCGTCGGTCACCAGCAACGCTGGCACGCCTTACCGTAAAAGGGTCGCGGCAAAAGGGATTCGGCCGGTTGGTCGCCTCGGGTGTAGCCTGGGAAGTGCTGAGAATTTCAGCTGGTTCGGGATCAGTTCGGCTGTCCGCTGCAGAACTTCAGGAGCGTTGGCTCCGAGGCCCCTACACTTCGGTGATCGTTTGCACGTCGGGATCACCATGACTGTTTTACGGAGTTTCTTCGTTCGATCGGCTCCCGTACCTCACCTCTCAACAACGAGGGTTGCGCAGGACGTGGTCGCGGGCACCCGCCGGCACGGTTCACCGGAAGGTGTGCGGTGATGAAAGCGTTGGGTGTCGTCGTCGTTGTTCTGGTCGTGCTGTTGCTGCTGGTGCTGGCGTTGGCGGTGCGGATCGTCAAGCAATACGAGGACGGGGTGCTGTTCCGGTTGGGTCGGGTGATCGGGGAACGTCAACCCGGGTTGCGGCTGATCATTCCGTTCGTCGATGTGCTGCAACGGATTTCGTTGCGGGTCGTGACCATGCCGATCCAGTCTCAGGGGATCATCACCCGCGACAATGTCAGTGTCGACGTGTCGGCGGTGGCCTACTTCAAGGTCGTCGACGCGGTGAAGTCGGTGGTGGCGATCGAGAATGTCTATGCCGCGATCGATCAGATCGCCCAGACGACGTTGCGCAAGGTGGTCGGCCAGCACAGCCTGGACGAGACGCTCTCGGAGACCGACAAGATCAATCTCGACATCCGCGCGATCCTTGACGTCATCACCATCGATTGGGGTGTGAAGGTCACCTTGGTGGAGCTCAAAGACATCCAACTGCCCGACAGTATGAAACGGGCGATGGCCCGCCAAGCCGAGGCGGAGCGGGAGAAGCGCGCGAAAATCATTGCTGCCGAAGGTGAATCGCTGGCCGCTGCCGCCTTGGGCGATGCCTCGGACACCATGATGGCCCACCCGCTGGCGCTGCAATTACGCAATCTGCAGACCCTGGTCGAACTCGGCGTCGACAAAAACAGCACCGTGGTGTTCCCGGCGCCGTTGATGTCGACCATCGCCGAACTCGGAACCTTCCTGGCCCAGGAAAGCCGCGCAGCAGTCCGGCCAGAGCCACAGCCACCGATCCCCACCCCGGCGGCGGTGGCCAACGGCACCTCCGCCACGGAGAGCCGGCCATGATCGCCGCGGCGCCCGGACTGCACTGGACCAGCGTCAGCTCATCCGGCTGCTCACCCGACTCCGCGCCATGGCACCGACGAGCCACCAGCTCAATCGACAAAGGATGAGCGACGTTTCGAGTAAGGGACACCCCATGACGCACACCCCAACACTGGAACCCGAACTGCTCCATCGGATGGACGCGTACTGGCGCGCGGCGAACTACCTGTCGGTGGGCCAGATCTACCTGTACGACAATCCGCTGCTGAGGCGGCCGCTGGCGCTCTCGGATGTGAAACCGCTGGTGGTGGGCCATTGGGGCACCACGCCGGGGCAGAACTTCATCTACGTGCACCTCAACCGGGTCATCACCACCTACGACCTGGACATGTTCTATATCGCCGGCCCCGGGCACGGGGGTCCGGCCCTGGTCGCCAACACCTATCTCGAGGGCTCGTATTCGGAGATCTATCCCGACGTGAGTCAAGACGAGTCCGGGATGAAAAAGCTGTTCACCCAATTCTCCTTTCCCGGAGGCATTTCCAGCCACGTCGCGCCGACGACTCCGGGGTCGATCCACGAAGGCGGGGAACTGGGTTACTCTCTGAGCCACGCGTTCGGCGCGGCGTTCGACAATCCGGATCTGATCGTGGCGTGTGTCATCGGTGACGGCGAGGCCGAGACGGGCCCGCTGGCCACTGCCTGGCATTCCACCAAGTTCCTCAACCCGGTTGGCGATGGGGCGGTGCTGCCGATCCTGCATCTGAACGGCTACAAGATCAGCAACCCCACCGTGCTGGCCCGCATCGAACGCGAGGAGCTCGACCAGTTCCTGCGCGGCTGCGGCTGGGACCCGCATTACGTCGAGGGTGATGTCCCCGAAGACATGCACGAACTGATGGCTACCGTCCTCGACACCGTCGTCGCCGATATCCACGGAATCCAGCGCAAGGCGCGCACCGATGGCCAGGCCACCCGCCCGCGGTGGCCGATGATCGTGCTGCGCTCCCCGAAAGGCTGGACCGGACCCAAGGTCGTGGACGGCCTACAGATCGAGGGCACGTTTCGGGCGCATCAAGTGCCGTTGCTCGTCGACGAGCACCATCCTGGACACGTCGAGTTGCTCGACAGCTGGATGCGCAGCTACAAACCCACGGAGTTGTTCGATGAGAACGGGCGGCTGCTACCCGACCTGGCGGCACTGGCCCCCGGCGGGCACCGGCGGATGGGCGCTAACCCGCACACCAACGGCGGGGTGGTGCGTGACCTGCACATGCCCGACTTTCGCACCCACGCGGTGGCGGTGGCTTCGCCCGGTGCGGTGGAGGCCGAGGACACCCGCGTGCTGGGTCGCTTCCTGCGCGACGTGGTCAGCCTCAACCAGAATCAGCGCAACTTCCGGATCATGGGCCCCGATGAAACCGTGTCGAACATGCTCGACGCGGTCTTCGAGGTCACCGACCGCCAATGGGAGGCCCGCACCGTTGCCGACGACGAATACCTCGCCCGCTCGGGCAGAGTGCTGGATTCGATGCTCAGCGAGCACCAGTGCCAAGGGTGGCTCACGGGCTATTTGCTGACCGGCCGGCACGGGCTGTTCAACTGCTACGAGGCATTCATCCACATCATCGACTCGATGTTCAACCAGCACGCCAAATGGCTCAAAGTCACCGCGCAACTGCCGTGGCGCCGCAACATCGCATCACTGAACTACCTGCTGGCCTCCCACGTGTGGCAGCAAGACCACAATGGCTACACGCACCAAGACCCCGGCTTCCTCGACCATGTCATCAACAAGAAAGCCGACATCGTGCGGGTATACCTACCGCCGGACGCCAACTGCCTGCTCTCGGTGGCCGACCATTGCCTGCGCAGCCGCCACTACGTCAACGTGATCGTCGCCGGCAAACGCGCGATGCCGCAATGGCTGAGCATGGAGCAGGCAGAAGTGCACTGCACCCAAGGCATCGGTATCTGGGAATGGGCCGGCAATGATTCCGGCGCCGACCCCGACGTAGTGCTGGGCTGCTGCGGGGACACCCCCACCCTGGAGGTGCTCGCCGCGGCGCAGATCTTGCGGGAACACCTGCCCGCGTTGAAGTTCCGCGTGGTCAACGTGGTCGACCTGATGAAGTTGCAGTCAGCCAGCGAACACCCGCACGGTCTGAGCGACCGCGACTACGACGCCCTGTTCACCGCCGACAAACACATCATCTTCGCCTTCCACGGCTACCCAACTCTGATTCACCGGCTCACCTACCGCAGAACCAACCCCAACCTGCACGTGCGCGGCTACAACGAAGAAGGCACCATCACCACCCCCTTCGACATGCGGGTACAGAACAAACTCGACCGCTACCACCTCGTCACCGACGTCATCGACCGCCTCCCGCAACTCGGCGCGACCGGCGACTACCTCAAACAGACCATGGCCGACAAACTCGTCGAACACACCCTCTACATCGACACCCACGGCCAAGACCACCCCGAAATCCGCAACTGGACCTGGGACCCGCCGAAATGACGCCATCGACAGCCCGGGCGCAGCGGTGTGCCTCCCGCTTTCCGGACTGCGGACCAAATAAGGTCCGATCCGAAAAAGTTGGGATGAATTTTCTGGGAAATACACGCAATATAAGCCCGAGTTTCGGGACGATATTGCGAAGCTCGTGGTGGAGTCGAACCGCGCCGCGTACGCCGCCGGCGAGCCGCAGTTGGAGTTGTCTGGGCGTGCCGGATCACGGGAACTTGAACGCCACACCCGGGAACTGGAAATGGAAAACGCCTTTTAAAAAGGCGGTGAGTGGTCGGGCCGGTCGCCCAGCGACACCCGGCGGCGGCGCGGGGAGCCGGCCGCCGCGGTCAAGGCCCTGTTCGACCCCTTCGGAGGTGTCCACGGGTATCGGCGCATCCGCGCCGAGTTGCTACCGTCATCGACTGCTTCAGCAGGGAGGTGATCGGCTCTGCGATGGCCGGGCACATGCGCAACGAGCTCGTCACCGATGGGTGGCGACTGCTGCTCGCAATCACAGCCTTGAACTCGGCCAATATGCGTCAGCCGAATACCATGCGGCGCTCGAGCGTCTCGGGTTGCGCCATTCCCTGAGGAGCGGACCGCAGTTTGTTGCGACGACGCGCTGGCGGATTTATCCTCCTTCGCCAGCCTGAAAAACTGGCGGGTGCATCACATGCTGTATCCGAAACGAAAGAAAGTGAAGGTGGATATTGCACGCTACATCGAACTGTTCTGCACTCGACGCAGAATTCAGTCCGCACGCGGCCAACGCACCAAGTCCGTACCGAACACCTGAGTTCACAACTCGCGGCGTAGACTATGAACTACCGCGAAAACCGCATTCCGAAAAACGCGTGACAGTCCAGAGTTCTCCGGGGACGAGGGTGGTTTACCGATGATATTGAGCGCGCTGCAGGTCAGTGCTGATGCCGCCGACTTGCGGGGCGCGGTTGACGAGCTGGCGGGTTTGGTGGCCGACGGTCGGGGTTTGCCCGAGTTGCTGGCTGAGGTGTCGACGTTTGCGGTGCGCGCGATC
>NZ_VMQU01000102.1 GCF_007714205.1 Mycobacterium helveticum | reverse complement strand
CTCGACGACGTCATCCAGGAAATCCGCGTCGCTATTTTTGACGCCCACGGCGCCATGCACGGTCCACTGCCGGACACCACCCGACTGCGCGAGCGGCTCGACGACGTCCTCATGCAGTCCTGCGGATCCGACCTGGAGACCACGGTTCAATTCGTGGGCCCCTTGTCCATTGTCGGCGCTGCACTCGCCGATCACACCGAAACCGTTGTGCGCGAAGCGGTCAGCAACGCCGTCCGACATGCCGGAGCGACCAGAGTCGCGGTCACGGTAAAGGTCGAAGACAACATCTGCATCGAGGTCATCGACAACGGCCAAAACATCCCCGGCGACGGCCTGAGCAGCCTGCATCACCACACGCAACAGGCAGGCGGCACGCTCACCATCGCGGATGCTCCCGGCGGAGGCACCTCGCTACGCTGGTCAGCACCGCTGCCCTGAACACCCCCCACCACGACAACCAGCAGCTCACAGGGACGATGCGACCAAGCCCGTCAGATCGGCCAGGCGGTGGGAATAACCCCACTCGTTGTCATACCAGCCGACGATCTTCACCAGACCACCGGTCACTTTAGTGAGTCCGGCGTCGAAGATGCACGACGACGGGTCGGTCACGATGTCGGAGGAGACGATCGGGTCCTCGGTGTAGGTGAGGTAGCCCTTCAGCTCGCCGTCGGCGGCGGCCGCGAAGGCGGTGTTGACGGCCTCGACCGTCGCCGGCTCGCGGACGATGACGGTGAGATCGGTGGCTGAACCGGTGGGCACCGGCACCCGCAGCGCGTACCCGTCGAGCCGTCCCTCGAGTTGGGGCAGCACCACGCTGATCGCGCGGGCGGCCCCGGTGGATGTGGGTACCACGTTGACCGCCGCGGCGCGGGCCCGGCGAAGGTCGCGGTGCGGACCGTCCTGCAAATTCTGGTCCGGGGTGTAGGCGTGGATGGTGGTCATGAGCCCGCGCTCGATTCCGAACACCTCGTCGAGCACCATCGCCATCGGCGCCAGGCAGTTCGTCGTGCACGAGGCGTTGGAGACGACGGTCTGGGTGCCGTCGTAGTCGCGATGGTTGACCCCCATCACGACGGTGAGGTCCGCGCCCTTCGACGTCGCGGACACCACCACTTTCTTCGCTCCGCCGTGCAGGTGACCACGGGCCTGCTCCGCGGCGGTGTATCGACCGGTCGACTCGATGACGACATCCACGCCGAGATCTCCCCACGGCAGCGCTGCCGGCCCGCCGGCGATGGACCACGCTTTGATCACTTGGTCCCCGACCACAATGTCCTCGCCGTCGACCGACACGTCGCGCGCTAAGCGTCCCAGGACGGAGTCGTATTTGAGCAGGTGCGCCAGAGTCTTGTTGTCGGTGAGGTCGTTGACCGCCACGATCTCGATGTCGGTGGTGCCTGCCGCGTGTTGTGCGTCGACCGCACGGAAGAAGTTTCGGCCGACCCGCCCAAAACCGTTCACGCCCACTCGAATAGCCATCGTGATCTCCTCAGCGGTCTTGCGGTCTGGCTAGCGCATCGATTGCACGCCACTTCGAGTCTGACCACGCTTGAGGCCGAGCAGCAGAGGACAAGGTCCTCGCATTCCTGGCCGCCCCTCTTCGCAATTCATGATCCGGAGCCTCGTACGCCACGCTGGTCCGGTCCATGGGGTGGGCGCTTCCGCCGCCGCGGTGGGCTGCTGAGCGCGCGTCGGCCACTGCTGATGGCCCTCTCCCGTCGGCCGTTTAGCCATTCGATTACCTTCGGCCCTGGCCCCGTGCGGACCACTGTGGGAGGTTGGCATTCGTGGGGCTGTGTGCGCCAGTACCACGCGCCCACTGGAGCGCTCTACCGACCCAGACGTGAATTGGTGTGTCGTCAAGCCGGCTTGCCCACAGGGGCCCGGATGAGTTGGCGGCGCGGGAATCGCGTCGAGGCCGGGGTGTCTGGCAACGATACCGGGCGAGTTCGGTGCTGCCCCCTGTTTTACGGGCTATGAGAGGACAGATCATGAGCACAGCCACCTACGTCCGATTTTTTGAGGAGTTCGGCATCGAGGACGTGCCGCTGGTCGGCGGAAAGAACGCGTCGCTGGGCGAGATGTTTCAGAAACTGTCCGGGCAGGGCGTGCGCGTCCCGCACGGGTTCGCCATCACCGCGCAGGCCTATCGCTACATGTTGGACAAGGCCGGCGCGTGGGACCGTCTGCATGCCGAGCTTGACGAGCTCGACCCGACCGACGTCGCCGCGCTGGCGCGTAAGGGCAAGCTTGCCCGTGAGATCGTCTACGGCGCAGGGCTCCCCGACGATCTGGCTGCCGAGATTCTGGATGCCTACCGCAAGCTTCAGCGGGAGTACGGCGAGGATGTCAGTCTCGCCGTGCGGAGCTCGGCGACTGCCGAGGACCTGCCGACGGCGAGCTTCGCCGGCCAGCAGGATTCCTATCTCAACATCAAGGGCGAAGAGAGTCTGCTCGACACGTGTCGGCGTTGTTTCGCCAGCCTGTTCACTGATCGTGCCATTCATTACCGAGTCGACCAGGGCTTCGACCACTTCAAGGTCTCGCTGTCGATCGGCGTGATGAAGATGGTGCGCTCCGATATCTCTTCGTCGGGTGTGATGTTCTCCATCGACACCGAGTCGGGGTTTCGCGACGCCGTATTCGTGACGGGCGCCTACGGCCTTGGCGAGAACGTGGTTCAGGGTGCGG
Organism: Mycobacterium helveticum; assembly: GCF_007714205.1. GTDB lineage: Bacteria > Actinomycetota > Actinomycetes > Mycobacteriales > Mycobacteriaceae > Mycobacterium > Mycobacterium helveticum. Next base: position 16,993 of record NZ_VMQU01000102.1, on the reverse strand, counting down.
TCGATCCCGACGAGTTCTATGTCCACAAGCCGACCTTTCTGGCCGGGCATCGCGCCGTGTTGCGTCGCCTGATCGGCGACAAGGCGGTGAAGATGATCTTCGTTGAGGGGCAGACGAAGTACACGACCCGCAACATCCCCACACCCAAGGCCGACCGCGCTCGGTTCTGCCTCACCGACGAGGACGTCCTGGAGCTGGCGGGCTACGCGTGCACGATCGAGGCGCACTACGGCCGGCCGATGGACATGGAGTGGGCCAAGGACGGTCTCGACGGAAAGCTCTACATCGTCCAGGCCCGCCCGGAGACGGTGGCCTCCCAGCACAGCGCGACGGCGCTGGAAACCTATGTGCTCGAGGGCCGCGGCGAGATACTGGCCGAGGGCCGCTCGGTCGGCGAAAAAATCGCCTCAGGCGCCGTGAAACGCATCGAGAACCCCACCCACCTGTCCGAGTTCAAGCCCGGCCAAGTGTTGGTGGCCGACACCACCACGCCCGACTGGGAGCCGGTGATGAAGATCGCCGCCGCGATCATCACCAACCGCGGCGGACGTACCTGCCACGCGGCGATCGTCGCCCGCGAACTCGGCATCCCCGCGGTGGTCGGCACCGGCGACGCGAGCACCTGCGTGCCCGATGGCGAAGTCGTGACCGTGTCGTGCGCCGAGGGTGACTCGGGGCGGGTGTACCGCGGCGCGGTGGCCTTCCACGTGGAGCGCACCGAGGTCGGGGATATGAAGCGGCCGCGGACCCAGGTCATGATCAACCTCGGAAACCCCGATATTGCCTTCAAGGCGTCGTTTCTGCCCAACGACGGGGTGGGACTGGCCCGGATGGAATTCATCATCAGCGAGTACATCAAGGTCCACCCGCTGGCTCTGCTGCACCCCGAAAAGGTCGACGATCCCCAGGCTCGCCGCACCATCGAGCATCTCACGCAGTGCTACCCCGACGGCGGCGCGTTCTTCGTGGAACGACTTTCGGAAGGAATCGGCACCATCGCGGCCGCCTTCTGGCCCAAGCCGGTGGTGGTGCGGATGTCGGACTTCAAGACCAACGAGTACGCCAGCCTGATCGGCGGAGCAGCCTTCGAACCAGCCGAGAACAACCCCATGCTCGGCTTTCGCGGCGCTTCGCGCTACGCGCATCCCGCCTACGCCGAGGGCTTCGCGCTCGAGTGCCGCGCGATGCGACGCGTGCGCGAGCAGATGGGCCTGACCAACGTCATTCTCATGCTCCCGTTCGTGCGCCGAATCGCCGAAGCAGACCTCGTCCTGCAGACGATGGCCGACCTCGGGCTGCGCAGGGGTGAGAACGGGCTCAAGGTGTACGCGATGTGCGAGATCCCGAACAACGTGATCCTGATCGACGAGTTCGCCAAGCGTTTCGACGGCTTCTCGATCGGCTCCAACGACCTGACTCAGCTCACCCTCGGCGTCGATCGTGACAGCGAGATCGTGGCCTTCGACTACGACGAGCGCGACGAGGGCGTCAAGGAGATGATTCGCCTGGCCGTTGAGGGCTGCCGCCGCAATGGAATCCACTCGGGACTGTGCGGACAGGCGCCTTCGGACTACCCGGACATGGCCGAGTTCCTGGTTCGGCTCGGCATCGAGTCGATGAGCCTGAACCCCGACACGGTGATCAAGACCACCCGTCAGGTCCTGCAGGTGGAGCACGAGTTCGCGCCGTCTCAATGAACAGCAACACATTTCATCGCCCCGGGCCTTCACAACGGTTTGAGCAGTGTCCTTGCCATGAAAGTCCTTGCCATGAAAGTCCCTGCCATGAAAGTCCCTGCCATGAAACTGCCGGTTACCATAGATCCGCGCTACCACGACGCGGTGATCTTCGACCTCGACGGTGTGCTCACCGACACGGCCTGCAGTGACGCGGCGGCGCGTCCACCGATGCTGGAACCGACGGTGGCGCTGGCGCGACAGTTGCGGGGCGCCGGCGTCGCAACGGCGGCCTGCTCATCGAGCAGTCACTGTCAAGAGATCTTGGAAACCGCTGGGGTTGACGATCTGTTCGATATCTGTATCGCGGGCGAACGCGGGCTCGCGGACGACGGCGACCCCGCGGTCCTGCTGGAGGCCACCCGCCGACTGGGTATGCGTCCGCAACGCTGCGTCGTCGTCGAAGACGCCGACGCCGGTGTGGTCGCGGGTCGCGACGGCGGATTCGCACTTGCGATCGCTGTCGACAGGAGCGGACGCGCCGACGAACTATCGCCGTTCGATGCCGACATCGTGGTCACCGACCTGTCCGACGTCGCCGTTCGCACGGGCGACAAGCGCATCTCGGAAATCCCGAATGCGCTGGAGTCCTACGGTCAGTTGATCGGCATCACCAACGCCCGGGAGTCGATGTTGTTTCTCGACTACGACGGAACGTTGTCCCCCATCGTTTCCGATCCGAGCGCGGCCACGCTCGTCGATGGGGCTGCCGAGGCACTGGAACTCGTGGCGGCGGTGTGTCCCGTTGCGGTCCTGAGCGGTCGCGACCTTGCCGATATCCGCACCCGGGTCGGCAGACCCGGGCTCTGGTACGCCGGCAGCCACGGGTTTGAGCTGGCGGGACCGGACGGCACCTATCACCAGAATGAAGCGGCCGCGGCCTTTGTGCCTGCCCTCGGGCGCGCAGCCACGGAGTTGTGCGACAGCCTGGCGCAGATTCCGGGGGTACGAGTGGAGCACAAACGCTTCGCCGTTGCTGTTCACTATCGGGAGGTTGCGCCGGAGAACGTCGGTGAGATCATCGCTGCGACACATCGGCTGGGACAGCGAGCTGGCCTACGGGTGACGAGCGGGCGCATGCTCGTCGAGCTGCGGCCCGACATCGACTGGGACAAAGGGACCGCCCTGGCCTGGATTCGTGATCGCGTCGAGGCTACGGGATCCTTGATGGCGATCTACATCGGCGACGACCTCACCGACGAAGACGCATTCGACACCGTCCAGTTCGACGGTGTCGGGATTGTGGTGCGGCACGACGAGGACGGCGACCGCAAGACGGCCGCCAACTTCACCCTGCAGGGTCCCGATCAGGTGCGGGAGTTCCTCCAACGAGGGTCGCGTTGGCTTGCCTACAAGCACCAGATTGACTCCAAGGCTTGGGATTTCACTTTCCAGGGGTACGATCCGCACAGCGAGAAGCTTCGTGAATCGTTGTGCACGGTGGGAAATGGCTACTTCGCCACCCGGGGCGCGGCGCCCGAATCGAAGGCCGACCAGGTGCATTATCCCGGCACGTATGCCGCCGGGGTTTACAACCGTCTCGTCGACGACGTATCGGGTACCGCAGTCGACAACGAGAGTTTGGTCAACCTGCCCAACTGGCTTGCACTGACGTTCCGGATCGACGGCGGCAGCTGGTTCGACATCGACGCGGTCAGGGTGCTGTCCTATCGGCAGACTCTCGACCTTCGCGGCGCGGTACTGACGAGGGAGGTGCGTTTCTGTGACGATGCCGGACGCACCAGTTCGCTGACACAGCAACGATTCGTCGCGATGCACCTGCCCCACGTCGGTGCCCTTCAGACGACGATCCGCGCCGAGGATTGGTCGGGGACAATCCGGATTCGCTCGACGCTCGACGGCAACGTCGCCAACTCGCTGGTCGAGCGCTACCGGGACTTGGCCAACGATCATCTTGGGTCGGTGGAAAAGCGGGAGATCTCCGACCACTCTGTGCTGCTGACAGTTCAGACCACCCAATCGCGCATTCCCATTGCCATGGCGGCACGAAGCATCGTGTGGCGTGACGGGACTCCGGTCCCGGCCACCTACCGCCTTGTCGACGAGGCAGCCGAAATCGGTCACGAGATCGCCGTCGAAGTGTCAGCCGGTGACGCGTTGACACTGGAGAAGACCGTGACCCTGTTCACCGGGCGCGATGTCGCGACGTCCGAACCCGCTGTCAACGCCGAGCGCTGGCTGAGCCGACTCGGCCGGTTCGACGAGTTGCGCGACGGGCACCTGAACGCCTGGGTACATCTGTGGGAACGTCTGTCCATCGAATTCGACGACTTCACAGACGAATTGCGTATCCTGCGACTGCATCTCCTACATCTGCTGCAGACGGTTTCACCCAACAGTTCCGACCTCGATGTCGGGGTGCCGGCTCGCGGACTTCACGGTGAGGCATATCGCGGACACATCTTCTGGGACGAGCTGTTCATCTTCCCGGTACTCAACTTGCGGTTGCCGATGATCACCCGGTCGCTGCTTGGATACCGTTACCGGCGCTTGCCGGAGGCACGCGAGGCCGCCCGGGCGGCGGGCTACTCCGGTGCGATGTTCCCGTGGCAATCCGGCAGCGATGGACGCGAGGAAAGTCAACGGCTGCACCTCAATCCGCGCAGCGGCCGGTGGAACCCCGACCCGAGCGCTCGTGCGCACCACATCGGCATCGCCGTCGCCTACAACGCGTGGAAGTTCTATCAGGTCACCGGGGATCTCGCCTACCTGATCGACTATGGCGCGGAGATGCTGGCCGAGATCGCACGCTTCTGGGTGAGTAGGGCCACCTACGACCAAGAACGCGATCGCTACAGCATCCGGGGCGTCATCGGGCCCGATGAATTCCACTCGGGCTACCCGGATGCACCTTACGACGGCATCGACAACAATGCGTACACCAACGTGATGGCGGTCTGGGTGATCATGCGGGCCTTCGACGCACTGAACCTGTTACCGCTGCCGAACCGACTCGACTTGGGGGAAACGCTCGGACTGCACAGTGCCGAACTGGCGCACTGGGATGAGGTGAGCCGGCGGATGTACGTCCCCTTCCACGACGGTGTCATCAGCCAGTTCGAGGGATACGGCGAGTTGGAGGAACTGGACTGGGACCGCTACCGCCGGCAGTACGGCAACATCCAACGCCTCGACCGCATCCTCGAAGCGGAGAACGACGACGTGAACCGGTACAAGGCCTCCAAACAGGCCGACGCCCTCATGCTGCTCTACCTGATGTCAGCAAGGGAATTGGGTGAGCTGCTCCAGCGGCTCGGCTACCGCTTCACATCCGACCAGGTCACAAAAATGGTTGACTACTACGTGGCCCGCACGTCGCACGGATCGACACTCAGCGGTGTGGTGCATACCTGGGTGCTCGCCCGGGCCAACCGCGATCGCGCAATGGAATTCTTCCAACAGACGCTCAACTCCGACGTCTCCGACATCCAGGGTGGCACCACGTCCGAAGGCATTCACCTGGCGGCCATGGCCGGCAGCGTCGACCTCATGCAGCGATGCTTCACGGGGCTGGAGACCCGGTCCGACCGCATCATCCTCTCCCCGAACTGGCCGGAACCACTTGGCGTGCTGGCATTTCCGATCCACTACCGCGGTCTGCACCTGCACCTACGGGTCAGCGGAAGGGGCGTGATCATCAGTGTGGACCCACGCGACGCCCCCGGAATCGAAGTAGAATGCCGTGGTCGAGTCGTTCAACTGATGCCCGGTACCATCGTCCGATTTCCCGGCTGACCGTTGCCGTCGAGTGCCGACAGCCCGCCCGCGCAGCTTTCGAGGCAGGCGACCCAGACGATCTTTCCATCCAGCGCGGTGATCGCGGCCAACCCGAATTCGCCGGCGAACCCTATGCTGGGCAAATGGCTGGTGATGAGCAGGCCAGCAGGGATGCCGGTCGAAGCACGGCCGGACCCCCGGCGCATGACCTCGCCCCGCTTGCGAACCTGTCGCATGTGCAGTCCCGGGCCGGGCCGGTGCGCGAGCGCCGGCCCGTCTATGTCGATTTGCTGCCGCCCTGCAATGCCGGTTGCCCCGCCGGGGAGAACATCCAGGCCTGGCTTGCCCATGCCACGGCCGGCCGGCACGAGCAGGCCTGGCGTCAGCTCGTCGCGGACAATCCGTTCGCCGCAATACACGGACGGGTGTGTTACCACCCGTGTGAAACCGTCTGCAACCGTGCCCATCTCGACAGCTCAGTATCGATCCATTCGGTGGAGCGGTTCCTCGGCGACCTTGCCTGGAAGCGTGGCTGGAAGTTCGAACCACCGGCTACCCGCACCGGCAAGCGCGTCCTGGTTGTCGGCGCGGGGCCGAGCGGACTGTCAGCGGCCTACCATCTGGCAGTCCGGGGGCACGAGGTCGAGATCCGCGACGCGGGCGCGATGCCCGGCGGGATGATGCGCTACGGCATTCCGAACTACCGGCTCCCCCGCGACGTGCTGGATGTCGAGCTGAACCGCATTGCCGCGCTGGGCGTGCGGCTGACCTGCGATCATCGGGTCGAGGACCTGGCCGCCGAACGGGACGAGGGCGGCTTTGACGCGGTGTTCGTCGCGGTCGGTGCGCAGCTGGCCAAACGTGTCGACATACCGGCCGGCGACGCAGCCACGATGGTGGACGCGGTGTCTTTTCTGCGCAACGTCGCCTCCGGCGAAAGGCCGGCGATCGGGCGCCACGTCGCCGTTTATGGCGGCGGCAACACCGCGATGGACGCCGCCCGGGTGGCCCGCCGCCTGGGCGCCGAGGACGCGGTCATCGTCTACCGCCGCACCCGTGAGCAGATGCCCGCCCACCAGGAGGAAGCGCAGGATGCCGAACGCGAGGGCGTGCGGATCAACTGGCTGCGGACGATCAGCGCCTTCGACGGCCCCGAATTGCGGGTCGAGGTCATGGAGCTCGACGATTCCGGTTACCCACGACCGACCGGACGTTTTGAGACGCTGACCGCCGACACCCTGATCATGGCGCTCGGGCAGGAAACGGAATCGGCGTTCATGCGGACGCTGCCGGGAGTCGAGTTCGATGGCGACGGCAGTGTGCGTGTCTCGGAATCACTGATGACGGGCTGTCCGGGCATCTTCGCCGGCGGTGACATGGTGCCCGGGGAGCGCACCGTCACCGTCGGTGTCGGGCACGGGAAGAAGGCGGCCCGCCACATCGACGCCTGGTTGCGCGGCGCGCCGGACGCACGCCCGGCCAAACACCCGACGGCGACGTTCGATGCGCTGCACCTATGGTTTTTCGGTGACGCCGCGCAACGTCAGCAGCCCGAACTGGAGCCCGCACAACGCGTCGAGAGTTTCGAGGAGGTCGTCGGCGGTTTGTCCGCGCAGGAGGCGACCTACGAGGCGGGACGGTGCCTGTCGTGCGGGAACTGCTTCGAGTGCGACGGCTGCCTCGGCGCGTGCCCGGAGGACGCGGTGATCAAACTCGGGGTCGGGCACCGATACACGTTCGACTACGACAGGTGCACGGGCTGTGCCGTCTGTTTCGATCAGTGCCCGGTACACGCGATCGACATGTTTCCGGAGCCGCAATGACACGTGTGACGGTGGATGGCAACGAGGCCGCAGTTTCGGTCGCCTACCGGCTCAACGAGGTGTGCTGCATTTACCCGATCACCCCATCCTCGCCGATGGCCGAATTGGCCGACGTGTGGTCCAGCGCGGGGCGGCCCAATGTATGGGGCACCGTCCCGACGGTGGTCGAGATGCAAAGCGAGGGTGGAGCGGCGGGCGCATTGCACGGCGCCCTGCAGAGCGGCGCGTTGACCACGACCTTCACCTCGTCGCAGGGTCTGCTGCTGATGATCCCGAACATGTACAAGATCGCCGGCGAACTGACGTCGGCGGTCATCAACGTGGCGGCCCGGTCGGTGGCAGCGCAGGCATTGTCGATCTTCGGTGACCACTCGGACGTGATGGCCGTGCGGCAAACGGGGTTCGCACTCCTGGCATCGGCCTCCGTGCAGGAGGCACACGACCTCGCGCTCGTTGCGCAGGCCGCCACGCTGACGACCCGGGTGCCGTTCGTGCACTTCTTCGACGGATTCCGAACCTCGCACGAGATCAACACGATTGAGACGCTGTCCGACGACGACCTGCGGGCGCTGGTGCCCGAGGAGTTGGTGTGGGCACATCGCGGGCGGGCGCTGTCCCCCGAGCGCCCGTTCATTCGCGGCACCGCGCAGAACCCGGACGTCTTCTTCCAGGCGCGGGAAACGGTGAACCCGTTCTACGCGCGGGTTCCCGACGTGGTCGGGGACCTGATGGCCCGCCTGGGCGAGCGCACCGGCCGAAAGATGCACATCGTCGACTACTACGGGCACCCGGAGGCGGAGCGCGTGCTGGTGGTGATGGGCTCGGGCGCCCAGAGCGTCGCGCAGACCGTCGCCGCTCTCACCGAACGCGGCGAGCGGGTCGGGGTGGTGCAGGTGCGGCTGTACCGCCCGTTCCCCACCAAGGCGCTCCTCGAAGCGCTGCCGGCGACGGTGCGCACGGTCGGCGTGCTGGACCGCACCAAGGAGCCCGGTTCGATCGGCGAGCCGCTGTATCTGGACGTGGTCGCGGCGCTCGCCCAGGCCTATACCGACGGGGAGCGGCTCGTGATGCCACGCGTGAGCGGGGGTCGCTACGGCCTGTCGTCGAAGGAGTTCACGCCCGCGATGGTCGCCGGGGTGTTCGCCGAATTGGCGCGCCAGCGGCCGCGGCGCCAATTCACCATCGGTATCGACGACGACGTCTCCGGTACCAGCGTCGACTACGACCCGTCGTTCGACATCGAGTCCCCCGACACGGTCCGGGCGATCTTCTTCGGGCTGGGGTCGGACGGCACCGTCAGCGCGAACAAGAACACGATCAAGATCCTCGGGTCCGAAGAAGGGCTGCACGCCCAGGGATACTTCGTCTACGACTCGAAGAAATCGGGTTCGCAGACCGAGTCGCACTTGCGTTTCGGGCCGAATCCCATCCGCGCCCCCTACCTCGTCAATGGAGCCAATTTCGTTGGCTGCCACCAGTTCCGGTTTCTCGACAAGATCGACGTACTCGGCCGAGCCGCCCCAGGGGCCACGCTGCTGCTGAACTGCAGGCATCAGCCGGACAACGTCTGGGATGCGCTGCCGCGAAGTGTCCAGCAACAGCTCCTGGACAAGCGGATCACACTGTACATCGTCGATGCCGGCCGCATCGCCCGCGAGGTCGGGCTGGCCGGGCGGATCAACATCGTGCTGCAGACCTGCTTCTTCGCGATCTCGGCGGTGCTGCCCCGCGAGCAGGCCATCGTCCGCATCAAGGAATCGGTGGAAAAGATGTACGGAAACCGCGGCGCCGACGTGCTGCGACGCGAACTGGCCGCGGTCGACGCCGCGCTGAACGGGTTGCACCGCGTCGAGCTGCCGAGCCTGGCCACCTCGGTGCGCGCGCCAGTACCGACAGTGCCCGAGAATGCACCGGAGTTCGTGCGCACCGTGACCGCGGAGATGATGGCCGGGCGCGGAGACGCGTTGCCGGTCAGCGCACTTCCGGTGGATGGCACCTACCCCAGCGGCACGACCGCATACGAGAAGCGCAACATTTCCGAGCTGGTGGCGGTCTGGGACGCCGACAGCTGCATCCAGTGCGGCAACTGCGGCTTCGTCTGCCCGCACAGCGTGATCCGCTCGAAGTTTTACGACCAGTCCCAGCTGACCGCGGCGCCAACGCAATTCGACTCCGCGCCCCTGGACGCCGTCGGCCTGCCGAACGCCCGGTTCTCGTTGCAGGTGTACGTCGAGGACTGCACCGGGTGCGGCCTGTGTGTCGAGGCCTGCCCGGTCGTCATTCCCGGCACCACCGTGACCAAGGCGATCAATCTCGCTCCCGGCGAGCCGCGGTTGGCCGCAGAGCGCGACAACATCGCCTTCTTCGAGACCCTGCCGACCAGTGACCGGTCCCGGGTGGACTTCGGCACCGTCCGCGGCACCCAGTTCCTGGAGCCGCTGTTCGAGTTCTCCGGCGCCTGCGCGGGTTGCGGAGAGACGCCGTACCTCAAGCTCCTCTCGCAGCTGTTCGGCGACCGGCTGATGATCGCCAACGCGACCGGCTGCTCGTCGATCTACGGCGGCAACCTGCCCACCACCCCGTGGACCACCGACGCCGACGGGCGGGGTCCGGCCTGGTCGAACTCGCTGTTCGAGGACAACGCGGAGTTCGGGCTCGGCTTCCGGTTGGCCACCGACGCGCACGCGCAGCTGGCCCGGCGGCGCCTGACCGAGTTGCGCGACGTACTCGGCGCCGAACTCGTCGACGCCATCCTGGCGGCGCCGCAGCTGCGGGAGTCCGAGTTGCACACCCAGCGGCAGCGGGTGGCCGAGCTCCGGCGCCGCCTCGAGGGCCTCGATCCCGCCCTGACCGGTGACCTGCGCAGTGTGGTGGACCATCTGGTCCGGCGCAGCGTGTGGATCGTCGGCGGTGACGGCTGGGCCTACGACATCGGGTCCGGCGGGCTCGACCACGTCCTGGCCAGCGGGCGCAACGTCAACGTGCTGGTGCTCGACACCGAGGTCTACTCCAACACCGGCGGTCAGATGTCGAAGGCGACCCCCTTGGGCGCGGTGGCCAAGTTCGCCGCCGCCGGCAAGACTGTGCCTCTGAAGGATCTGGCACTGCAGGCGATCTCCTACGGAAACGTCTACGTCGCCAAGGTCGCGATGGGCGCCGACCCGCAGCAGACTCTGCAGGCGTTCCGCGAGGCGGAGGCGTACGACGGGCCCTCGCTGGTGATCGCCTACAGCCAGTGCATTGCGCACGGCATCGACATGCGTCAGGGGATGGATCAGCAGTACCGTGCCGTGGCCAGCGGGCACTGGCCGCTGATCCGCTACGACCCGGTGCTGCGGACGTCCGGGGAGAACCCGTTCCTGCTCGATTCGCACCGGCCGCGGATCCCGCTCGCCGACTACCGCACCCGGGAACTGCGGTACCGCGCACTGGCCAACGCCGATCCGACCGAGTACGACCGGCTGCTCGGCCTCGCCGAACACGCCAACGCCCAGCGCTGGAAGGTGTACGAGGAGATGGCGTCTCACGGTCCGCAACACTTCACCGCCGACGCCCGCAGGGAGCACTGATGGAGCTGTCGACCCGCTACCTGGGCCTCACCTTGCGCAACCCACTGGTCGCGTCGGCGTCGCCGCTGTCGAAGACCGTCGACGGCGTCCGCCGACTCGCCGACGCCGGCGTCGGGGCGGTGGTGCTCTATTCGCTGTTCGAAGAGCAGCTGCACCGCGAGGCGCTGCAGGACGCGCGAAGGGCCGAGGCGGGCACCGAAAGCTTCGCCGAAGCGCTGTCCTACTTTCCGGCCGGAGCCGGCGAGGACCACGGCCCACGCCGGTACCTGAACCTGCTCGAACGCGCGGCCCGCGCGGTCTCCGTTCCCGTGATCGGCAGCCTCAACGGCAGCACGCCCGGCAGCTGGGCCCGCTACGCCCGGTCGATGCAGGACGCCGGTGCGGCCGCAATCGAATTGAACATCTACTACCTACCCGGCGATCCGCACATCCGGAGCGGCGACGTCGAGCAGCGTCACCTCGACATCCTGGCGCGGGTCAAGGACGCGGTGACCGTCCCGGTGGCCGTGAAGCTCAGCCCGTACTTCAGCGCCACCGGCGAGATGGTGCGGCGCCTGGACGAGGCCGGTGCGGACGGGCTTGTTCTGTTCAACCGATTCCTCCAACCCGATATCGACCCCGAGACCCTCACCGTGGTGCGTGCGGTGTCGTTGTCCACGCCGGCGGAGATTCGGTTGCCGCTGACATGGATTGCGTTACTGCGCGGACGGGTTGGCGCGTCGCTGGCCGCGACGACCGGCGTCGAGAGCTCCATTGAGCTGATCAAGTACCTGCTGGCCGGCGCGGATGTGGTGATGACCGCGTCAGCACTGCTGCGCCACGGCCCGGAACATGCCGCCGTACTGCTTGACGGCCTGTGCGAATGGATGCGACGCAAGGGGTATGCCACGGTCGAGGAACTGCGTGGGCTGCTCGCCACACCCGTCGGTGCCGACGAGACCGCACGCGAACGCGGCGACTACGTCAGCGCACTACAACACGCCAACAGCACCGACTACGGCCCCTGGTAAACGGAGCGGCTGGTGCACACGCGGGGGCTAATCACAGCCGCTCAAGGTCTTTCGGCCCTTACCGCGGCGCCGCCGCGGGCGTTGAGTGAAAGGTGCGAGCGATAGCCGTCGGCCCTCGGTCGTCTTCCGGCCCCAACCCCACCCGCATCGGAGAAAGTTGACGAGATGAGCGCACGTACGGTGGGCGCGGTGGGCAAACGAACTCGATCACCCTGGGTGGTGCAGCAACGATGACCTCCGGTGGCGCGACGATTCTCGCCGGGCACGAGCCAGACCGCACGGCGCTCATCGCCATCCTGTGGGAGGTGCAACGCGAATACGGCTACATTTCCGCCGAAGCCGCGGCCGGGATAGCCGACCGGCTCGGGTTGTCCGTCGACGATGTCCTGGAGACCGCGACGTTCTACCATTTCTTCCACACCACGCCGTCGGGCCGTCACCGAATTTATCTCAGTAACAACGTCATCGCGAAAATGCACGGCTACCGCCAGGTGTATGAGGCCCTGGAACTCGAGACCGGGACACGATTCGGCGGCGCCGGGTCGGATGACTTCGGGCTTTTCGAAACCGCGTGCATCGGGAGCAGCGACCACGAACCGGCAATGCTCATCGACGATGTCGTGTTCACAGACCTGACACCGGCTTCGGTCGGCGAGATCATCAAGGGACTGAGAAGGGGTGACTCTGCGGCGCAGATCGCCAATCCGGCTGGCCTGCCACGCGACGACGTGGCGTATATCGATGCGCTGACACGCACCACCGTACATACGTCGGGACCGGTGTTCTTCTGCGGTGGAATCGATGACAACGCGTTGTGGCGTCGCTGCCGGGCGATGACCCCCGAGGACGTGATTGCCACCATCTCCGAGTCCGGCCTGCGGGGGCTGGGCGGCGCGGGCTTCCCCACCGGCAAGAAGTGGAAGTTCTGCCGCGCGGCCGCCGGCGACGAGAAGTACATCATCTGCAACGCCGACGAGGGCGAGCCGGGGACCTTCAAGGACCGGGCGTTGCTGACCTACTCCCCCAAGCAGGTATTCGTCGGCATGGCGATCGCGGCCCACGGCGTCGGGGCCCGCCACGGCATCCTCTACCTTCGCGCGGAGTACACGTATCTGCGCGACTACCTCGCCCGGCAACTGGCGGAGCTACGCGAGAGCGGAGTACTCGGCGACGGGTTCGACATCCGCATTCAGTTGGGCGCCGGGGCCTACATCTGCGGCGACGAAACCGCGCTCATCGAGTCCTGTGAGGGTAAGCGGGGAACGCCGCGGCTCAAGCCGCCCTTCCCGGTCGAGCACGGTTTCCTGGGCAAGCCGACGGTGGTCAACAACGTCGAGACATTCGCCGCGGCCACCCGGATCATGCAGGAGGGTGCCGGGTGGTTCGCGGCCATGGGAGTACCGAGGTCCACCGGCACCCGGCTGCTCAGTGTCTCCGGCGACTGCGCCGCCCCCGGGATCTACGAGGTGCAGTGGGGGGTCACGTTGCGGGAGGTGCTCGACATGATCGGCGCTGACGACCCCCGGGCCGTGCAGATCAGCGGCCCGTCCGGGGAGATGCTCTCGGTGGCCGCCGACGCCGACCGCAGGCTTGCCTACGACGACCTGTCCTGCAACGGTTCCGTCATGGTGTTCAACCACGAACGCGACCTGATCGACATCGTCGGGGACTTCATGCAGTTCTTTGTCGACGAGTCGTGCGGCATCTGTGTGCCGTGTCGTGCGGGCAACGTGCTGCTGCGGCAGAAGGTCGGCCTGGTGGCCGCGGGCCGGGCGGTCCGATCCGATCTCGACGACATGGTCGCCTGGGGTGGGATCGTCGCGCACACCAGCCGATGCGGGCTGGGTGCCACCTCACCCAATCCGATCCTGAGCACGCTCAAGAAGTTCCCGGACATCTATGCGGCCCGGCTTCGTGAGCACACCGGCGACCTGCTGCCGTCCTTCGACCCAGAGGCTGAGCTGAGCGGTTACGCCCAGGCCGTTGCCGCGCTCGCGCCGCAGGAGTCGCGGTGAGCATCCGAATCGAGATCGATGGCACGACCATCACCTGTGAGGAGGGTGCGACGCTCGTCGATGTCGCCGCCGAGGCAGGCGTCTACATCCCCACCTTGTGCTATCTGCCCGAACATCCCGTCCTGGGCACCTGCCGGGTGTGTTCGGTCAAGGTCAACGGCGGGGTCGCCGCCGCCTGCGCGGTCGAGGTCAGCGACGGGATGCGGGTGCAGGTCAACGACCCGGAGACCACCGATGCGCGTAAGGCGCTGGTGGAGATGCTGTTCGCCGAAGGCAACCACAACTGCCCCAGCTGTGAGAAGTCCGGCCGGTGCACGCTGCAGGCGGTCGGCTACGAGGTGGACATGACAGTGTCCCGTTTCCCGTACCAGTTCCCCGAACGGGTTGCCGACCATGCGGCGGAGAAGATCTGGCTGGAGCGCGACCGCTGTATCTTCTGCCAGCGTTGCGTGGAGTTCGTCCGCGATCACGAGACCGGCAAGAAGATCTTCAGCATCAACGGCCGCGGAGCGCATGCCCGCATCGAGATCGACGTCGAACTGGCCAACAAGATGCCCCCCGAACAGGTCCGCGAGGCCGTCGACATCTGTCCCGTTGGAACGATACTCGAAAAAGGGGTGGGCTGTGACGAGCCCATCGGCGAGCGGCGCTACGACGTCGAATCGGTGCGGGACCGCGCGCTGGAACCATCACGGAAGCAACGACAGTGACCAAAGGTATCCCTTTCCCGTCGAACACCAATGAGTTTGCTTCGCACGAACTTCCGGCCACACCGCTCGACCCGGAAGTGGCCGCCGAGCGTGCCGGCAAGATCAAGGTCTCGATGATCAGCCTCTGCGGCTGTTGGGGATGTAGCTTGTCGCTGCTCGACATCGACGAGCGGATGATCGCCCTGCTGGACAAAATCACGATCCTGCGGTCGTCGTTCACCGACATCAAACGCATTCCGGAGCGGTGCGCGATCGGATTCATCGAGGGCGGGGTCGCCAACGAGGACAATATCGAGACGCTGCGGCACTTCCGGGACAACTGCGACGTGCTGATCTCGGTCGGCGCCTGCGCGATCTGGGGTGGCGTCCCGGCGCTGCGTAACCTGGTGGGGCTCACGGATTGCCTGGCGGAGGCCTACGCGAATTCCCCGACGGCGCCGCCCTCCTCCAGTCCGGTGGTGCCCTACGACCGTCGGATCCCCATCCTGACCAACAACGTCTACCCGTGCCACGAGGTCGTGCAGATGGACTACTTCGTCCCGGGCTGCCCGCCGGGGGCGGACGCGATCCTCGACGTGCTGGAGGACCTCGTGGAGGGACGTCCCGTGAATCTGCCCAAGTCTCTCAACCGTTTCGACTGATCGGGGAATGACCACAATGGCGACAACACTGGTGATCGACCCGGTCACCCGAATCGAGGGACACGGCAAGGTCGTCATCGAACTCGACGACGACCGCAACGTCATCGACGCCAAGCTGCACGTGGTGGAGTTCCGCGGCTATGAGCGCTTCATCCGGGGCCACCCGTACTGGGAAGCACCGGTTCTCATGCAGCGGATCTGCGGGATCTGCTTTGTCAGCCACCACCTTGGCGGGGCCAAGGCCCTCGACGACATGATCGGGGTCGGACCGGCGTCGGGCACATGTCTGACTCCGACCGCAGTCAAGATGCGCCGGCTGGGTCACTACGCGCAGATGCTGCAATCGCACGTCACCGCCTATTTCTACCTGGTGGTGCCGGAAATGTTGTTCGGGATCGACGCCGCGCCCGAGCAGCGCAACTTCATCGGGCTGATCGAGGCCAACCCCGGTCTCGTCAAACGTGTTGTCCGGCTGCGCAAGTGGGGCCAGGAGATCATCGAGGCCGTCTTCGGAAAGCGCATGCACGGCCTCTGCTCGGTGCCCGGCGGCGTGAACAAGTGCCTCACCGCGGCCGACGTGGACCGGTTCCTGCGCGGCGAACACGGATTGCCCTCCATCGACGAGGTCATCGACGACGCCCAGCTGGGTCTGCAGATGTTCTACGACTTCCACGAGGAGCACCGCGACGAGGTCGACGGCTTCGCCACTGTGTCGGCGCTGAACATGTGCCTGGTGGACGACGACGGCAACGTCGATTACTACGACGGGCGGCTGCGGGTCGTCGACGAGCAGAAGAAGCTGGTACGCGAGTTCGACTACCGCGACTATCTCGACCACTTCTCCGAGGGTGTCGAGAAGTGGACCTACATGAAGTTCCCGTTCCTCACCGACCTCGGCCGCGACGCGGGGTCGGTGCGGGTGGGCCCGCTGGCCCGACTCAATGTCACACGGACTCTGTCGACCCCGATCGCCGCCGAAGCGCTGGAGAAGTTCCACGCCTACACCGGTGGGCGCGCCAACAACATGACGCTGCACACCAATTGGGCGCGCACCATCGAGATCATCCACGCCGCAGAGGTTGTGAGGGGGCTGCTCAGCGACCCCGACCTGCAAAAGGATGCCCTCGTGGTGTCACCCGGTGCCGACGCCTGGACCGGGGAGGGGGTCGGTGTGGTGGAAGCCCCCCGGGGGACCCTGCTGCATCACTACCGCGCCGATCGCGAAGGCAATGTCACCTTCGCCAACCTGATCGTGGCCACCACCCAGAACAACCAGGTGCTCAACCGGACGGTACGCAGTGTCGCCGAGGACTATCTGGGCGGCCGGGCGCAGATCACCGAGGGCATGATGAACGCCATCGAGGTGGGGATCCGCGCCTACGATCCCTGCCTGAGTTGCGCCACCCACGCCCTGGGGCAGATGCCGTTGACCGTCACCGTCGTGGACGCCCACGGGAGGGTGCTCGATGAGCGCGTGCGCTGAGCCGCACCGTGTCGCTCTCGGGGTCACGCTCGCGTTCTTCGACAACCCCACGTCGCTGATCTACGGCATCGGCAACGCCGGACGTCAGGACGACGGATTGGGCTGGGCCTTCATCGACCGGCTCGAGCAAATGTGTCCTCATCCTCGCGCACGCCTGCGCCGTACCTATCAGCTGGGCCTCGAAGACGCCGATCTGACCCTGATTTTTCAGCCTGATGTGGGTGATGGCTGTGTCGTGACACGGAAATGCCCTTCGTGCAAGGGAAAA
>NZ_VMQU01000101.1 GCF_007714205.1 Mycobacterium helveticum | reverse complement strand
ACCTCGTCGATGATCGCCAGGCGCTGGTCGAACGGGATGAACGCCGACTTCATCGCGTTGATGGTGAACCGCTCCAGGTCGCTCCACCCGTAGCCGAACGCCTCCGCCAACCGAAACATCTCCATGCTCATCGAGGTGTCGCTCATCAACCGGTTGTCGGTGTTCACGGTGACCCGGAACCGCGTGCGGGCCAGCAGGTCGAACGGGTGCCCGGAGATGCTCTTGACCGCGCCGGTCTGCACGTTGGAGCTCGGGCACAGCTCCAGCGGGACGCGCTTGTCCCGCAGGATCGACGCGAGCCGGCCCAGCCGGACCTGTCCGTCCCCCAACACGTCGATGTCGTCGACGATGCGCACCCCGTGGCCCAGCCGGTCGGCGCCGCAGAACGCGATCGCCTCGTGGATGGACGGCAGCCCGAACGCCTCGCCCGCGTGAATGGTGAAGCGCGCGTTGTTGTCCCGCATGTACTCGAACGCGTCCAGGTGCCGTGTCGGCGGGTTGCCGGCCTCGGCCCCGGCGATGTCGAACCCGACGACTCCGCGGTCCCGCCAGCGGATCGCCAGCCCGGCGATCTCCCGCGACACCGCGGCGTGCCGCATCGCGGTCACCAACAGCCGCACCACGATCGGGCGGCCGGCAGCGGCGCAGGCCTTCTCGCCGTCGGCGAAGCCGGCCAGCACGGCGTCGACGATCTCGTCGAAGGACAGCCCGCGGTCGATGTGCAGTTCAGGGGCGAACCGGATCTCGGCGTAGACCACCGCATCGGCGGCCAGGTCCTCCACGCACTCCCGGGCCACGCGGTGCAGCGCGTCGGGGGTCTGCATCACGGCCACCGTGTGCGAGAACGGCTCCAGGTAGCGCTCCAGCGAGCCGCTGTGCGAGCGGGTGGCAAACCACGTGGCCAGCTCGTCGACGTCGGTGGCGGGCAGGCCGTCGTACCCGGTCGCCCCCGCGATGTCGACGACGGTCGCCGGGCGCAGCCCGCCGTCGAGGTGATCGTGCAGCAGCGCCTTGGGTGCCTTGGTGATCTGCTCGAGGTCCAGTTCGCTCACGTGAGGATCCGATCGATGATCAGCGTTCTGGGCTGCGGGGGTGTGGGGCCGACGCGGTAGCCGCCGTCCAGCTCGGCGATCGCGGCGCCGAGGCGTTCGGGGGTGTCGGTGTAGAGGGTGAACAACGGGGCGCCCGGCGCCACCGGCTCCCCCGGGCGGCGGTGGATCCTGATGCCGGCGCCCGGCTGCACCGCCCCGCCGGGGCGGGATCGCCCCGCACCGAGCCGCCAAGCCGCCATTCCCACCGCCATCGCGTCGATATCGCCCATTGTGCCGCCCCGGGCGGCGGTCACGGTCTCGGAATGCGCACCGATGGGCAACGGTACCGACAAGTCGCCGCCCTGGGCGGCGACGAGCCGGCGGAACCGGTCCATCGCGGTCCCGTCGCGCAGCGTCTGGGCGGGGTCGCGGTCGTCGATCCCGGCCAGCGCCAGCATCTCGCCGGCCAGCGCCAACGTCAGCTCCACCACGTCGGGCGGGCCGCCGCCGGCCAGCACCTCCAGCGATTCGGTGACCTCCAGCGCGTTGCCGACGGTCGCGCCCAGCGGGCTGTTCATGTCCGTCAGCAGCGCGCGGGTGGGCACCCCGCGGGCCGCGCCCAGCTCGACCATGATGTGCGCCAGTTCCCGGGCCTGCGCCGGCGAGGACGTCAGCGCCCCGGAGCCGACCTTCACGTCGAGCACCAGCGCGCCCGCCCCCTCGGCCAGCTTTTTGCTCATCACCGAACTGGCGATCAGCGCCGGCGACTCGACGGTGCCGGTGATGTCGCGCAACGCGTACAGCTTGGCGTCGGCGGGGGCCAGCTCCCCCGCGGCGAAGATCGCCGCGCCGACCTGCCGAAGCTGTTCGCGCACACGCTGATTGGACAGTTCGCCGGTGAACCCGGCGATGGACTCCAGCTTGTCCAGGGTGCCGCCGGTGTGCCCGAGCCCGCGACCCGACGCCTGGGGCACCGCGGCACCGCAGGCCGCGACGACCGGCACGAGCGGCAGGGTGATCTTGTCGCCGACCCCGCCGGTGGAGTGCTTGTCGACGGTCGGCAGGGGCAGGTCCCCGAAGTCGAGCCGCGCGCCCGAGGCCAGCATCGCCGTGGTCCACCTGGCGATCTCGCCGCGGTCCATGCCGCGCCACACGATCGCCATCAACAGCGCCGACATCTGTTCGGCGGCGACCCGGCCATAGGTGTAGGCGTCGACGACCCAGTCGATGGCGGCATCGGAGAGCCGGCCGCCGTCGCGCTTGGTCCTGATCACCGTCGGCGCGTCGAACGTCATGGCCGCGCCAGGTCGTCGGGGCCGAAGGCGTCGGGCAGCAAGTCGCCGAGCCGGCGCGGCCCGGCCGGATGGTCGATCAGCAGCCCGGGGCCGCCGTGCTCGATCAGCACCTGGCGACACCGCCCGCACGGCATCAGCGGCGCCCCCGTCGCGTCGACGCACGACAACGCCACCAGGCGCCCGCCGCCCGTCGCGTACAGCGCGGACACCACCGAGCACTCGGCGCAGAGACCAAGGCCATATGAGACATTCTCCACATTGCAGCCGGTGACCACCCGGCCGTCGCCGACCAGCGCCGCCGCACCGACCGCGAAGCGCGAATACGGCGCGTACGCGTGGGCCGCGACGTCGATGGCCTTGCCGCGCAATGCATTCCAGTCAACCTCAGGCATACCGCACCCCGTCCGATGATGGGCCACACCAGACAGCCACCCTAACCCCGCGACGCCGCCGGGCCGGATGGGCGGTCCGGCGGCGCCGTAACCTGACCGCGTTAGGCTGAAACGCCTGGCTGATGCCCGGCCGACGTCCAGGGAGGCGGTGAGCACAGGGTGAGTACGACAACCGCTGGTCCGGCGAAAGCGGCACGCAGACGGCGGCCGCCCCGGACCCTGTACCGGGGCGACCCGGGCATGTGGTCGTGGGTGCTGCACCGCATCAGCGGCGCGACGATCTTCTTCTTCCTGTTCGTCCACGTCCTGGACACCGCCCTGGTGCGGGTGGCTCCCCAGGCCTACGACGAGGTGCTCGCGACCTACAAGACACCGGTGGTCGGCCTGATGGAGTTCGGGCTGGTCGCCGCGGTGCTGTTCCACGCGCTCAACGGGATCCGGGTGACCCTGATCGACTTCTGGGCCGACGGCACCCGCCACCAGCGGCTCATGCTGTGGGTCGTCGGCATCGTCTTCCTGCTGCTCATCGTCCCCGCCGGCGTGGTGCTGGGCATCCACCTGATGGCGCACTTCCGATGAGCGGCCCCGACCTTGCGCTCGGACGGGGGCAGCAAGCACCGGTCCGCCAGCGCAGCCACGACCGCCCCGCCGGCCTGGACAACCCCCGCGCGCCGCGGCGGCGCGCCGGCATCGGAAACTTCGAGAAGTTCGCGTGGCTGTTCATGCGGTTCTCGGGGGTCGTGCTGGTGTTCCTGGCGATCGGGCACCTGTTCGTCATGCTGATGGCCGACGACGGGGTGTACCGCATCGACTTCAACTACGTGGCGCAGCGCTGGGCGTCGCCGTTCTGGCAGACGTGGGATCTGCTGCTGCTGTGGCTGGCTCAGCTGCACGGAGGCAACGGTTTACGCGTCATCATCGACGACTACACCCGCAAGGACAGCAGCCGCTTCTGGCTGAAATCGCTGCTGGTGTTGTCGATGGTTTTCACGCTGGTGTTGGGAACCTACGTGATCCTGACGTTCGACCCCAACATCGGAGGCTGAGAAGTGATTTCCCGACACCGCTACGACGTGGTGATCGTCGGCGCCGGCGGTGCCGGGATGCGGGCCGCCGTCGAGGCCGCCCCCCGGGTGCGCACCGCGGTGCTGACCAAGCTGTACCCGACCCGCAGCCACACCGGCGCCGCCCAGGGCGGCATGTGCGCCGCCCTGGCCAACGTCGAGGACGACAACTGGGAGTGGCACACCTTCGACACCGTCAAGGGCGGCGACTACCTGGCCGACCAGGACGCGGTGGAGATCATGTGCCGGGAAGCCATCGACGCGGTGCTCGACCTGGAGAAGATGGGGATGCCGTTCAACCGCACCCCCGAGGGCCGCATCGACCAGCGCCGCTTCGGCGGGCACACCCGCGAGCACGGCAAGGCCCCGGTGCGCCGCGCCTGCTACGCCGCCGACCGCACCGGCCACATGATCCTGCAGACGCTGTACCAGAACTGCGTCAAGCACGACGTGGAGTTCTTCAACGAGTTCTATGCGCTGGACCTGGTTTTGACCCAGGCCCCGGGCGGCCCGGTGGCCACCGGCGTGGTGGCCTACGAGCTGGCCACCGGCGAGATCCACGTCTTCCACGCCAAGGCCGTGGTGATCGCCACCGGCGGTTCGGGCCGGATGTACAAGACGACCTCCAACGCGCACACCCTGACCGGCGACGGCATCGGCATCGTGTTCCGCAAGGGACTTCCCTTGGAGGACATGGAGTTTCATCAGTTCCATCCGACCGGGCTGGCCGGGCTGGGCATCCTGATCTCCGAGGCGGTGCGCGGCGAGGGCGGCCGGTTGCTCAACGCCGACGGCGAGCGGTTCATGGAGCGCTACGCCCCCACGATCGTCGACCTGGCCCCGCGCGACATCGTCGCGCGCTCGATGGTGCTGGAGGTGCTGGAGGGCCGCGGCGCGGGCCCGCACAAGGACTACGTCTACCTCGACGTCCGCCACCTGGGCGCGGACGTGCTGGCGGCGAAGCTCCCCGACATCACCGAGTTCGCCCGCACCTACCTGGGCGTGGACCCGGTGCGCGAGCTGGTCCCGGTCTACCCGACGTGCCACTACGTGATGGGCGGCATCCCGACCACCGTCACCGGACAGGTGCTGCGGGACAACGTATCCACCGTCCCGGGCCTGTACGCGGCCGGCGAGTGCGCGTGCGTGTCGGTGCACGGCGCCAACCGCCTGGGCACCAACTCGCTGCTGGACATCAACGTGTTCGGCCGCCGGGCCGGCATCGCCGCGGCCGCCTACGCGCGGGGCCACGACTTCGTCGACATGCCGCCGAACCCCGAGGCGATGGTGATCGGCTGGGTGGGCGACATCCTCTCCGAGCAGGGCAACGAGCGCGTCGCCGACATCCGCGGGGCCCTGCAGCAGACGATGGACAACAACGCCGCGGTGTTCCGCACCGAGGACACGCTGAAGCAGGCGCTGAACGATATCCACGCGCTCAAGGAGCGGTATTCGCGAATCTCGGTGCACGACAAGGGGAAAAGGTTCAACAGCGACCTGCTGGAAGCGATCGAGCTGGGTTTCCTGCTGGAGCTGGCCGAGGTCACCGTGGTCGGCGCGCTCAACCGCAAGGAGTCCCGCGGCGGGCATGCCCGCGAGGACTACCCCGACCGCGACGACGTCAACTACATGCGTCACACCATGGCCTACAAGGAAATTGGGGCCGATAAGCAGGGCACCGACCTGCTGAGCGACATCGCGCTGGATTTCAAGCCCGTCGCGCAGACCCGTTACGAACCCATGGAACGGAAGTACTGATGGCAGCGCACGTCGAGCCGACCAGGCAGCCGCCACTGCCGCCGATCCCCGAGGGCGCCGCGATGGTGACCGTGAAGATCGCCCGGTTCAACCCCGACCAGCCCGACGCGTTCGCCGAAACCGGTGGTTGGCAGAGCTTTCGGGTGCCATGCCTGCCGAGTGACCGGCTGCTGAACCTGCTGATCTACATCAAGAGCTACCTGGACGGGACGCTGACCTTCCGGCGCTCCTGCGCGCACGGGGTGTGCGGCTCGGACGCGATGCGCATCAACGGCGTCAACCGGCTGGCCTGCAAGGTGCTGATGCGCGACCTGCTGCCCGAGAAAAAGGGCAAGCAGCTGACCGTCACGGTCGAACCGATCCGCGGACTGCCCGTCGAAAAGGACCTGGTGGTCGACATGGAGCCGTTCTTCGACGCCTACCGGGCGGTGCAGCCGTACCTGGTGACCACCGGCAACCCCCCGACGCGCGAACGCATCCAGAGCCCCACCGACCGCGCCCGCTACGACGACACCACCAAGTGCATCCTGTGCGCGGCGTGCACCACGAGCTGCCCGGTGTTCTGGAACGAGGGCAGCTACTACGGCCCGGCGGCGATCGTCAACGCGCACCGGTTCATCTTCGACAGCCGCGACGAGGCCACCGCCGAGCGCCTGGACATCCTCAACGAGGTCGACGGCGTGTGGCGCTGCCGGACCACGTTCAACTGCACCGACGCCTGCCCGCGGGGCATCGAGGTCACCAAGGCGATCCAGGAGGTCAAGCGCGCGCTGATCTTCTCGCGCTGAGCAGGCCCACTGCTTCCCCACGAGGGTGCGCGGACTGCCATCATCTGCGGCGTGTCGGCGTACAGACACGCACGCTCGCGGCAGTGCAGCGGGAACGCGACCCGCTGCCCCGAGGTCGTGGCCCGAGCGTGGCGCTACTCTCGGGCACCATGACCGATCACCTCTGGTTGCATTTCGCCCGGCACGGCGCGGGCGTCACGCATCCGATCATCACCCGCGGCGAGGGCGTCACCATCTTCGACGACCGCGGCAAAAGCTACCTGGACGCGCTGTCCGGTCTGTTCACGGTGCAGGTCGGCCACGGCCGCACCGAACTCGCCGAGGTCGCCGCCCGGCAGGCGAGCACGCTGGCGTATTTCCCGCTCTGGGGGTACGCCACCCCGACCGCGATCGAGCTCGCCGAGCGCCTGGCGCATTACGCCCCGGGCGAGGTGAACCGCGTGTTCTTCACCACCGGCGGCTCCGAGGCCGTCGAAACCGCGTGGAAGCTGGCCAAGCAGTACTTCAAGCTCACCGGCAAACCCGGTAAGCACAAGGTCATTTCGCGCTCGATCGCCTACCACGGCACCACCCACGGCGCGCTGGCGATCACCGGGCTGCCGTCGTACAAGGCGCCGTTCGAGCCGGTGACGCCCGGCGGGTTCCGGGTGCCCAACACGAACTTCTACCGCGCACCCGAGCCATTTGCCCACGATGACAAGGCTTTCGGGCGGTGGGCCGCCGACCGGATCGCCGAGGCGATCGAGTTCGAGGGGCCCGACACCGTCGCCGCGGTCTTCCTGGAGCCCGTGCAGAACGCGGGGGGCGCGATCCCGCCTCCCCCGGGCTATTTCGGACGGGTGCGCGAGATCTGCGACGCCTACGACGTGCTACTGGTGTCCGACGAGGTGATCTGCGCGTTCGGCCGGATCGGGTCGATGTTCGCCTGCTCATCCGATATCGGAGACTTCGGCTACGTGCCCGACATGATCACCTGCGCCAAGGGGATGACGTCGGGCTACTCGCCGCTGGGCGCGATGATCGCCACCGAGAGGCTGTTCGAGCCGTTCAACGACGGCAGCACGGTCTTCCCGCACGGCTACACCTTCGGCGGCCACCCGGTGTCGGCCGCCGTCGGGCTGGCCAACCTGGACATCTTCGAGCGCGAGGGGCTCAACGACCGGGTCAGGCACCACGCCCCGGCCTTCCGCGCCACGCTGGAGAAGCTCCACGACCTGCCGATCGTCGGCGACGTGCGCGGAGAGGGCTACTTCTACGGCATCGAGTTGGTCAAGGACAAGGCGACGAAGGAGACCTTCAGCGACACCGAGTGCGAGCGGCTGCTGCACGGCTACCTGTCGCCGGCGCTGTTCGAGGCCGGCCTGTACTGCCGCGCCGACGACCGCGGCGACCCCGTGATCCAGGTGGCGCCGCCGCTGATCAGCGGTCAGGCCGAGTTCGACACCATCGAGTCCATCCTGCGCAGCGTGCTGACGGAGGCCTGGGCGCGGCTCTAGGAGCGTCGAGGTCGCGAGAGTGCAACCGGCGACGCATTTCGCGAGTGGCGGCGTGGCGGAATGCACCTTCGCGGCGCAGGTGAGTAACTTCCGTCCCACTGGTCACAGCGCGGCTCCCGCTGATCGGCCCGCGGATCGCCTAGTCTGCAGAATCGATGAGCGTCCCACGTTTCGCGTCGTGCCTGGCAGCGGCGGTATTGGCGATGGCGGCCCCGGCCACGCCGGGTGCGCCCGCGGCGTGGGCCGAGCCCGCGCCCAACACCGGAGGGGCCAACTGCCCCTACAAGGTGGCCACCCCGCCCGCGGTGGACTCGTCGGAAGTCCCCCAGGCGGGCGACCCGCCGCTCCCGCTCGCGGTGCCCCCCAAGCCGGTCGGCGGCGAGGCGCTCGGCAGCTGCGGCGTCATCGTCGCCCCCGACACACCGCTGCTGCCCACCGACGTCTCCGCCGACGCCTGGCTGGTGGCCGATCTCGACAGCGGCGCGGTGATCGCCGCCAAGGACCCGCACGCGCGGCACCGGCCGGCCAGCGTCATCAAGGTGCTGGTCGCGATGGCGTCCATCAACACGCTCAACCAGAACACGGCGGTCCCGGGCACCGCCGAGGACGCCGCCGTGGAGGGCACCAAGGTCGGCGTCACCGAGGGCGGGGTGTACACGGTCAACCAGCTGTTGCACGGGTTGCTGATGCACTCCGGCAACGACGCCGCGCACGCGCTGGCCATTCAGCTCGGCGGGATGCAGCAGGCGCTGGAGAAGATCAACGTGCTGGCCGCCAAGCTCGGCGGCCGCGACACCCGGGTGGCGACCCCGTCCGGTCTGGACGGCCCGGGCATGAGCACCTCGGCCTACGACATCGGCCTGTTCTACCGCTACGCGTGGGGTAACCCCGTGTTCGCCGACATCGTCGCGACCCGGACCTTCGAGTTCCCCGGCCACGGCGACCACCCCGGCTACGAGCTGGAGAACGACAACAAGCTGCTCTACAACTATCCCGGCGCACTCGGCGGGAAGACCGGCTACACCGACGACGCCGGTCAGACCTTCGTCGGCGCGGCCAACCACGACGGACGGCGGCTGGTGGCGGTGCTGCTGCACGGGACCCGGCAGCCCATCGCCCCGTGGGAGCAGGCCGCGCACCTGCTCGACTACGGCTTCGCCACGCCGCCGGGCACCCAGGTCGGCTCGCTGGTCGCGCCCGACCCCTCGCTGGCACCCACCAGGCCCGACGGTGCCGCCGAGCGCGCCGGCGGCGCGCAGGCCGCCGGGCTCATGACGTCGGCCGACGCGGTGCCGGTGCGGGTGGGGGTGGGCGTCATCGGCACGGTCGTCGTCTTCGGGCTGATCATGGCGGCGCGGTCGACGAACCGCCGGCCGCAACATCGTTGAGCACTCGGCGCGGGGGCCTGCGGGTCGGGTTGACCGCCGCCAGCGTCGGCGTCGTCTACGGCTACGACCTGTCCATCATCGCCGGCGTCCAACTGTTCGTCACCGGCGAGTTCGGGCTCACGACGCGCCAGCAGGAACTGTTGACGACGATGGCGGTGCTCGGCCAGATCGCCGGGGCCCTGGGCGCCGGCGTGCTGGCCAACGCGATCGGGCGCAAGAGGTCGGTGGTGGTGCTGCTGGCCGGCTATGCGGCGTTCGCGGTGCTGGGTGCGCTGTCGGTCTCGTTGCCGATGTTGTTGACGGCCCGGTTCCTGCTGGGTCTGACCGTCGGCGTCTCGATCGTGGTGGTGCCGGTCTACGTCGCGGAGTCGGCTCCGGCGGCGGTGCGCGGGTCGCTGCTGACGGTCTACCAGCTGGCCACCGTCAGCGGGCTCATCGTCGGCTACCTCACCGGGTACCTGTTGGCCGGCACCCACGGCTGGCGCTGGATGCTGGGGCTGGCGGCGGTGCCCGCAATGCTGTTGCTGCCGTTGCTTGCCCGCATGCCCGACACCGCGCGGTGGTACGTGATGAAGGGCAGGACCGCCGACGCGCGCGCGGCACTGCTGCGGGTGGAGCCGACCGCGAGGGTCGAGGACGAACTCGCCGAGATCGGCCGCGCGGTGGGCGAGGGCGCCGGGGGCGGCGTGGCCGAGATGCTGCGGCCACCGTATCGGCGGGCCACCCTGTTCGTCGTCGCGCTCGGCTTCCTGATCCAGATCACCGGCATCAACGCGGTCATCTACTACAGCCCAAGGATTTTCGAGGCCATGGGGTTCACCGGCGATTTCGCGCTGCTGGGATTGCCGGCGCTGGTTCAGGTCGCCGGCCTGGGGGCGGTGTTCACGGCTCTGCTGCTGGTCGACCGGCTGGGCCGGCGCCCGGTCCTGTTGTGCGGCATCGCGATGATGATCGCCGCCGACGTCGTGCTGATGGTCGTGTTCGGGCGGGGCGTGGGCGGCGTGGTCCTCGGTTTGGCCGGCATGCTGCTGTTCATCGTCGGATTCACCCTGGGTTTCGGCTCCCTGGGCTGGGTCTACGCCAGCGAGAGCTTCCCGACGCGGCTGCGGTCCATCGGGTCGAGCACGATGCTGACCTCGAACCTGGTCGCCAACGCGATCGTGGCCGCCGTCTTCCTGACCATGCTGCACATCCTCGGCGGCGCCGGGGCTTTCGCGGTGTTCGCGGTTCTCACGGTGATCGCGTTCGGCGTCGTCTACCGCTACGCGCCGGAGACCAAGGGCCGCGCACTCGAGGACATCCGGCATTTCTGGGAGAACGGCGGACGCTGGGACAACCCATGCCCCTGATCAGTGCGGGGACCATGGTCCTCGACGGGCAGATCCGCCGGCCCGGATGGCTGGACACCTCCGGCGGCCGGATCCTGGGGTGCGGGGGCGGCCCGCCGCCCCGCGCGCCCGACCGCGATTTCCCCGATTCGGTTGTGGTGCCGGGATTTGTCGACATGCACGTGCACGGCGGCGGCGGCGCCTCCTACCCGGTCGCGCAGGAGATCGGCGACGCCGCCGCGTTCCACCTGCGGCACGGCACCACCACGACGCTGGCCAGCCTGGTCACCGCCGCGCCGGCGGAGCTGCTCGCCGGGGTCCGCGCGCTCGCCGGGGCGGCCCGGCGGGGCACCGTCGCGGGCATCCACCTCGAGGGGCCGTGGCTGAGCGCGGCGCGCTGCGGCGCGCACGACCGCAGCGCGCTGCGTGACCCGGACCCCGCCGAGATCGACGCCGTGCTCGACGCCGGCGGCGGTGCGATCCGGATGGTCACGCTGGCGCCCGAGCGACCCGGCGGCGACGCGGCGATCCGGCGTTTCCTCGACGCGGGTGTCGTTGTGGCGATTGGGCATTCGGATGCCACCTACGAGCAGACCACACACGCGATCGGACTGGGCGCGACGGTCGGCACGCATCTGTTCAACGCGATGCCGCCGCTGCACCACCGCGAGCCCGGGCCGGCACTGGCCCTGCTGGGGGACCCGGGCGTGACCGTCGAGCTCATCGCCGACGGCGTGCACCTGCATCCGGCCGTCGTGGACGCGGTGCTGCGCGCCGCCGGTCCGCAGCGGGTCGCCGTCGTGACCGACGCCATCGCCGCGGCCGGCTGCGACGACGGCACGTTCCGGCTCGGGGCGGTACCGGTCGAGGTGGTCTCCGGCGTCGCGCGGGTCCGCGGGACGGACACGATCGCCGGCAGCACCGCCACCATGGACCGGCTCTTCCGCGCGGTGGCGCGGCGCGCCGGACTGGCCGAGGCGGTGCAGGTGACCGCGGCGACACCGGCGCGGGCGCTCGGCCTGCAGCGCGTCGGCGTCCTGCGGACCGGCTACGACGCTGACCTGGTTGTGCTGCAACGGGATTGGCACGTCGCCGCCGTCATGGTCCGCGGCGACTGGCGGGTGCCCGAGCGCGGCTAACGCGGGCGGCGGGCCAACCGGGAGACGGCAAGCGCGCCAATGGCCCCCACCGCCATCGCGGTCGCCGTCTGGCGCGTGCGCAGACCCTCGTCCCGCCGCACCCGTGGGCTGATGAGCGCGGGCGCGGGCGGCTCCACGGGCCGCGCCCGCGGGTCCGCCGCCGCGACGGCCGCCCAGGCGGCGCAGAACAGGACGAGATAGGCCGTGATGTAGGCGAACACCATCAGCCCCAGCACCGGGCCGAAGGTGGCGCCGGCCGGGCTGCGCAGGACCACCTTCAGGTAGGCCGACCCCACCTGCTTGAACAGTTCGAAGCCGAGCGCCGCCGCCAACCCCGCCCGGGCGGAGTCGACCAGGCTCACCTTCGCGCGGGGCAGGCGCGCGATCATCCAGGTGAACAACAGCCACGACATCAGCGTCGAGATCACGATGGACATCAACCAGAACAACCAGTCGAACAACGAAAGCCTGGGCATACCAAGCCATTTCAGAACAGCGGCCAGGGGCGCCGCGTGGCCGAGGGTGGTGAGACCGATGGTGGCCATGGTCACCGCGAACGTACCCAACAGGGCCAGCAGGTCGGAGAGTTTGTTGTGCACGAAGCCCGGCGACCCGAGGCGCCGCTCCCACCACATCTCGGTCAGCGCCTGACGCAGATGCGATATCCAGCTCAGGCCCCCCCAGATCGCGGCGGCCAGGCCGATGACGCCGACCGACGTGCGCGCCTCGATCGCCGAGTTCATCAGGTCGAGCAGCTGCTCGCCCAGCGGCCCGGACACCTGGGACCGGATGTGGTTGTCGATGGTGCCCAGCAGCCGAGGTCGCCGGGCCAGCACGAACCCGAAGACCGCGAAACCGACCATGAGCAACGGGAACAGCGCGAAAATCGTGTAATAGGTGAGGCCGGCCGCGAAGAACCCGCCGTTGCGGTCGTCGAAGCGCTGATAGGCCCGCATCAGGTGGTCGAAGCGCGCGTACCGGGTCCGCAGCCGATCGAGGAGCCCAGGCCTGCCCGGTTCGCCCATAGGAAACGCGCTACCTCCGTTGCGGAAGGAACCCCAGCCGATCGTAGACCCGCCGGACCGTTTCGCCCGCCACATCCTCGGCGCGCTGCGCCCCGGCCCTCAGCACGCCCTCCAGTTCGCTGCGGTCCGCCAGCAATGCGTCGACGCGGGTCTTGATCGGGCCGACGAACTCGACGACCGCCTCGGCGGTGTCCTTCTTCAGGTCGCCGTAACCGCGGCCGGCGTAGTCCCCGACCAGCTTGTCCACGCCGACGCCGGTGACCGCCGACTGGATGGTCAGCAGGTTGGACACGCCCGCCTTGGCCTCGGGGTCGAACCGGATCTCGCGCTCGCTGTCGGTCACCGCCGAGCGGATCTTCTTGGCGGACTTGGCCGGATCGTCGAGCAGGTTGATCAATCCGGCATCGGTGGCCGCCGACTTGCTCATCTTCGACGTGGGGTCGGCCAGGTCGTAGATCTTGGCGGTGGCCTTGGGGATCAGCACGTCGGGAACCACGAAGGTACCCGGGAAGCGGGCGTTGAACCGCTGGGCGACGTCGCGCGCCAGCTCGAGGTGCTGGCGCTGGTCCTCGCCCACCGGGACCAGGTCGCTGTCGTAGGCCAGCACGTCGGCGGCCTGCAGCACCGGGTAGGTGAACAGGCCCACGGTGGTCGAGTCGCTGCCCTGGCGTGTCGACTTGTCCTTGAACTGCGTCATCCGCGACGCCTGCCCGAAGCCGGTGAAGCAGCCCAGCACCCATGCCAACTGGGTGTGGGCGGGCACGTGGCTTTGCACGAACACGGTGCTGCGGCCGGGGTCGATGCCCAGCGCCAGGTACTGGGCGGCGGTCACCAGGGTGCGGCGGCGCAGCGCCTCGGGGTCCTGCGCGACGGTGATGGCGTGCAGGTCCACCACGCAGAAGAACGCGTCATGGTCGTCCTGCAGCGCCACCCACTGCGCGACCGCGCCCAGCGCGTTGCCGAGGTGCAGCGAGTCGGACGTGGGCTGCACGCCGGAGAAGATCCGGCGGGGTCCGGTGGCTGTGCTCATGATGTTCCGATCCTTTCATGCGGGGCCACCGCCCCCCTCAGCCACCGGCGGCACCCCCCGGGCGCCCGCTTGCGGTACCGGCGGTACCGCCTTTAATGTCGGCGGTATGGGGAGCAGCGCGGGGAGTCGTCCACCGATCCATCTGGGTTCCGGCCAGCTGGGATCCAGGGAGCCGGTCGTGCTGCTGCACCCGTTCCTGCTGTCGCAGGCGGTGTGGGAGGACGTGGCCCGGCGGCTGGCCGACGCGGGCCGCTACGAGGTGTTCGCGCCGACGATGGCCGGCCACAACGGCGGGCCGAAGGCGGGCACCTGGTTTCTGTCCTCGGCGGTGCTGGCCGATCACGTCGAGCGGCAGATGGACGAGCTGGGCTGGCGGGACGCCCACATCGTCGGCAACTCGCTGGGCGGCTGGGTCGCCTTCGAGCTGGAGCGGCGCGGGCGGGCGCGCACCGTCACCGGCATCGCCCCGGCCGGCGGCTGGACGCGCTGGAGCCCGCACAAGTTCGAGGTGATCGCCAAGTTCGTCCTGGGCATCCCGCTGTTGGTGCTGGCCTGGTTGTTCGGGCCCCGCGTGCTGGGTCTGCCGTTGAGCCGGCGACTGGCCACCTACGCGATCAGCGCATCGCCCGAGGGGGTCAGCGAGGAACAGCTGCTGGGCTGCATCGACGACGTCGCCCACTGCCCCGCCTACTTCCAGCTGCTGGTCAAGTCGCTGCTGCTGCCCGGCCTGCGCGAGCTCGCGGAGAACGCCGTGCCCGCGCACCTGGTGATCTGCGAGAAGGACCGGGTGGTGCCCGCACCCCGGTTCAGCCGGCATTTCACCACCCACCTGCCGGACGGGCACAAGGTCACCCGGCTCGACGGCGTGGGCCACATCCCGATGTTCGAGGCGCCCGACCGCGTCGCCGGGGCGATCACCGGCTTCCTCGAGGAGCGCGCCGCCGATCCGGGCCGGCCGGCAGGCCGCCAACAGGCCGGGGCCCAGTAGCCGGGGCCCCAGTAGCGGGGCCCAGTAGCCGGGGCCCCAGTAGCGGGGCCCCAGTAGCGGGGCCTAGTTGGCCAGTTCCTTCTCCAGGTTCTCGGCGATCGAATTGAGGAATTCCTCGCTCTGCTGCCACTGCTGGTCGGGGCCGATGAGGATGGCCAGGTCCTTGGTCATCTTGCCGCTCTCGACCGTGGCGATGACGACGTCCTCGAGCGTCTGCGCGAACTCGCACACCTGCGGTGTGTTGTCGAGCTTGCCGCGGTGCTGCAGCCCGCGCGTCCAGGCGAAGATCGACGCGATCGGGTTGGTGGAGGTCGGTTTGCCGGCCTGGTACTGCCGGAAGTGCCGGGTCACGGTGCCGTGTGCGGCTTCGGCCTCCACCGTCTTGCCGTCGGCGGTCATCAGCACCGAGGTCATCAGCCCCAGCGACCCGTAGCCCTGCGCGACGGTGTCGGACTGGACGTCGCCGTCGTAGTTCTTGCAGGCCCAGACGTAGCCGCCCTCCCATTTCAGGCACGCGGCGACCATGTCGTCGATCAGCCGGTGCTCGTAGGTGAGCCCCTCGGCTTCGAACTTGTCCTTGAACTCGGTTTCGTAGATGTGCTGGAACTCGTCCTTGAACATGCCGTCGTAGGCCTTGAGGATGGTGTTCTTGGTGGACAGGTACACCGGCCACTTGGCGTTCAGGCCGTAGGCGAACGAGGCGCGCGCGAAGTCCCGGATGGAGTCCTTGAAGTTGTACATCCCCATCACGACGCCGCCGTGCTCGGGGATGGTCACCACCTCGTGCACCATCGGCTCGCTGCCGTCGGACGGGGTGAACGTCAGCGTGACGGTGCCCGGCTTGTCGACCTTGAAGTTGGTGGCCCGGTACTGGTCCCCGAACGCGTGGCGGCCGATCACGATCGGCTTGGTCCAGCCCGGAACCAGCCGGGGCACGTTCGAGATCACGATCGGTTCGCGGAAGATGGTGCCGCCCAAGATGTTCCGGATCGTCCCGTTCGGGGAGAGCCACATCTTCTTCAGGTTGAACTCCTGGACGCGGGCCTCGTCGGGGGTGATGGTCGCGCACTTGACGCCCACCCCGTGCTTCTTGATCGCGTAGGCGGCATCGATGGTGACCTGGTCGTTGGTGCGGTCCCGGTGCTCGATGCCCAGGTCGTAGTAATCCAGGTTGATGTCGAGGTGCGGCAGGATCAGCCTGTCCTTGATGAGCTTCCAGATGACGCGGGTCATCTCGTCGCCGTCGAGCTCTACTACCGGGCCCTTGACCTTGATCTTGGCGTCCTTGGACATCTGTGTCCACATCCTCCAGCAACTGGGAAGCTTCGGCGAGCGGTCGCTCGTGAGGCCAGACTACTAAAGGTCGCCGTCGGCCCCGGCGGGCCGGTGAACGGCCGCGCCGCCGCGGGAGTTGGCATCCGCTCGGTGTTATGAGATAAGCTTCATATCGGTCATGAGCGCCAGCGCTAAGCCCCGGCTTGCTGGCCGGCAACCCTCCAACCGCGGTGGGGTGCCCCGGGTGAAAGACCAGGTCTAGTAGCCACAGGCTGCGCGGCAAGCGCGGGTCCGCCATAACGGACCCCTGACTAGAGGGGAAACGTGATGCGCATCATCTCTCCAGCTCTTTCGGATCGGCTTCCAGCTCTTTCGGATCGGCTTCCAGCTCTTTCGGATCGGCTTCCAGCTCTTTCGGATCGGCTTATGTGTCGACTCGTGTGTCGTTGTTAGCCGGCCGCCGCGCCGGTTGACGTCACCGGTGGTGACGTTCCGCGCGGCTGCCCCCGATACCCGATTCGCCCCTGTCCAGCAGAAAGCAACCATCCGTGAGCACCGAAAACAGCACGTCCGGTATCACCGCCAACGATGAAGCCGATCCGAGCGCGCACTGGTCCTTCGACACCAAGCAGATCCATGCCGGCCAGCAGCCCGACTCGGCGACCCACGCCCGTGCCCTGCCGATCTACCAGACCACGTCCTACACCTTCAACGACACCGCGCACGCCGCCGCGCTGTTCGGCCTCGAGGTGCCCGGCAACATCTACACCCGGCTGGGCAACCCGACCACCGACGTCGTCGAACAGCGCATCGCCGCGCTGGAAGGCGGCGTGGCGGCGCTGTTCCTGAGTTCGGGGCAGGCCGCTGAGACATTCGCCATATTGAACGTCGCGGGTGCCGGAGATCACATCGTGGCGAGCCCGCGGCTCTACGGCGGCACGTACAACCTGTTGCACTATTCGCTGGCCAAGCTCGGCATCGAGGTCACCTTCGTCGCGGACCCCGACGACCTGGACTCCTGGCAGGCCGCGGCCGGGCCGAACACGAAGGCGTTCTTCGGCGAGACCATCTCCAACCCCAAGATCGACGTGCTGGACATCCCCGGCGTCGCCGGAGTCGCCCACGCCAACGGGGTGCCGCTGATCGTCGACAACACCGTCGCCACGCCCTACCTCATCCAGCCGTTCGCGCACGGCGCCGACATCGTGGTGCACTCGGCCACCAAGTACCTGGGTGGGCACGGCGCCGCGATCGCCGGCGTCATCGTCGACGGCGGCACGTTCGACTGGACGCAGGGCCGCTTCCCCGGTTTCACCACGCCCGACCCGAGCTACCACGGCGTGGTGTACGCCGAGCTGGGGCCGCCGGCGTTCGCGCTGAAGGCGCGCGTGCAACTGCTGCGCGACCTCGGGTCGGCCGCCTCGCCGTTCAACGCGTTCCTGGTCGCTCAGGGCATCGAGACACTGAGCCTGCGCATGGAGCGCCACGTCGCCAACGCGCAGCGGGTCGCCGAGTTCCTGGCCGCCCATGACGGCGTGCTGTCGGTCAACTACGCGGGCCTGCCCGGCTCGCCGTGGCACGCGCGCGCAAAGAAGCTGGCGCCCAAGGGCACCGGGGCCGTCCTCTCGTTCGAGTTGGCCGGCGGCGTCGAGGCCGGTAAGGCGTTCGTCAACGCGCTCAAGCTGCACAGCCACGTCGCCAACATCGGCGACGTGCGCTCGCTGGTGATCCACCCCGCGTCGACCACCCACGCTCAGCTGAGCCCGGCGGAGCAGCTCTCCACCGGCGTCAGCCCCGGGCTGGTGCGGCTGGCCGTCGGCATCGAGGGCATCGACGACATCCTGGCCGACCTCGAGCTCGGTTTCGCCGCGGCCCGCAAACACGGTGGGACGAGGCCATCGACGCAGTCCAGCGGCGACCCGCACGCGGTGGCGGCCTGCTGAGGCGAGCTGACATGACGATCTCGGAGTTCCCCACCCAGACGCTGCCCACCGAGGGCGAGATCGGCTTCGTCCACATCGGTGCGCTGACCACCGAAAGCGGTGCGGTGATCGACGACGTCTGCATCGCCGTCCAGCGCTGGGGTGAGCTCTCCCCCACGCGCGACAACGTGGTGGTGGTCCTGCACGCGCTCACCGGCGACTCCCACGTCAGCGGGCCGGCCGGGCCCGGGCATCCCACGCCCGGCTGGTGGGACGGCATGATCGGGCCGGGCGCGCCGATCGACACCAATCGCTGGTGCGCGGTGGCCACCAATGTGCTGGGCGGCTGCCGGGGCTCCACCGGGCCCAGCTCGCGCGCCCGGGACGGGAAGCCTTGGGGCTCAAGGTTTCCGCTGATCACCGTGCGCGACCAGGTGGAGGCCGACATCTGTGCGCTGGCCGCGCTGGGCATCAACGAGGTCGCCGCCGTCGTCGGTGGATCCATGGGCGGCGCAAGGGCTTTGGAATGGATGGTCGGTCACCCCGACCGGGTACGGGCGGGGCTGCTGCTGGCGGTCGGCGCGCGCGCCACCGCCGACCAGATCGGCACCCAGACCACTCAGATCGCGGCCATCAAGGCCGACCCCAACTGGCAGGGCGGCGACTACCACGACAGCGGACGCAAACCGGAGGACGGTCTGACGATCGCCCGCCGCTTCGCGCACCTGACCTACCGCGGCGAGGTGGAACTCGACACGCGATTCGCCAACGACGGCCAGGGCGATCCCGGACAGGAGGACCCGCTCCACGGTGGCCGCTACGCGGTGCAGAGCTACCTCGAGCATCAGGGCGACAAGCTGTTGTCCCGCTTCGACGCCGGCAGCTACGTGGTCTTGACCGAGGCGCTGAACAGCCACGACGTCGGTCGCGGCCGCGGCGGGGTGCGCCAGGCCCTGTGCAGGTGCCCGGTGCCGGCCGTGGTCGGCGGCATCACCTCCGACCGGCTCTACCCGCTGCGCCTACAGGAGGAGTTGGCCGATCTGCTCCCGGGCTGCCCCGGCCTGCAGGTCGTCGACTCCGTCTGCGGGCACGACGGCTTCCTGGTGGAGTCCGAGGCGGTCGGCGAATTGATCCGCAAGACCCTCGTCCTGGCCGCCCAGGCAGGGGGGGTCGAAGGCGCGTGTCGGCGGTGACCCGGCCGAGACAGGAGCGCTCCCTGTCGTTCGGCTCGGCGGCCTCCGCTTACGAGCGTGGCCGCCCGTCCTACCCGCCGGAGGCGATCGACTGGCTGCTGCCGGCCGGCGCGCGCCAGGTGCTCGATCTGGGCGCGGGCACGGGCAAGCTGACCACCCGGCTGGTCGAACGCGGCCTGGACGTGGTGGCGGTCGATCCGATCCCCGACATGCTGGAAGTGCTGCGCGACGCGCTGCCGGAAACCCGGGCGCTGTTGGGCACCGCGGAAGGGATTCCGCTGCCCGACAACAGTGTTGACGCCGTGCTGGTCGCCCAGGCATGGCACTGGGTGGATCCCGCCCGGGCGGTACCGGAGGTGGCCCGCGTACTGCGGCCGGGCGGGCGGCTGGGCCTGGTCTGGAACACCCGCGACGAACGGCTCGGCTGGGTGCGCGAGCTGGGCGAGATCATCGGCAGCGACGACGACGGCCGGCTGGACGTGACGCTGCCCGCACCGTTCACCGCGCTGGAGCGCCACCGCGTGGAGTGGACGAACTACCTGACGCCGCAGGCGTTGATCGATCTGGTGGCGTCGCGCAGCTACTGCATCACCTCACCGGCGGAGGTGCGGACCAGGACGCTGGACCAGGTTCGCGAGCTGCTGGCCGGCCATCCCGCGCTGGCCAATTCGACGGGTCTGGCGCTGCCGTACGTCACCGTGTGCATCCGGGCGACGCTGGCGGGTTGACCGGCGCGGTCAGCTTCCGTCCCCGTCGTCCTCGTCGTCGTCGTTGCGGCGCAGCAGTTTTTCGGGGTGCCAGTAGGTGTTGGTGCGGGGTTGGCCGCGCTCGAGGTGTGGGGGTGGGATCCATTCGGTGTC
>NZ_VMQU01000100.1 GCF_007714205.1 Mycobacterium helveticum | reverse complement strand
GGCGTCCGGTGGCGGCGGCGCGTCCGGAGCCGGCGGGGCGTCCGGTGGCGGGGGCAGGTTCGGGTCGAAACCCGCGGGAGCGGGGGACGGCCCGTTCAGTTCTAGGCCGGCAGGCTCCGCGGTCGCGGTGGGGGCAGACGACATGCTGACGAGTGTTCCGGTGATCGCGGCAGCAATGAGCGTCTTGCGGGCGTTCTTCAAAAGGTGTTCCTTTCGGGTTTGCGCGCGCCAAAGCAAGCCCACCGAGGCGGGCTTGGTGCCATGTCTGTACGGAAGTGGCTCTCTGGGGCGTGCCGTCTCGTTTCGGCACGACAGCGGGGGTTCGCATCTGCCTGGCGGGCTGTCAGCCGCGCCGACCGGGGGCGGCTCGTGCCGCTCCCACCCCCGCTCACACGCGGGGCCGTGGATTCAGTTTTGGTTTGCCCGTCTCGGGGCACCAGGGACGCTACGAGAACCGCTCATGTTTTTCATCTTCAGAAAATGGATATCTCGTTCCTATAACGAACCGATCACAGAGCGGTCGGCGAAATATCCGCGCAGGTCAACCTCGGATTTCGCGCTTCCGCCATGCGCCGTACACCGCGGGACGAGAGTGACCCTAATCACGGGTAAATTGTGACTCAGACCACGGTATTCGGACGTTTGGCACTGCGCGTCACGGCGGAGCCGCCGCGATCTGGGACTGCAGTCGCCCCCCGCCGAGCCGCATCGCGCGACCGGATCGACGCCGCATCAGCAAATCACCTGCACAACTGAATCTTTCGCTGCGACGTATTGCCAAAGGCTGAAACCACATCCGTATCGGGAAGCCGGGTTTTGCTCCTGCGCAACGCTTTTAGCCCTGGCATATTTTAGGTCCGCCGCGCAACCGCCGACCACGCGGCGTCCCCGACGAGGGTGGGTCGCGAAAAACAGTGCCGGCGCTGCCGGCGGCTCCCGTTTTGCCGCAAATCCGTGGATCGCTTACGGGAGCCGCACCGTAACGGCCCCACCGGACCGATTAACCTCTCCCCCAAATCGCCGCCGCGCCAACGGACTACGATATGGGCGCGGCCCGGCAGGCCATTGTCGCTCGAAGGATTTTTCGGTGGTAATGGCACCCACCGCTGCCTGCGCGGATTGCTGTCGGAATGACAAAGCGAATTCGCTGGACGCCAATAAACCGCGAACGATGCGAATTGCCGGCGCGAGCGATGATCGAAACGCCGCGGGTGAATGGCCCCGGCTCACGGTCAGCCGCGCGGCCGAGGGGTCCCCGATGTGGCAGCAGACGGTCCACAACGACCACTGGCGCCGCCGCCGAGGCGAATCGCTCAGCGCGCGGTGCGGGCCGGGCGGGGGTTGATCAGCCTGCCGTGGGCCACCAGCGATCCGTGTTGCTTGAGGCGCTGAGTGCGGATGTTGACCTCGTACCCGAGGATCGCCTCGATCTGCCCGAGTTGCTCGCTGAGGTATCGGTACAGATCGTCGGTGTCTCGGCAGATGGCGATCGCCATCAGGTTTTTGGTCCCGCTGACCGCGCCGGCGAAGGCGATGTGGTCGTGTGCCGCGATCAGCTCGCCGACGCGATGTAGGTCGCGGGGGGCCACCGTCAGCCAGAGCATGGCGCTGAGCTGGTTGCCGAGCCGCTCGGGCAGCACGTCGACGTCGTAGAGCAGCGCACCGCAGGCTTCCAGCGCCGCGATCCGCCTGCCCACCCGCGAGACCGACCAACCAGTGCGTGCGGCGAGCCGGGACTGCGGTGTGCGGCCGTCTTCGGCGAGTGCCTCGAGGATGTGGCGGTCCTCTGCGGTCAGCGAGAACCGTTGAGCGCAGGACACCGGGCCGGTCCGCTCGGCCAGGATCTCCTCGGCTTGCCGGTCGGACAGCGTGTGCCCGTAGCCGGTCCACGGTGCGGTTGCGGGGTGGCCGAACGAATGCAGCAGCAGATCGATGGTGATGTCGGTGACCGAAGTCGTTCGTGGCAGTAGCCGGGGCAGGAGGTCCTCGCGCGTATCGCCCAGCGGCGCCCGGACGACGCAGACCAGGTCGGTCCATCCGGCCAGCACGTTGGCGTGGGACACGTCGCGGCGGCGCACCAGCGCGTCGGCCAGCTGCGATATGCGGTCGGGTGCGGCGCGCATGCGGCACACCCAGCTCGCTTCGCCGTCCGCCCACCGGTTCTCCAATCCGACAACACGCACCACGCCGTCGCGGCGCAGCCGGTGATAGCGCCGGGCGACCGTTTGCTCAGTGGCCTCGACCACGCCGGCGACCCGGCGAAACGAAACCCGGGGGGCCAACTGGAGAGCATGCAGGATCTGCGCGTCCAGATCGTCGATCACGAGGAAAAGTATCCGTCTGATACCCCCAATATGAGGACTTCTGCCCAATCTCGATGAAGTGATCGTAGTTTCGACGCTCGCGCTGTCAGCCTGGACTGCATGGACCTGACGGGCAACACCATCCTGGTCACCGGCGGCGGCAGCGGAATCGGCCGCGGCCTGGCCGAAGCTTTGCATCGAGCGGGCAACCGGGTCGTGATCGCCGGGCGCCGTCTCGAAGCGCTGCGGGCCGTCGCCGAGGCAAACCCGGGTATCGAATACCTCCGGCTGGACCTGGCGGAGCCGGATGGCATCGGCCGGTTGGCCGCCGAACTGCCCGGCCGCCACCCCGGCCTGAATGTCGTGGTCAACAACGCGGGCGTCATGCGGACCGAGGACCTGTTGACCGGCGATCCTGCCCTGCCCGAGATCGCCGGCATGACCGTGGCCGTCAACCTGCTGGGGCCGATGCGGCTCACCGCGGCACTGCTACCGACCCTGCTCGGGCAGCCGCGCGCCGCGATCGTCAACGTCACCTCCGCCTTGGCGTTCGTGCCCAAAGCGCTCGCGCCGACCTACTCGGCGACCAAGGCAGGCCTGCACGCCTACACCCAGTCGCTGCGCCGCCAACTGCGCCGCACTCCGATCCAGGTGATCGAGATCATCCCGCCGCAGGTCGAGACCGACATGCTCGCCGGCCGGGAACGCGGACCCACCGCGATGTCGCTGAAAGCCTTTGTCGCCGAGACGATGTCGCTGCTGCGCAGCCAACCCGACGCCGACGAGATCGTAGTGGATGCCGCCAAGCGGGTGCGATTCGCCGTCCGCGACGGCCACTACGACGACGTCTTCGATTCAGTGAACCCCTGAAGGAGCGATCCCCATGCGCATCGGAATAGGACTACCCAGCCATATCGCGCACGTGCCCGGTGTGTTGACCGCCGAATGGGCCCGCCGAGCCGAGCGGCGCGGGTTCGCCCAACTGGCCGCGATCGACCGGCTGGTCTACGAAAGCCTCGACTCGATCGTCGCGCTGTCGGTGGCCGCGGGCGCGACCACCGAGATCGGGTTGATGACCAACGTGCTGCTGGCTCCGCTGTACCCCGCAGTGCTGCTCGCCAAGCAAGTCACCACCCTCGCCGACGCGTCGGGCGGTCGGCTCACCCTCGGGCTGGGCATCGGGAGCCGACCCGACGACTACACCGCTGCCGGCGTCGACTATGGCCGGCGCGGGCGCATCCTCGACCAGACCGTCGCCGTACTGCGCGATGCGTTCGCAGGCACACCCGTTTCGGGCGACACGGCGCTCGGCGCTGCGCCGGCGCGGATTCCGATCCTGTTCGGTGGGCGGGCGGATGCGACGATCCGCCGCGCCGCGACAATCGGTGACGGCTGGACCGCCGGAGCGCTGCGCGACTACGCCAACCAATCGGTACTCGCCGACCGGGTACGTGCGGCGTGGACGCAAGCGGGCCGCTCGGGGCGCCCCCGGCTTCAGGCCAGTGTCAACTTCGCCCTCGGTGACCCCGGCACCGTCGCGACCGGTCGCGCCACCTGCAGCGCTACTACGGCTTCAACCCCGACTACGCCCGGCTCAACGTCGCCGACATGCTCGCCTCACCCCGGGGTGCGGCGCAGACCGTGGTCGCCTACCGCGACCTGGGCTTCGACGGGCTGGTGTTCCATCCGTGCGTGGCCGATATCGACCAGGTCGACCGCCTGGCCGACGCGGTGCTGTGATGCCTTTTCTTTGCGACAACCCGGGCACGGTGTGCCGGGGTGGATCAAACGGGCACGGCGGCGGTCGATGTCGGGGTTGCTAGGCCAAGGCGCGCAGGTCGGCGTCCGTGTTGACGTTGGTCAGCGACCGCGAATCCACCATCACGACCCGCTGGGCGTCCGAGGCGTCGACCAAGGCGCTCATCCTGCGGGCACCGCCGGCCACCAGCGCGTCGGCCCGGTCGGCCAGGTCAGTCCGGTACACCGCCGCAAGGTAGTGGTCCTGTCCGTCCCAGGGCAGCACCACTTCGGCGTTGGTCTCGGTGGCGCGGCGAACGAGATCGTCGATCAGGTCCACGGCCAGCAGGGGCATGTCGACCGCGCACACGAAGGCCAGCCCGGCGCCCGCATCCGCCGCCGCACGCAGTCCGCGGGCGGTCGCCGGCAAGGGTCCAAGGCCCCGGAGTTCATCGCGCACGATGCGAGCCTGCAGCGCGGGCAGCGGCTGACCCTGCGCGGCCATGACGAAAACCGGCTCGCAGCGCTGCCCGATGACACCGACCACCTGCTCGATCATGGTGGACGCGCCGGAAGTCCCCGCGGGCCCCGGAACGGGCAGATTGGCCTTGTCGCGGCCCATGCGCTGCGACGCCCCGCCGGCAAGTACCACCCCGGCAAGCGACACTGCGTCCGGCATCTGCTCTGCCACCTCTAGTCGACGGTCCAGGTGTCGCGCCCGCGTAGCAGCGACTGCAGCGCGACGCGGTCGGACGGGGCCGCGTCGCGGGCGGCGCGGACCTGCGCTCGGGCCGCGTCGTCGTAGGTGGGCCGGTTGATGTCGCGGAAGATGCCCAGCACGGTGTGCTCGAGGTTCTGGTCGGACAGCCGCGACAGGGCGAAGGCGTACGCGGAGTCGTCGGCGTGCGCGTCGTGCACGACGATCTCCTTGGCCGCCACATCGGCGGTCTTGGCGACGTCGAGACCGAATCCCGACCTCACCACGCAGTATTCGCCGTTGGCGCCGAACACGATCGGCTCGCCGTGGCGGACTTTGATCACCCGCTCCTCGGCGCCCTCCTTGCGCAGCGCGTCGAACGAACCGTCGTTGAAGATCGGGCAGTCCTGCAGGATTTCGACCACGGCGGCGCCGCGGTGCTCGGCGGCCGCGCGCAGCACCTCGGTCAGCCCGGTGCGGTCGGAGTCCAGCGCGCGACCGACGAAGGTCGCCTCGGCGCCCAGCGCCAAGGACACCGGGTTGAACGGCTGGTCCAGCGATCCCATCGGTGTCGACTTGGTGATCTTGCCGACCTCGGAGGTGGGCGAATACTGGCCCTTCGTCAGCCCGTAGATCCGGTTGTTGAAAAGCAGAATGGTGATGTTGACGTTGCGGCGCAGCGCATGGATCAGGTGGTTCCCGCCGATGGACAACGCATCGCCGTCGCCGGTGACCACCCACACCGACAAATCCTCGCGGGCGATCGCCAGACCCGTCGCGATGGCGGGCGCACGCCCGTGAATCGAGTGGAAGCCGTACGTTTCCAGGTAGTACGGGAACCGGCTGGAGCAGCCGATGCCACTGACGAAGACGATGTTCTCGCGACGCAGCCCCAGATCGGGCAGAAAGTTGCGGATGGTGTTGAGGATGACGTAGTCACCACAGCCCGGACACCACCGGACTTCCTGGTCGCTGGTGTAGTCCTTGGCCTTTTGCGGCTGATCAGTGGTGGGCACGCCCGTGTTCTTGGTCGGCCTCGGAGTCACCCCGAGGTCCGTGCCTACCAGATTGTCGATCACGTCAGTCACGAGCGCCGCTCCTCCTCATCGCTTCGCTCTGCATCGTCGCCGCGCATGTCACGAGCGCCGCTCCTCCTCATCGCTTCGCTCTGCATCGTCGCCGCGCATGTCACGAGCTCGCTCCCGCACCGACCGTCGCTGCCGCCATTCTGGCGCCCATCGTCTTGTCTTGCTCAATTTCGGCCAATGTTCCGCCCAGTGCGGCGTTGATGAGTCGGCTCACCTCGTCGGCCAGGAACGCGACACCCTGAACCTTGGTGACCGACTGCACGTCCACCAGATATTTGCCGCGCAGCAACAGCGCCAGCTGGCCCAGGTTCATTTCCGGCGCCACCACCTTCGGGTAGCGCCGCAGCACCTCGCCCAGGTTCGCCGGGAACGGGCTGAGGTAGCGCAGGTGAGCGTGGGCGACCTTGACACCCCTGCGTCGCGCGCGCCGGCAGGCTTCCCCGATCGGGCCGTAGGAACTTCCCCACCCGATCAGCAGCAACTCGGCGTCTCCGGTCGGATCGTCGACCTCGAGGTCGGGGACGGCGATCCCGTCGATCTTGGCCTGGCGCAGCCGGACCATCAGGTCGTGGTTCGCTGGCTCGTAGGAGATGTTGCCCGAACCGTTCGCCGCCTCCAGGCCGCCGATGCGGTGCTCCAGGCCGGGGGTGCCCGGAATGGCGAATTGGCGGGCGAGCGTCTCAGGATCGCGAGCGTAGGGCTGGAACGGCTCGCCGGCCTTGGCGTAGGCGTGCGTGATGGGTTGCAGCTCGTCGACGTCGGGAATCCGCCAGGGCTCCGAACCGTTGGCGATCGCGCCGTCGGACAGCACGATCACCGGTGTGTGGTACGAAACCGCGATGCGCACCGCCTCGAGTGCTGTCGCAAAGCAGTCGGAGGGAGTCCGCGGGGCGAGTACCGCCACCGGCGACTCTCCGTTGCGGCCGTACAGCGCCTGCAGCAGGTCGGCCTGCTCGGTCTTGGTCGGCAGGCCGGTGGAGGGGCCGCCCCGCTGCACGTCGATGACGATCAGCGGGAGTTCGGTCATCACGGCGAGGCCCAGCGCCTCCGACTTCAGTGAAATACCCGGCCCGGACGTGCTGGTGACTCCGAGC
Source organism: Mycobacterium helveticum (assembly GCF_007714205.1). Classification (GTDB taxonomy): domain Bacteria; phylum Actinomycetota; class Actinomycetes; order Mycobacteriales; family Mycobacteriaceae; genus Mycobacterium; species Mycobacterium helveticum. The sequence goes on along the minus strand of NZ_VMQU01000100.1, from coordinate 13,623 downwards.
GCACCACCGTAGGCGGCGCCGATCGCCGCGCAGATACCGCCGATCTCGTCTTCGGCCTGGAAGGTGATGACGTCGAAGTTCTTGTGCTTGGACAGCTCGTGCAGGATGTCCGACGCCGGCGTGATCGGGTAGCTGCCGAGCAAGACGGGGATGTCGGCCAGCCGTCCCGCGGCGACGATGCCGTAGGCCAGCGCGGTGTTACCCGAGATCTGGCGGTATTCGCCGGCCGGCAGGCTGGCCCGGGAAACCTCGTAGGTGGTGCCGAAGGCCTCGGTGGTCTCGCCGTAGTTCCAGCCCGCCTTCAGGGCCAGCACGTTGGCCTCCGCGACATCGGGCTTGCGGACGAACTTCTCCCGGATGAAGTTCTCGCTGGACTGGATCGGTCGACCGTACATCCACGCCAGCAGACCCAACGCGAACATGTTCTTGGCGCGCTCGCCGTCCTTCTTGGAGGCCCCGATCGTCTCGACGGCACCGAGGGTCAGCGTCGTCATCGGAACGGGGTGCACCACATACTCGGACAACTCGCCGGACTCGAGGGGATTGCTGGCGTAGCCCACCTTGGTCAGGTTGCGTTTGGTGAAATCGTCGGTGTTGGCGATCACCATGCCGCCGCGCGGCAGGTCACCGATGTTGGCCTTGAGCGCCGCGGGGTTCATCGCGACCAGGACGTCGGGCCGGTCACCGGCGGTCAGGATGTCGTGATCGGCGATCTGGATCTGGAAGGACGAGACCCCGGGCAGCGTCCCTGCCGGGGCGCGGATCTCGGCGGGATAGTTCGGCTGGGTGGCCAAGTCATTGCCGAAAAGCGCGGCTTCCACGGTGAACCGGTCACCGGTCAGCTGCATCCCGTCGCCGGAGTCACCGGCGAATCGGATGACGACTTGTTCCAGACGCTGGTGGTCGCTCCCACGCTGAGACGCCCCGCCATGGGAATCTGATCCGGCTCCGCCGCCGTTCGGATCCACCTCTACGCCTCCACTTGTTAACCAGACAGGCACTGCACCGCAGCCATAGGCTACGCGCAGTCGGGGCAATTACCGCGTCCTCGCGCTTTCATGTCACTCGTAGTACCAATTATGGCACCGGATTTCGGCCCGCATGACGGTGTTCGACGACTTCCGCGCCGCCAGCTTTCCCCGAAAAGCCCACGAAAAGCCCTCGTCAGCGAGGCATTGCGGGCACGCCGTCGCAAAACTGTGGGATTGGTCACGTCGGGCGCCTGAAGCCGCGCAGACCGGTTCCGGACACCCTGTTCCCGGCGCCCGGATCGGCGGGCGCCGTTTCCGGCATCGCGACCGAATACAGCACAAAACCGGCCGCCGCGAGGGCCCCGAGGGAGGCGAAGGCCGCGTGGTAGCCCGCCGCCACCACGATCGAGCCCGCGGCCAGATTCGACACCGAGGCCCCGATCCCCGTCGCGGCCGTCACCGCGCCCAGGCTGACGTTGAACCGGCCGGTCCCGTGCGTCACGTCCTGGACGACGAGCGGAAAAAGCGCGCCGAACACGCCGGCTCCCACCCCGTCGAGCAGTTGCACGCCGACCAGCCAATAGGAGTTGTCCGACAAGGTGTAGAGAAAGCCGCGGACGGCCAGGACCGCGAAGCCCGCCAGGAAGATCGGCTTGCGCCCCCACGAGTCGGCCTTGGCCCCGGCCACGTAGGCCACCGGAACCATGACGACCTGGGCGGCCACGATGCAGACCGCCATCAGCGCGGTCCCGACCTCTTTGTTGTGCAGCGCCAGTAGCTGGCCGACCAACGGGAGCATGGCGGCGTTGGCGAAGTGGAAGGCGATCACCGTCGCGGCGAAGATCATCAGTCGGCGGTTGTGCAGCAACACGGTCATCCCGGACGGGTGCGGATGGGGCTCCCCGCGGGCGTGGTCCATGCCGCGGGCGACGTCGTGGTCGATCGCGTCGCCCGGGATCCGCAGGGTGGCCGCCACGCTTCCGACGGCCATCGCGGCGAGCACCCAGAACGCCGCGGCGGGCCCCAAGAAGTAGGCCAGTGCGCCGGTAATGGCTGCGGCCGAAGCATTTCCGGCGTGGTTGAAAGATTCGTTGCGTCCGATGCGACGGGAGAACAAGCGTGGACCGACCATACCCAGGGTGATCGCGGCCAGCGCCGGCGCGAAGATTGAGCCGGCGATCCCGGTGAGGACTTGCAGCAGCGAGATCGCGTACCGACCCGGAAACAACGGCATTGCCAGCGATCCGGCGGTGATCGTCAGGGCGCCGCCGACGAGCAGCGCCCGCTTGGCCGTCGTCCTGTCCACCCAGGCGCCGGCCGGCGTCTGCGCGGCGATCCCCGCGATACCTCCCACCGCCATGACCAGCCCGATCGACGCCTGGTCCCAGTGGTGGGTGAGCAACAGATAGATCGACAGGTACGGGCCCAGGCCGTCGCGAACGTCGGCCAGCAGAAAGTTCAGCAGGTCCAGTGCACGCGCCTGGGGGCGTGGGACCGCCTCACCGTCGTCGGGCACGCGCGCTCAACGGCCTACGAATGCGCGGGTACGCCCGCCCGTCCGCGATTGATCAGGCGCTCTTGTCGCGGCGCTCGCTGCGCGACGGCTTGCGCGGCACGATCGTCGGGAGCACGTTGTCCTGCACGGTCTCCTTGGTCACCACGACCTTGGCGACGTCGTCGCGACTCGGGATGTCGTACATGACGGGCAGCAGGACTTCTTCCATGATGGCCCGCAGGCCCCGGGCGCCGGTGCCGCGGTGGATCGCCTGGTCGGCGATCGCTTCCAGCGCATCGTCGGTGAGCTCCAGCTCGACATTGTCCATCTCGAAGAGCCGAGTGTACTGCTTGACCAGCGCGTTCTTCGGCTCGGACAGGATCTTGACCAGCGATTCGCGGTCCAGGTTGGTCACCGAGGCGACGACCGGCAGCCGCCCGATGAACTCGGGGATCAGGCCGAACTTGATCAAGTCCTCGGGCATCACGTCGGAGAAATGGTCGGTGGTGTCGATCTCGGCCTTGGAGCGGACCTCGGCGCCGAAGCCCAGACCACGCTTGCCGACGCGCTCGTAGATGATCTTCTCCAGCCCGGCAAACGCACCCGCGACGATGAACAGCACGTTCGTGGTGTCGATCTGGATGAACTCCTGGTGCGGGTGCTTGCGGCCGCCCTGTGGGGGCACCGACGCCTGGGTGCCCTCGAGGATTTTCAGCAGCGCCTGCTGCACACCCTCGCCGGAGACGTCGCGGGTGATCGACGGGTTCTCGCTCTTGCGGGCGATCTTGTCGACCTCATCGATGTAGATGATGCCGGTCTCGGCGCGCTTGACGTCGTAGTCGGCGGCCTGGATGAGCTTGAGCAGGATGTTCTCGACGTCCTCGCCGACGTAGCCGGCCTCGGTCAGCGCGGTGGCATCGGCGATGGCGAACGGGACGTTGAGCATCTTGGCCAGCGTCTGGGCCAGGTAGGTCTTGCCGCAACCGGTGGGCCCCAGCATCAAGATGTTGGACTTGGTCAGCTCGACCGGCTCCGACCGGGAGTCGCGGCTCTTCTCGCCGGCCTGGATTCGCTTGTAGTGGTTGTAGACCGCAACGGCCAGCGTCCGCTTGGCGGTGTCCTGCCCAACGACGTATCCCTCCAGAAACTCGCGAATCTCGGCCGGCTTGGGCAGTTCGTCGAGCTTGACGTCGTCGGCGTCGGCGAGTTCCTCTTCGATGATCTCGTTACACAGATCGATGCATTCATCGCAGATGTACACACCGGGACCAGCAATGAGTTTTTTGACCTGCTTCTGGCTCTTCCCGCAGAACGAGCACTTAAGCAGGTCGCCGCCGTCTCCGATGCGCGCCATGGTGCTGAGGGCCTACTTCCTGTTCGCCGTCCGTCTTGCTGTCCCGTGTGGTAAACCCCGACGCTACCCGCTTGCTCGGGCCTGCCGCGACAAATAGCGTCGAATCGCGTCAGTGGTATTCATGTCGTGTCCGTCTGGAAGCAACATATAGCCCGACAACGCCTGTCACTCGTCGAGACGCGCGGCGCGTGTCCTGGCGTGTTGCGGTCGTTACCCGACCGAGGCCCGCGGGCTCGACGCACCCAGGGTCGGGGCGTGGGTGGGGCTGTGGGTGGGATGGTCACCACCCTGGAGCTGCACCACGCGGCCGGGCGCGGGAAAACGCGGAAAGACCCGGCGCCGTGCGCCCGCCGAGCGTGTTCTCATGGCGAGAATCGGCCGCCGGAAACCCGCCGTCAGTTCACGTTCGGTGCGTCCGCGGTGTGCAAGCGCGGCGGATGCACCCCCGGAACGATCAGGATTTCTGCGCGGAGAGCTTCCGATACTCGAGCACGGTGTCGATGATCCCGTAGTCCTTGGCCTCTTCGGCGGTCAGGATCTTGTCCCGGTCGGTGTCCTTGCGGATCACCGCGGGGTCCTTGCCGGTGTGACGGGCCAGCGTCGTCTCCATCAGCGTGCGCATCCGCTCGATCTCGGCGGCCTGGATTTCCAGATCGGAGAACTGGCCCTGGATCACGCCCGACAGCGACGGCTGGTGGATCAGCACCCGCGCATTGGGCAGCGCCATCCGCTTGCCGGGTGTTCCGGCGGCCAGCAACACCGCCGCGGCCGACGCGGCCTGGCCCAGGCAGACCGTCTGGATGTCGGCGCGCACGTACTGCATGGTGTCGTAGATCGCCATCAGCGACGTGAACCCGCCGCCCGGCGAGTTGATGTACATGGTGATGTCGCGGTCGGGGTCCAGCGACTCCAGCACCAGCAGCTGCGCCATGATGTCGTTGGCCGACGCGTCGTCGACCTGGACGCCGAGGAAGATGATGCGCTCCTCGAACAGCTTGTTGTAGGGGTTGGACTCCTTGACACCGAAGCTGGAGTGCTCGATGAACGACGGCAGGATGTACCGCGCCTGGGGCTGGGTCTGAGGGTTCACTGGGCTTCTCCGTTAACGATGTGGGCGGCGCGGGTGATGATGTGGTCGACGAATCCGTATTCGAGGGCTTCCTGCGCGGTGAACCAACGGTCCCGGTCGGAGTCCGCCTCGATCCGCTCGATCGGCTGCCCGGTGAACTCGGCGTTCAGCCGGAACATCTCCTTCTTGATGACGGCGAACTGCTCGGCCTGGATGGCGATGTCGGCCGCGCTGCCGGTCACCCCGCCCAACGGCTGGTGCATCAGGATGCGGGCGTGCGGCAGCGCGTAGCGCTTGCCCTTGGTGCCGGCCGCCAACAGGAACTCGCCCATCGAGGCGGCCATGCCCATCGCATAGGTCGCGATGTCACAGGGCGCCAGGACCATGGTGTCGTAGATCGCCATCCCCGCGCTGATCGATCCGCCCGGGGAGTTGATGTACAGCGAGATGTCCTTCGTGGCGTCCTCGGCCGAGAGGAGCAGGATCTGCGCGCACAGCCGATTGGCGATTTCGTCGTTCACCTCTGAACCCAGGAAAATGATGCGCTCGGACAGCAAGCGCTCATAGACCGAGTCCGTGAGGTTGAGACCCTGCGAGTTCGAACGCATGTCAGTCACGACTGGGTTACCTGCTTTCTCGAGTTACGTATGAACCGACCCTAACCAACCGAGCCCGCCGCGGGGCGGTCGCGCGCCCCCTCAACCGGGCACGTTCGCTCAGAGCGTCATACGACGGGTCATTCTTGCGTGCCGGCCGCGATCGCCGGCTCGGCTTCCGGGCCGGTTTCGTCGGCCCCCCCGGCTTCGCCGGCCGGTTCGGCGTCCCCGGCGGCCCCGGCCTCGCCGCCCTGCGGGCGCTTGCCGAAGAACTCGCTGGTGTCGATCGTATTCCCGTCGGTGTCGGTGACCGTCGCGGCCTCGACCACCGCGGCGACGGCCAGACCGCGCCGCACGTCGGCGAACATCGACGGTAGCTGGTTGTTCTCCTGCATGTAGGCGAGCAGCTGCTGCGGCTCGATGCCGTACTGGCGAGACGTGACGACCAGCCGTTCGGTCAGGTCGTCCTGGCCCACCTCGATCTGCAGGTCATCGGCCAGCGCGTCCAGCAGCAGCTGCCGCTTGACGTCCTTCTCCGCCGCCTCGCGGGCCTCGGCCTCGAACTCCTCGCGCGACTTGCCCTGCTGGGCGAGCGCCTCGGCGAGCTTGGCGTCGTCGTGGCCCAGGCTGCTGAGCGCGTTGTGCACGGCGCTCTCGTACTGGGACTGCACGACCGCCTCCGGCAGCGGCACGTCGACCTGCTCGAGGAGCGCGTCCATCGTGGCGTCGCGAATCTGCTCGGCTTGCCGGGCCCGCTTGGCCCGCTGCACCTGCTCGCGCAGATTCGAACGCAGCTCTTCGATGGTGTCGAACTCGCTGGCCAGTTGCGCGAACTCGTCGTCGGGCTCGGGCAGTTCGCGTTGCTTGACCGACCTGACCGTGACGGTGACCTGGGCGTCCTTCCCGGCGTGCTCGCCGGCGGCCAGCGTGGCGGTGAACTCCCGGGACTCGTCGACGGACAGGCCGACCAGCGCGTCGTCGAGGCCGGCGATGAGCCGGCCGGAACCGACCTCGTGAGACAGGCCCTCGGCTGCGGCATTCGGGACTTCTTCGCCGTCGACGGTGGCCGACAGGTCGATCGAGACGAAGTCGCCGACGGCCACCGGCCGGTCCACCCCGCTGAGGGTGCCGAACCGGGCCCGCAGCGACTGCAGTTCGGCGTCGACGTCGTCGTCGCCGACCTCGACCGGGTCCACCGAGACCGTCAGCGCGCCCAAATCCGGAAGGGCGATCCGGGGGCGGACGTCGACCTCGGCGGTGAAGGCCAGATCCTGGCCGTATTCCTTCCTGGTGACCGCGATCTCGGGCTGGCCGATCGGCTGGACCTCCGACTCCATGACGGCCTGTCCGTACCGGGCGGGCAGCGCCTCGCTGACCACCTGATCGAGCATCGCCTCCCGTCCGAAGCGCGCCTCCAGCAACTTCGCCGGCGCCTTGCCGGGCCGGAAGCCGGGCAGCCGTATCTGCTTGGCCAGCTCCTTGTAGGCCCGCTGGAAGTCGGGCTCGAGTTCTGTGAAAGGCACCTGCACGTTGATGCGCACCCGGGTGGGGCTCAACTGCTCGACGCTGCTCTTCACGGGTGTGCTCCTCGGTGTTTGTTTCTGCTCGCTGTTGGTGGCTCGCTGTTGGTGGCTCGCTGTGCCGGCGCAGCTGCGGCGCGGGGCCGGTCGCGCTGGTCGGGGTGACAGGATTTGAACCTGCGGCCTTCCGCTCCCAAAGCGGATGCGCTACCAAGCTGCGCTACACCCCGCACTGACCAGGCGATCCTACGGCCCGACCGTGCCGGCTGCGCAGCCGCCCACAGCCTCACGGAACCATCACGAAACCGCGTCGATTAGATTAGATCTCGGCGGGCGGATACAGTCTGGCTCGACTAAATCATGCGGGCGTAGCTCAATGGTAGAGCCCTAGTCTTCCAAACTAGCTACGCGGGTTCGATTCCCGTCGCCCGCTCGGGCTAGGTATCTGCTCAGTAGAAGGGCGCCATGAACGACGCCGGAACAGACACTGCCATCCACGGCTTCTGCGCGCCGGACTTCGTCCGGGTGCGTGAAGCGTTCGCGCGCAACTTCGCCTTGCGCAACGAAGTCGGTGCGGCCGTCGCGGCCTGGGTGGACGGCGACCTGGTCGTCAATCTCTGGGGCGGCTCGGCCGACGCGGCGGGCACCCGGCCCTGGCGGCAGGACACCCTGACCACCGTCCTGTCGGGCACCAAGGGCCTGTCGGCGACCTGCGTCCACCAACTGGCCGACCGGGGCGAGCTGGACCTGCAGGCCCCGGTGGCGCGCTACTGGCCCGAGTTCGGGCAGGCCGGCAAACGGGACATCACGCTCGCGATGGTGATGAGCCACCGCTCTGGGGTGATCGGGCCGCGCAACCGGATGGGTTGGGAGGAAGTCGCCGACTGGGATCACGTCTGCGCGCAACTGGCCGCCGCCGAACCCTGGTGGGAGCCGGGCACCGCCCAGGGCTACCACATGACCACCTTCGGTTTCATCCTCGGCGAGGTGTTCCGCCGGGTCACCGGCCGGACGATCGGCCAGTACCTGCGCACCGAGATCGCCGAGCCGTTCGGCGCCGACGTCCACATCGGCCTGTCCGCGGCCGACCAGCGCCGGTGCGCCGATCGCGTCCACAAGCCGCACGCCCGCGACCTGCTGGCCGACGCCCAGGCCCCGGGCTACCCCACCAGCCTTGCCGAACACCCCAAGGCAGGGCTGTCGATCTCGATGGGTTTCGCCCCCGACGACGAACTGGGCTCACACGACCTGCAGCTGTGGCGTCAGCTGGAGTTCCCCGGCACCAACGGGCAGGTGTCGGCACTGGGGCTGGCGACGTTCTACAACGCGCTGGCCCAGGAGAAGATACTCAGCCGCGAGCACATGGACCTGGTCCGGGTGTGCCAGGGCGGCACCGAAACCGATCTGGTGCTCGGCCCCCGCGTCGCCGACCACGGGTGGGGTCTGGGCTACATGCTCAACCAACGCCGCGTCAACGGGCCGAACCCCGGGATCTTCGGTCACGGCGGGCTCGGCGGGTCGTTCGGGTTCGTCGACCTCGAGCACCGAATCGGCTACGCGTATGTGATGAACCGCTTCGACGCCACGAAGGCCAACGCCGACCCGCGCAGCGTGTCCCTCAGTAACGAGGTCTACGCGACGCTGGGGGTTATCGAGCGGACTCCGCGATAACCGCACCCTGCCAGACCGTCTTCGGGCCAGACCGTCTTCGGGCCAGACCGTCTTCGGCAGGGTGCGGTTTTTCGGATATCGATCGTTGGCGGTCAGCGCCGCAGGGTTAGCGGCAGGGTCAAGGGAGGCTCCATCCGGGGCCACCGGGACCACCGGGACCACCGGGACCAGGCGGTCCACCCGGGCCACCGGGACCAGGCGGTCCACCCGGGCCACCGAAACCACCCGGTCCACCGGGGCCGCCCGGCCAACCGGGTCCGCCGGGTCCGCCGGGTCCGCCCCAGTTGTCGTGACAATGCCCGGAGTCCCAGTTATTGCCCCAGCCCGGATTCCAGGATTCTCCTGGGCACCACCGTGGGAAAGGCCCGGGCTGCGCCTGCGCCGACACCGCGCCTCCCAGTCCTGCGAGGCCGAGGCCGATGAGGGCCGCAAAAATCGTTGCGGCCATTCGTGGAAGTGTTTTCAACATATCGACGGATACCCCAACAAGGCCACGTTAAACACAAACCGTTTACTTAAGATGACACACCGGCTATTCTTGCGGCGTGCCACGGGCTGGGTGGGTCAAGCCGGAGCATGATCACCGCTTGTCCGATTACCTCTCACTGGGCATGTTGACCAGGGCGTTTCCGCCCGAGATGATCGATGAAGTGCTTGCTGAGTGCGGCCGGGGCGAGAAGCGGCACCGGTTGTTGCCTGCGCGGGTGGTGGTCTACTACGTGCTCGGCCTGGCGTTGTTTTCGACGTCCTCCTACGAGGAGGTGATGCGAATGCTGGTCGCGGGGCATTCGTGGGCTTCGGGTTGGTCACAGCAATGGCCGGTGCCGACCAAGGCGGCGTTGTTCCAGGCACGCAAGCGACTGGGGCCCGAGCCGCTGCGGGCACTGTTCGACAAGGCGGTGGTGCCGTTGACCGCTCCGCAGACCGCCGGTGGTTTCTATCGGTCGTGGCGGTTGATGAGCGTGGACGGGCTGTGTCTGGACACCGCCGACACCGAGGCCAACGAGGCGCGGTTCGGCCGGCCGGGTTCCTCGCGCGGGGAGCACCGTGGCGGCGCGTTCCCGCAGGTGCGGGTGCTGGGATTGGCCGAGTGCGGGTCGAAGGCGATCCTCGATGCCGCGGTCGGTTCCTACCGGCAGGGCGAACAGGCACTGGCCGAGCAGGTACTGCGGTCGCTGCGGCCGGGCATGCTGGTGTCGGCTGATGGCGGGTTCTTCAGCTACCCGCTGTGGGCCAAAGCGGCCGGCACCGGCGCGGACCTGTTGTGGCGGATCAGGTCCAGCGCCCTGCTGCCTGTCGAAAAGTGTTACCGCGACGGATCTTTCGCTTCACGTATCTATCCGGGGACCACAGCGCGGCGCAACGACACCGACGGCATCGACGTGCGAGTCCTCGAGTACACCCTCGACCCTGGCCCCCAAACCGCGAACCGCACCTGCCGGCTGATCACCACCATCACCGATCCCTTCGCGGCGCCGGCCTCCGAACTCGCCCGGCTCGACGCCGAGCGCTGGGAGATCGAAACCGCCTTCGACGAGCTGAAAACCCATCAGCGCGGCCCGGGGCTGGTGCTGCGCTCCAAGTTGCCCGACGGGGTGATCCAGGAAGTCTATGGCCACCTGTGCGTGCACTACGCGATCCGCTGGCTGATGTACTCGGCGGCCACCGATTACGGGCAGGGCCCGGACGGACTGCCATCCGCCCGATACCTCCGGGCCGCTCGCCGAACGAACACCAGCCACCTGGGTTTTCCTCCCGAGACCTCGCGATGACGCCGACCACACCGGCACCGCCGCGATCCTCGGCGAACTGCTCCCGCCCGAAATTCACGGACGATCCTGCACCGACGGATCTTCTCTTGTTAAGTAAACGGTATCGCGTCCAACCGGGCGGGCTCAGCTCCAACAGGCGACCCCAGCAGTCCTTCCGCGGGGTTCCCGCCGGTCGCGTCGGCCCTCGCGTCGCGTCACTGCTGGCAGGCCGCGCACCAGAACATGTTCCGGCCTTCCAGTACCGCCGTGCTGATCGGCTCACCGCACACCCGGCACGGCTCGCCGGTCCGCCGGTACACGTAGGTCCGCGGCCGACCGGGCAGGTATGACGGCGGACCGTGGTCGTGCTCGGCCGACACCGTGATGATGTTGCCGCGACGCAAACCGACCTTCATCAAGTCCACCAGATCGGTCCACGCCCCCTCGAACTCCGCCTCGCCGATTGCCCGGCCGGGCCGGTACGGGTCGATGCGGTGGCGGAACAACAACTCGCTGCGGTAGACGTTGCCGACACCGGCGATGACGGTCTGGTCCATCAGCAGCGCCCCGATGGGCCTGCGCGACTTCGTGATTCGGCCCCACGCCCACGACGGGTCGGCGTCGCTCCGCAACGGGTCGGGGCCCAGCCGGGCCAGGATGTCACTCACCCGGGCTTCGTCGATGACCTCGCACACCGTGGGGCCGCGCAGGTCGGTCCCGTAGTCGGCGCCAACCATCCGCATCCGCACCTGGCCGACCGGTTCGGGAAGCGCCTCGCCACCCGAGGGAACGCGCCATTCCCTGAAGGCACCGTAGAGGCCGAGGTGCACGTGCACGATCGGCCCGCCTCGAGCCGGCTCGTAGTGGTGGAACAGGTGCTTGCCCCAAGCGCCGGCGCGCAGCAGCACCCGGCCGTCCACAGTCGAACCGGCGAATCGGCCCTGCGGGCTGGACACCGCGACCGGTGCCCGGGCGAATCGACGTTGATGCAGCCGGGCCAGCCGGTGCAGGGTATGCCCTTCCGGCATGCCTCAGCCCGGAGCGCCGGGCACCGGTGGCGCCTGATGCGTGCGTTCGTACTCGCTGAGGATGTCGATACGCCGTTGGTGGCGTTCGGCTTTCGACCACGGGGTGTCCAGGAAGGCGTCCACCATGGCCAGCGCCTCCTCCTCGGTGTGCATGCGACCGCCGATGCCGATCAGCTGCGCGTTGTTGTGTTCGCGCGCCAGCTTGGCGATTTCGACGTTCCACGCCAGCGCACAGCGGGCTCCGGGCACCTTGTTCGCGGCCATCTGCTCGCCGTTGCCGGATCCCCCCAGGACGATCCCGAGGCTTTCGGGGTCGGCGACCGTTCGTGTCGCGGCGGCGATACAGAACGCCGGGTAGTCGTCCTCGGCGTCGTAGCGGTAGGCACCGCAGTCGATCGGCTCGTGGCCCGCTTGCGCGAGGTGCTCGATGATCCGCTGCTTGAGCTCGAATCCGGCGTGGTCAGAACCGAGGTAGACGCGCATGCCCGACATCCTTTACCACCGGCGCGCACCAGCGCAACGCAGATGACGTCTGGAACCTTGATCACATCAACTTCTCAAAACGCCAGTGAGGACCTCCACATCGATCGCTGTCGAAGCGCCAATGCAAAAGCTGGTCAGAACGACATGCCGGGAAGTTCCATCGCTAGCAACAGGTCCGATGGTCGTGGCAAGACTCCAGCCGAACCGGCTCCATAACCGTGGAAGTCGACACACTCCGGTCCCGATGGCGCACGTCGCAGGCTGTTCAGCAGTGTTGTAAGGGGGCGGACGAGTTCATCCCGCCCCCTTACCGAAGTTGCCGTTCGGCAATCGCCGCTGCGTGTTAAACACCGCTTAAACCAGTGCATTCCTCGATGAAGTGCGGCAACCGACTGTAGCAAGCGGTAGTCGTGTGCGCGCTTGTCACGGGTCGACATATATGCAATGGTTAAGCATTGACCTGAGGCGATGGCCGGCACCGCCCCAGGCACTTCCCCCGATGCAGTTCTTGACACCTGCACTTCGTCCAGACACCCCTGGCAAACCGACACCCTCATGTCGGACCCTCGGCGCATGATGCACAAATCCGATGAACGAGACCGCCAGCGGTCTCGAACCGCCTGACACATAGCAACAACTGAAAGGATCAGCATGCCCACTCTCACCTACTCACAGCTGCGCAATGCCTGCTCGCCAAGCGGCTCTAGCGCGCTCACCTCCCTAACCGAACTCACGCCAGCGGGAGGTCCCCACGCTGGCATCGCCCCGGCGCGCTATGTCGACGGCAACAAGCCGACATTCGCGTATGAGTGCAGATTTGTTGACGGCCAGCCGGTGACCACAGCGGTCGTAGATTCGAAGCAGAGCCAGCTGAACCGCATCGAAGCAGCCATCCTTCAGGACATCCGCAACGACCATCCGATCCTTAGCCGCGTTCCTCGCATACAGGTCGCCTACCTCGGCGGTGACGCGCTCTACACAGACCTTGAACTTCCACACCGCGCTTTTGACGGGCACATCCGAGCTGGCACGATTGGCGGACAGTCGGTCACAAGAGATCCGGTCTACCGGGCGGCGCGTGACGCCTCGCCCGCCAACGTTCGCGCCCTACTTGACCTGAGCCCGGGCAGTGTCGTATTCGGATCGTGGGACTCCACACGTCGCACGCGCCAAGGCCGCTACCGCAGTGCGCTCGTCGGGGAGATCATCGGTGTGCTCGCCAACCAGCGGGACGGATCCAACGACACCCCGAGGAGAGGCGGAGCGCGAGTGGATCCTGTCGGCATGAGCGTGCAGCTCGGCGGCACCGAGTTGCTGGCCGTCATGGCCGATCAGAAGGACGAGTTGAGCCCCAAGCTGGTCGATAAGATCGAAAAGGCCGCGCAACGACGCGGCGAGAAGGGCAACTCGGGCTCTGTCTTCGGACTCGGCGGGATTCCCCCAACGCTCGATAACCTCGGCGTGGTCACCTGCAGCCGGATAATCCGAACGCACGTACTCAGTTTCTCCGCGCTAAGGCAGCTCCGATTCGGCAGTAATCCTGCGGGCGATGTGGCCTGCCGCGCACTGCTTGCGGCGTATGCACTGGCCGGGCTCGCCCGCTCCGACTCAGACCCTGATTTTTCAGCCTGATGTGGGTGATGGCTGTGTCGTGACACGGAAATGCCCTTCGTGCAAGGGAAAAT